>CAMNOV010000021.1 GCA_946547105.1 uncultured Clostridia bacterium | reverse complement strand
CGCCCGCGTGGGCCACCAGGGTCCAGTTCGGCTTGCCGTCTACCATCGCTCCCACCACGATTACCGGAGAGGGGTACAGCGCCAGCTGCGCTCCTGTATTCTTTTTCACGTTGACACACCCTTTCAAACAAAAATGACACGATGTCAGAATATATGATATCATCATTCTGACACCGTGTCAATATTTGCTTCTATCTTATTTCCGTGCCGTTCGCAAACCGGAATACCAACCACCTCTTCGTCTTATGCAGGCGCAGAAAACGGCGTAAGGGCAGAGTGTCGTGTGTCTTCGCGACACGGACGAAACCTGTAAACTATCGTGTATTATTTTCGCGGTAGTTTGCAAGCTATCCTTCAAGGTCAACGAACTGATTGGTTCCGGGGGCAAGATCCCGGGATCCTTCACCGAGGATCAGCGTGGCCGTGCAGTTGGCCGGAACGGAAACCGAATAAACGGTTTCGCCGTTCTTTCGCTCCCAGCCGCTCTCCACCGTGCCATAGACGCTGTCATAGCTTGCTTTGGCAAAGCGGAAATGTCCGCCCGGGCGCGGGGCGATGGTGAAATGATTCTCGCCGTCCACCCGGATGCCGCACATGGTCTGGAACAGCCATTCGACCGCCGCACCCTTCGAGTAGTGGTTGAGACTCGCGATGCCGCCCTGGGCCTCGGTGCCCTCCCAGCTCTCCCAGATGGTCGTCGCTCCCGCCTTCGGCATGAAGAGCCAGCCGGGCATCTCCTCGTTTTCCAGCAGCCGGTAGGCCGCCTCAATGTCGATCTCCGCGAGCACGTCCAGGATCAGCGGCGTGGAGAGAAAGCCCGTACCCAGCCGCCAGCCGTAATGCTCGAGCGCCTCGATGAGGCGCTTTTCGGCAAAGGCGGTCTGCTCCTCGTTCAAAAGCCCAAAGGCCAGCGGCCGCACCAGCTGGGCCTGTCGGTCGGTATCGAGAGCTTTCCCGAATTCCTTCTGATAGGCGGCCTTGCATTTCTCCGAGACGGCGCGGTAGTTTGCCGCGTCCGCCGGATGCTGCAGCTCTTCCGCGATCTCTGCCAGGCAGCGCAGCACATAGGCGGTGTAGGCGGTGCTGACCTCGGGATGGGGCAGCACCATGTCCTTCCAGTCGTTGGGCTTCACGTCCGCGGGTTCTGCCCACTCGCCGTAGCTCTGTCCCTTGCGCACGACGCCGTCCGGGGAGACGCGCCGGATCATAAAGGCGGCGTATTTCTTCATGCGATCATAGTATTCCAAAAGGATCTGCTCATCCCCGTACTTTTTCCGGAAGCGGTAGGGCAGCAGGATCCCGATGTCCGACCAGCCCACGGAGCCGTTCATCGTCCACATGTAAAAGTCCACGCCGCCGTAGGGCGCGATCTGGGGCAGGCGGCCGTCGCGCTTCTGCCAGTCGTACACGTCCCGCAGGTACTTCCGCGAGAAGGCCGCGTAGTCAAAGAGATAGGACGCCGTCTCGAAAAAGATCTGCGCGTCGCCGGTCCAGCCGTGGCGCTCCCGGGTGGGGCAGTCGGTGGGAATATCCAGGGAGTTGGATTTGGTGGACCATCTGGTGGCCTCCACGAAGCGGTTCAGGAGCTCGTTGGAGCTTTCAAAGCGCCCGGTTTCCCGCATATCGGAATAGACGGCGATGGCTTCGACGTTCTCCGGCAGCAGTTCCACGTCCGTCTCCACCTCCGCATAGCGGAAGCCGAAAACGGCAAAGGCGGTCTTATATTCGTTCCGGCCTTCCCCGCAGGTGTAGTCGATCTGCTGTAAGGGGGAGGTCTTCTTTTTGCCCACGCATTGGATGTTTTGGAGCGTCAGGTTGCCGTCTCCGTCCAGCATCTCGCCGAAGCGCCACAGCATCCGCTGCCCGACGCAGGCGTTCACCGTGAAGGCCACAGTTCCCGCCAGGTTTTGCCCGAAGTCCAGCAGCTTCTTGCCGTTGGGCGCGGTGGTGATGACGGGATGAAAGCGTTCATGTTCCGTAACCGGGATGTTATTGGTCGCCGTCGGCACGACCGGATGGCTCGTCTCCTTTGCCTTGCCCCGATAGAAGGGCGTGCGGAAAGCCTCCACGATCTCGCCGTCCTTGTTGTCGGCAAAGCGGATGGGGCCGTCGTTCGACCACTGCCAGCTGCCGTCGCTTGTCACGGTCTCCCGCAGACCGCTTTCATACTCGTATTCCAGCTGCGCCAGCAGCTTCGTCTCCGTGCCGTACTGGTTGGTGATGCCCCAGGCGCCGCAGCTGCCGCGGTACCAGCCGTCGGCCAGCTGCACGGTGAGTTCATTTTCGCCTGTTTGGAGCATATCGGTCACGTCGTAGGTCTGGACCTGCACCCGCTTGCGATAGTCCGTATGTCCCGGGGCGAGGCAAAAGCTGCCGACCCTTTCGCCGTTGAGCTTTGCTTCATAGAGCCCGCAGGCGGTGATATACAGCCGCGCCCGGCGGACTGCTTTTTTGACCGGAAAGGCCTTGCGGAAGCAGTCGACCGGATAGCGCTCTTTCTTGTTGACCTTGTAATCTCCGGTTATCCATTTGGCTGTCCAGTCGGTTTTTTCGAGAAGGCCCATCTCGAAGAAGGCCCCGCTCCACTCGCTGGGCTCGTCGTTTTCATCCCAGAGGCGAAGCTTCCAGTTTACCCGCTCGCGGCTGTGCAGCGGCAGCGGATAAGCCGCGTGCATGGACGAGCTCTCCACCTTGCCGCTGTCCCAGCTTTCCGTGACGATCTGGTAAGCGGTCTGCTTTACGCCGCCCTCACAATTCCACGTCAGGCGGGGCCGCCGCATGTCGATCCCGACGGGATCTGCCAGATATTCTGTTTTCAGTCGGATCGCTCTCATGCCTGCTCCCTCCGGGCCTTGATCTCTTCCTGCTCTTTCCCGATCCGCTTTTCCACGTCCACGAACAGCAATATTGCCGCGAGGATCAGGCCGGTGAACACCTCGAGCCCGACGAAGGAGAAGGTGATCGCATTGTTGACGGAGGCCGACTGCTGCACCGCAACCGTGAGCACGCCGTCGGCCGCGGGCTTCAGAGACTCCAGCGCCAGTTGCGGGGTCAGGCCGCCGGCGGCCAGGCGGGAGGAGGCCTCCGAAACGCTGTTTGCACTGATGGGCGCCACATAACCGGTCAGCGCCAGCATCCAGTTGAAAAGCCCCGTCACCACACCCACCATAGCCACCGCGATGATGTTATAGATGCTCATCGCCGCGCCGTCCACACGGAGATCCGTCTTCCATTCCAGATGATCCAGACAGTCGGCAAAAAGCGCCATAAAGACGTAAGCGCTGGGAAGGCCGCCGATGTTTTTGATGAACTGACCCACGAGGACCATGACCAGATTCCGTGAGAACAGCCAGCAGATCAGGCTGCCGACGGCATAGATCACAAAGCCGATCATCGTCACGTTCCGCTTGCCGAATTTTTTCGCCAGCGGCCACACGGCAAAGATGCCGATGCCCATGGGAACGCCGCCGATGACGGAGACCAGCATCTGGGTGATCCCGTCGTTATAGGTGCCGAGGACATAGTTGCAGTAATAGACAAGCGCCAGGTTTTTGAACATCGTCCCTGTCGTGGAGATGAGAAAATACGCGTACATGAGGAGCATGTATTTATCGGTGAACAGGATCTTCATCTGCTCGCGCAGGCTCAGATCGTTTTTGGCACCGGCGGCGTCTTCCTCCGCCGTCACGCGCTCCTTGGTGAAGAAATACTCCATCAAGGTCAGAGGCAGAGCAAAAATGGAGAGGATGGTCATCAGGGTGATCCACTTTCCCTTGTCCACGCCGATGGCCGGCATGATGACCATGGGGAAGACCAGCGCCACCAGGATGCCGCTCATCATGATAGTGGTGATCTGGTTGAAGACCGACAGCCCGCCCCGCGCCGTGGTGTCGCGGGTACTCAGCGGCACCATCAGGTTGTGGCTCATGTTGAAGATGGTGTAGGCGAAGGAATAGAAGAGGTTGTAGGAGACCATGATCCAGATCGCCTTGACCGTGGGATTGGATTCCGGCACGGTAAAGAGCAGGATCGCCGTGATTGTGATCAGCGGCGCCGAAACGAGCAGCCAGGGGCGGGCCTTGCCCTCCTTCGTCCTGGTGCGGTCGATGATCTGGCCCATGACCACGTTGGTCACAGCGTCGATGACCTTGGAGACGATGGGGAAGATCGTCAGGAACATGCCGCCCCACATGGGCGTCAGGTTCAGAACGTCCGTATAGTAGACGTTCAGATAGGTGGCCAGCACCGCGTTTAAGAGCAGCGCGCCGGCCGGACCCAGCAGGTAGCCCAGCCATTTTTCTCTGCCGGTCACGCTCTCGGAGCGGATCCGGCTTGCGGGAAGTCTTTCAAACAGCTTTTCCATTTTTCTCTCCCTCTCTTTTATCTCTTGTTCAGCCGCAGGGCAAGGGTCAGCACGGTTTTCGCTGTGCGCTGCAGCTCGGCGCGGGCGATGCCCTCCGGTTGCTCCAAAGTCTCCAGCAGACTGCCGTCGGACTTGTACTGCTTTGCCAGATGCCCAATGTCGCCCGGCATCAGCACGTCCACCTGGGCACGGACACGGTAGGCGTTATTCCTGAGCTTCGGGAACTCCGGGCTTTTGGATTTCCGCATCCACCAGTCGGTAACGACGCAGCCGGTGAAGCCCCACTCGCCGCGCAGAACGGTCGTGACCAGATCGTAGTTGTAGTGGCTCCACACGCCGTTGACCTTGTTGTAGCTGGTCATGATGGTGAGGGGCTTTGCCTCCTTGACCACGATTTCGAAGTTTCTCAGATAGATCTCCCGCAGCGCCCGCTCGGAGACGCGGGAATCGTTGCGGTTGCGGTTGGTCTCCTGGTTGTTGCAGGCAAAGTGCTTGGGGCAGGCGGCCTTGCCCTTGCTCTGCACGCCGCGCACCGTGGCAGCCGCCATTTTGCCGGAGAGCAGCGGGTCTTCGGAGAAGTACTCAAAGTTGCGGCCGCAGAGCGGATTGCGTTGGATGTTCATCCCCGGGGCGAGCTGCACGTCCACGCCGTAGTGGATCATCTCCTCGCCCACCTTGGCGGAGAGGGCCTCGATCAATTCCGTGTTCCAGGTGCAAGCCAGGGCCGTGCCGCAGGGCTGCAGCGCACAGTACTTCTTCAGTCGAAGCCCCGCAGGGCCGTCGGAGGTGATGATCGGCCTCACGCCCTTTTGTCGCAGGCTCTCAATCACGCCGCCGAAGGCGCCCGCGTTGCCCGCCACGCCGAGACTGCTTCCCATCATGCCGTGACCCCGGCTGAGGGCTTCCAGCTCTTCGTCACTCAGCCGGGCGATGAAGTTGTCCAGCGTGATCTTCCCGCTTTTGACATCATCGAGCGAATAGCGCCGAATGCCGGTGACAGGGATGGCTTTCGGCAGACGGCCGAGGATCCGCGCACGCAGCTCTGCGCTGGTTTTGCAGAGCTTTTCGCATTGCTCTACGGTGACTTCCTCGTCAAGGGTGAGGCGGCCCGCCGCCGCGTCATTGGCCGTGAAGCGGTATTCACCGCTCTCCAACACAAAGCGGCTGCTGTCCTCGTCGTAGGAGGCCAGGCACTTGTCGTCACAGCGCAGCGTCAGGGTCTCACTCTCACCGGGGGCGAGGGTTTT
Organism: uncultured Clostridia bacterium; assembly: GCA_946547105.1. Classification (GTDB taxonomy): domain Bacteria; phylum Bacillota; class Clostridia; order Oscillospirales; family Oscillospiraceae; genus Limivicinus. The sequence continues at coordinate 22,818 of CAMNOV010000021.1, read as the reverse complement.
TGTCTTTCCGAAGGCCGCGAGCACCCGCAGGGGCTTGTTCAGCCGTCCCGTCGGCGCCTGGCACCAGAGCTGCACGACTTCTTTGCCGGGCAGCGTCCCGGTGTTGGTGACAGTGACCACGGCTTCCGTCTCGTTCCCAACGCGCCGCAGGCTCTCGGCTTTCAGAGCAAAGCTTGTGTAGCTCAGGCCGAATCCGAAGGGATAGAGCGCCTTGTCGGGATGCCGGTCGAAGTACCGATAGCCCACATAGATGCCTTCGGCGTAGTCGTTGAAATCTTTCCCGCCGAAGTTCGCGCTGCTGGGGTAATCCTCATAGCGGCGGGCGATGGTATCGCTGAGCTTGCCGCATGGCGTGACCGCCCCGGTGAGCACGTCCGCCACGGCGTTTCCGCTCTCCATGCCGCTCTGCCAGACGATCATCAAAGCGGAGAGCTTGTCCCCGTATGCCTCCGTCCAGGCCATGTCCATGATATTGCCGATGTTCAGCAGCACCGCGACCCTGGAAAACGCGGCGGTGACCGTATCCAGCATGGCCCGCTCCTCGTCGGTCAGGTAGAAGCTTCCCTTGGTGAGAGTATTCTCCCGGTCTTCTCCCGCGGCGCGGCCGATCACCACCAGCGCGGTCTCTGCGGTCTGCGCGGCCTTTTGCACCAGCGCGGCCTCCAGCGGCATCTCGGGGTAGTTCATCGGCCAGTGGCCCCACCAGCCGTGGTCGGCCATGTTGTCCTCCTGCCGCGTCCAGGTCTCATAGGCGTTCAGCACCTCGGCGTTGAGAGCCAGCCCGGCATTGCGCAGGCCGTCGACCAGGTCCACATGGTAGGGCGCGTTCACATCGCCGCCGCTGCCGTAGCCCACGTAGAACCAATCCAGCTGGCAGCGGCCGAACACGGCCACTTCCTTTTCTTTGTTCAGCGGCAGCGCGCCGTCGTTTTTCAGCAGCACGCAGCCCTCGGCTCCCGCTTGCCGAATGAGTTCTCCGATCCCAGGCGTCATATAGCGCTCGCCGTCCGCCGAGGTCTCCTCCTGCATCAGGCCGTTTCCCATGGCCCTGTCGATGATCCTCTGCGCGAGTTTTCCCAGTTGATTTTTCAATTTTTTCATGACGGCACTCCTTATCGTTTTCGATGGATTCAGTATAGCAAATCCCACTCTGTTTGTCCTTGCAGATTTGTTCGGATTCTATTATAATTTGTTTGAACGTGAAAGGAGGCTGACCGATGCGTACGGACTTTGACTATCTGTGCCGGATCACCGCAAATCTGTCGGGGATCCCGGTCCGCGTCTACAAGGGAGAGGAGAGGATTTGCTTCCACTCTCCGGTCACGCTGATCCGTGACCCCATGCTGCTGTGCAGGGAGCAGCTTTGGCGGATTTCCGATCATGTCGGCTACTGTCTGACGGAGCATTTCTACTATTACGGCGTCCTCCGCGCCGGCGAGATCCGCTTCATCGTCGGCCCGACCCGGCAGCTTCCCGCCTCCGGCCAGGAGCTGCGGGAATTTGCCTTTCGCATGGGACTGAACAAGGAGGAGGCAGAGGAATTTGGCCGCAGCATGAAGGCCATCGTCAACATGCCGGTGGAAAGCCTGCTGCTGATGCTCTGCTCCATCAACTATATGGTCAACAGCGAGAAGCTGGAGCTGCGGGATCTGACCATCGCCACCGACGAGCAGGAGAGCCTTGATACGATCCGCGCATCTCAGATCATGCAAAAGGACGGCCCGCAGGCACAGCCTGCGCTGCCGCACAACAGCTACAGTCAGGAGCAGGCGATCCTGCGCATCGTGCGCAAGGGGGACACCGCGGCGCTGCACACCTGGATGGAGCGCGCGCCCGCCGTGCGCGGCGGCATCCTGGCGCCGGAGCACCTGCGGCAGATGAAAAACACGTTTATCGTCACGGCGACGCTCTGCTCCCGGGCGGCCATCCGGGGCGGGCTGGACGTGGACGACGCCTTTTCCCTCAGCGATTCCTACATACAAAGCTGCGAGCGCCTGGACACGCCGGAGAAGATCACCAATCTCCAATACCACATGGTGCTGGAGTTTACCGAGCATGTCGAGCGCCTGCATCTGGGCGAGCACCCGGGAAAGCTGGCTGTGGCGGTGGCCAATTACGTGCAGCACCATTTATCCGAGCCGATCTCCACGGAGGCGCTGGCGCAGTCGCTGTTTATGGGCCGGTCCTATCTGTCCACGAAATTTCACAGCGAGACCGGGATCAAGCTCAACGACTTTATCCTCCAGCAGAAAACGGAGGAGGCCAAGCGCCTCCTCCGCTATACCGACCGCAGTGCCGCGGCCATCGGGGACTATCTTGCGTTTTCTTCACCCGCGCATTTTTCGCGGGTGTTCAAGAAATATGTCGGCCTCACGCCGAACGAGTACCGGGAAAAGCAGCACGGGTAGCGCGAATCACAGGGAGCGCCCCAGGGGCCCCGCCTTTTGCACAGATTTTGCTCGTTTCGGCAGCGTATGCCGGCTGCTTTCAAAAGCTATTGGCATTTGACGGTCCACAGGGTATAATTAAACAGCTGACGGTGCAGACAAAATCGCCAAAGCGGATCAAAAAACTGCGGGCGAAAGAGTTCTGCAGGGGCCAGGATCGCGTGAGGCTGAGCATCGGCGGCTTTCGGGACAGAAGAATCGAGGAGTGAGCGAATGAAAACCTTTGGCATGTGGATCGCGCTGTTTATCATCGTCCAGGCGGTGCTGACGGCCGTACAGTTTTTTACGACCAAACAGCCGGTCAGATGGGCGCTTCGTCTCGTCCTCATCGCGGCGAAGGCGCTGATCGCCGTTGCCTTCGCTCTGCTTGTCATGGCGGGGCCGGTGTTTCTGCGCCCGGTCCAGCCGCTGCTGACGGTGATTTACGCCGTTCTGCTGCCCGACGCCGCGGCCGATCTTCTGACGCTGCTCATCTGGCACGGGGAGCGCAGCTTCCGTCACCTGCGGCGGGCCAGCCTCCTTCTCGGTGCGGCGTTTTTCCTCTACGGCACCGTCAACATGCAGATCGTCACGCCGGAGTACCACAGCTTTTCTTCACCGAAGCTCACCGAGACGCACCGGATCGTCTTCGTCTCCGATCTGCACGTCGGGAGCTCGCAGAGCTTTGACATAACGCGCCGCACCGTCGAGAAGATCGGCGCGGAGCACCCGGATTTTGTCATTCTCGGCGGCGACGTCACGGACGATTACACCACGAAGGCCGAGATGGAGGAGACCTACCGCCTCTTTGGCGCGCTCGGTGTGCCGGTCTATTACATTGACGGCAACCACGAGCTTGTCCAGCACCCGGAGTATATGCCGGACGGCATCGACTACAGCCGCGAGGAGCTGCTGAGCGCGATCGAGCGCAATGGGATCACGATTCTGCGCGATGAATTCGTGAGCCTGGCGCCGGATCTGCTGCTGCTCGGGCGGGAGGATATGGCCGACCTGTCACAGCGCAGGGCGGTGACAAAGCCCGACACGGGCGGCTTTTTCCTTGTCGCCGATCATCAGCCGGTGAGCATCCGGGAGCACCTGGCGCTCGGCGCGGACCTGCAGCTGTCCGGCCATACGCACGCCGGTCAGTTTTTCCCGCTGAAGCTGCTCTACCCGCTGTTCACGCCGACCTACGGCGAGTATGAATACCCGAGAGGCGCGAAGCTCTATGTCAGCGCCGGGGCCAGCGGCTGGCGGCTGCCGTTTCGCACGGAGGAGCACTGCCGCTTCGAGGTCGTGGATCTGGTACCGGCGGCATAATCGAGGCTTGAAAGCCTTTCATACAGGGAAAAAACTGTTTCGGATCGACAGACACAGAGGATCCGGAAAGGAGATCATATGCATATTCTGGAAACGGAAGCGCTCTCCATCGCGATCGCCGACAAAGGCGCGGAGCTGAGCCGCGTCTGGGACCGGGAGCTGGGCTGCGAGCGCCTCTGGGGCGCCGACCCCGCGATCTGGAACCGCCATGCGCCTATCCTCTTCCCCTTCGTGGGAAGGGTGATAGACGGGAAATACCGTCACAAGGGCAGAGAATATGAGATGAAGACCCAGCACGGCTTCGCGAGGGATCTGGATTTCGTGTGCACGGAAGAGACGCCCGCGGAGCTGTGCCACATGCTCTGTTCCACGGAGCAGACCCGGCGGATCTATCCCTTCGATTTCCGTCTGCTGGTGCGGCACCGGCTGGACCGGGAGAATCCCCGCCTGCTGCATATCGGCTGGGAGATCTGCAACACCGGCGCGGAGACCATGTACTTCGCCATCGGCGGGCATCCCGGCTTCCTGCCGCCGGAAGGCACGAGGAAAGAGGACTGCTTCATCGGCTTCCCCGGGCAAAGCAGCCTGCGCTACATCAGCGCCGACCCCGCGGGCTTCGCCGTTCCCGGAGAGCTTCACGAGCTGACGCTGCGGGACTCTCTTGCGCCCTATGCGCCGAGCCTGCCGGAGACCTGGATCTTTGAGAACAGGCAGGTCTCCGCGGTACAGCTTATCCGGCCAGACCGCCGCCCCTGGGTCACGCTGCGCTGCGAGGAATTCCCGATTCTCGCGGTCTGGGCGAACGCGGCGGGCCCCTTCGTCTGCCTGGAGCCCTGGTGCGGCCGCACGGACGACGAGGGCTTTACCGGGGAGCTCGGCGGGAAGGTCTGCGAAGAGCGGCTGTCCCCGGGAGAAAAGCGGGAGATCGGCTACAGCATCGAGTTCCACCGCTGAGCCGGATGCTGCCGAAAAATCAGGCATGGGAGATGGAAAAATGAACTGTTCGATCATGGATTTCGGCGCGGTCGCAGACGGAATCACGCGCAGCACCGCGGCCATTCAGGCCGCCATTGACGCCTGCACGGCCTCCGGCGGCGGCCGAGTCACCGTCCCCGCTGGGAAATATCTGTCCGGGACGATCCAGCTCAAATCGAACGTGGATCTGCACCTGGAACGCGGCGCCGAGCTGATCGCCAGCCTTGATCCGGCCGATCTGCCGGACCGGATGGGCGATTTCGACGACGATAACCGCGATACCGGCTGGGAGGGCGGCTGCTTCCTCTTCGCCAGGCACGCCGAGCACGTGACGCTGTCAGGCTTCGGCCGGATCGACGGCCGCGGCAGGGAGGTCTTCTACGAGGACGACGCGGACGGCGGCAGCCACGAAAGCCCGCTGAAGGTACGGGGCTTCCGGCCGCGCCTGAGCTTTCTGGAGGATGTGCGGGATCTGACCGTAAAAGATCTGACCTTCTATGACGCCGCCTTCTGGACGCTCCATATGGCCGGCTGCCGGGACGTGCTGATCGAGGGGATCCGGATCGAAAACAACGAGCGCGGCCCGAATAACGACGGGATCGACCCCGACTGCTGCCAGAACGTGATCATCCGCGGCTGCGTCATCCGCTGCGCCGACGATGCCATCGTCGTCAAGGCGACCGCGCCGATGGCCAGAAAATACGGCGACTGCGCCAACATCCTGATCTCCGGCTGCATCCTGCGCTCCCATTCCTCGGCGCTGAAGATCGGAACGGAGACCTGGGGAGACATCCACCATGTCACGATGAGCGACTGCATTCTCGATAACTGCACCCGCGGCGTCGGCATCTGGTCGCGGGACGGGGGACGGATCCACGATATCATGATCCATCATATTTCCGGCAGCACCCGCCGATACCGCGACCGGGTCCGGCAGGATTCCGAGGTCGTCGTCTGGTGGGGCAAGGGCGAGCCCGTCTTCCTCTCGGCCACGCGCCGGGCCGGGGTCGACCGGGTCCCGGGCGTGATCGAAGGAGTCTGGATGGATCACCTGAACGTCGTCTGCGAGGGCGCGATCATGATCGCCGGCGAAAAGGAGTCGCCGATCCGGGACCTCAGCATCCGCGATTCCTCCTTCACCTGGAAGCAGCAGGGCTCTCTGGCCCCGGACTGCCTGGACGAGCAGCCCTCGCGGCGCGGGGTCTATCCCTATGAGGTCCCCATGGCCTATATCCGCAGCGGGGAGAATATCTCTCTGCGTGAAAACGTCGGCTATCGGATCGATGCGTCCATGCGTCCGCATATCCGGGAGACCTTCGTCGAGGAATAATCGGAGCTTCTCCGAACGTAAAAACACCCGCCATTCTGTATCAACAGAATGGCGGGTGTTTTTTTGTTTTCGCCTCAACCGATGCGCAGGTCGAGGTTTTCGCCGGAGATGCCGACGAATGCGCCTTCTTTCGCCTGGGGCGAATCGGGGTGGCAGGTGAGCCACTTGTTGCGCATCCACAGCAGCTTCTGCTCGCCGGGCGCGGCGGTGTCCACGCGCTCCAGCGGGCTGTTGGTGTCCTTTTCCAGCACGACCAGGCAGTCAAAGCCTTCGTCAATGACCCGGCAGGGCGCGAAATGCAGCACCAGTGGGTGGATCTCCACCAGCACCTGCGGCGGCAGATAGAAGCCGACCACGTCGCCGGAATCCAGCCGCCCGTCCTTCAGCTGCGAGGGCAGCGCCAGCAGCAGCACCAGACCGCGGCTCGAGAAATTGACCTCGCTGCACTTGTGGTACTCCAGGGCGTTGAGCCTGTGCCCGTGGCCGTTGCAGAAGCCTGCCTGCACGGGCATGCCGCCGAACACGCTTTCGGACAGCTGCGCGCACAGGGGCAGCGCCTCCAGCTCGGGCAGGGAAGCGACGTAGCGGTTGCCGGATTCGGGCAGGGGAGTCGCGCACATGGCGCGGCAGAGCGCCTCCGTGTCGCGCTCCAGCACGCGGCCGTAGGGCGCGAAGGCGGGGTCGAACACGCTGTAAAGCTTCAGCGCCGGATTGCGGCGGCGCAGTTCGTCCAAACTGATCATAGCGTTAACCTCCGTTTTTAAAAATGTACCACAGCATCAGCTGTGCGGTCGTCCCTCATGGTTGATGCGGGCGCGCAGCAGGATGACCGCCGCGCCGGACAGGACGACCAGAATGCCGAACAGCTTTTCGACTGTCAGTTCCTCATGGAGGAAGAAGAGGCCGATCAGACAGCTGACGACCGGCATCAGAAGCAGGTACAGCTTCACAAGCCAGACCTCAAAATGCTTCAGATTGCGGTAATAGAAGAAATAGATGCCCGTCTGGGCCAGACCACCCAGCGCGATCAGCGCCCAGGTCTTCGGCGCGAAGCGCATCGCTTCGGGAGAGATCTGCCCGCTCAGTCCGGCGCTGCAGCCGAACAGCAGCAGCACCACGAAGTTGTTGTAATAGGAGATCATGTCCGCGTCCTCGCGGTATTTCTCCTGCGCGTGCTTGATGAGGAAGGCGTTGACGGTGACACAGGCGGCGCTGAGCAGGAAATACAGGTCGGTCACGGCAAAGCGCATCCCGCCGAAATCCACGCCGAGCACCAGCAGCACGCCGGCCAGCATGATCGTCGTGCCGAGCCAGTCGGACAGATAGAGCTTCTTGCGGTAGAGGATGACGGTGGCCAGGTTGACCATCAGCACGTCGGTCTTCAGCAGCGCCGTGCCGGTGCTCAGACTGCCGTGGAGGTAGCCGAGGTTGGCGAACAGGTCCAGCAGAAAGCCCATCACGCCGATCGTTACCAGGATCCGCACGGCCTTGCCCTGGTGAAAGAGGCGGGCGAAGTTTTTATCCAGCAGCAGCTGCGCCGTGAGGAACACCAGCGCAGCCGCGCGCAGCAGGAAGCCTGCCAGCAGGGCGGAGCCGGTGAGACTGACCATGATCTTCGATACGGCGTAGTAGACCGACCAGGCGAGGATCATCCCGCCGACCATCAGCGTATACTTGAGATCCTCTTTCATGCCAGCGCTTCAAACATCTCCCGCAGTTTCGCCTCGTCCATTTTGACGGGGTTGTTGTTCATCAGGGGATGGGCGGCGCAGTCGCGGCAGAGCTTGTCCAGGTCGACCTCGCCCAGCTCGCTGAGCCGGCAGCGCAGACCGCCCAGCTCCTTGAGCGCGCGGATGCGCGCGGCGAGCTCCTCCGTGTCCTTCAGCCCGACGGCGCGGCAGAGGTATTCCAGGCGCTCGTCGGCGTTGATGCGCACCAGGCTGTCCAGCGTGAAGGCGCAGGCCTCGCCGTGGGGCAGGTGATAGTCCTCCGACAGCGGATAGCTGCAGGCGTGAGAGGCGGCGGTCTTCGGCAGGGCGAAGCTCAGTCCGCCCAGGAGCGCGGCGTAGGCCATCCGGCTGCGCGCCTCCCGGTTGCCGCCGTCGCGGTAGGCTGTCTCGAGGTTCGCGAGGATGATGCGCACGGCCTCGATGGCCATCAGGTCGGAAATGGGCTGGTGATTGCGGCTCCAGTAGCCCTCCAGCGCGTGGGCCAGGGCGTCAAGACCCGTGTTCATGGTCGTGCGCGGCGGGACGCTGGCGCTCAGCAGCGGATCGACGATGGCGACCCGGGGCATGAAAACGGGGTTGTTGATGGTCTTCTTTTCTTTGCCATGGCTGACGACGGAGACCTGCGTGACCTCGCTGCCGGTGCCGGCCGTGGTAGGCACGGCGATCATGCTCAGCCGCTCGGCGGGGAAGGGGCGGGTGCTGCGGTAGTATTCCTCAGCCTCGCCCTCGCCGCGCGCGATGGCGGCGGCGAACTTGGCGGTATCGAGAGAGCTTCCGCCGCCGATGCCGATCACGGCGTCGGCCTCATGCTCGCGGGCAAGCCGCGCGGTCTCCGCGATGCCGGACAGCTGCGGATTGGCCTCCACCTCGCCGAAAACGGCGCAGACGGCGTCCAGCTTCTCCATCAGCGCTTCGGCCTCGGGGGCGAAATGTCTGCCGCAGGCGATCACGCAGCGCTTGAGCTGCAGCTCGTCGAGGATCTCTCCGAGCCGGGCGAACTGCCCTTCGCCGAACCAGATCTTGACGGGTTGGGCGTAGACAAACTCATTCGCCATAGATCCGGTCCTCAATGGCACTCAGCTGCTTGGCAAACTTGTGCATATTGGCCGCGCGCCAGTCCTCCAGATCCTGGCACCATTCGGTGGCGAGGAAGGTTTTGGCCATTTCCACGGCCATCTCCGGGCCGACGATCCAGCCGCCCATGCACAGGATGTTGGCGTTGTTGATGGCGCGTGCCATCTTGGCCGAATACACGCCCTCGCAGGCCACGGCGTACACGCCCTTGTACTTGTTGGCCACGACGCTCATGCCGGCGCCGGTGCCGCAGATCAGGATCGCGCGGTCGTAGCTGCCGTTCTGCACCAGGGGCGCGACCTCGGAGGCCACCTGATAGTAGGGGTGCACCTGCTCCAGATCCACGGTGCCCAGGTCGTCAAAATCGAAACCGGCCTCGCTGAGCCAGGCCTTGACGGCCTCCTTGGCTACAAAACCGGATTTATCGCTGCCGATAGCAATTTTCATTTTAATCTCCTTCCTGATAAGCTCCCCTGAAAGGGGAGCTGGCTGGCCGAAGGCCAGACTGAGGGGTTTCCCTCACAATGATCGGAGTGAGGAACGGCGTTCCTCACTCCGGAGCTCAGATTTTGTTTTACTTCAGGCTGAGGGCGTATTTGGCCTTCGCGATGATGTCCTCTTCGGTCATGCCCATGACCTTGCGCAGATAGGGCATCTTGCCCACTTCGCCGAAGCGGTCGGGCACGCCGACGGCGCAGACGGGAATCCGCTCCTCGGCCAGCGCCTCGAGCACGGCGGAATGCAGGCCGCCAATGACGTTATGGTTTTCCACGGTCAGCACGGCGCCGGTCTTGCGGGCGGAGGCAATCACGGTCTCGCGGTCGATGGGCTTGATGGTGTGGACGTTGACGATCTCGGCGTCAATGCCCTCGGCGGCAAGCTTTTCGGCTGCGTCCAGCACGTCCTTCGTCAGGAAGCCGGACACGAAGATGCTCAGATCTTTGCCTTCGCGCAGGGTGTCGGCCTTGAAGAGATCGAACTGATAGTCCGCGGGGAAGACGGTGGGCAGCTCCTTGCGGAACAGGCGCATGTAGACCGGACCCTCATAGGCGTTGAGCACGGGCATGGCGGCGCGCAGCTGCACATCGTCCACCGGCTCGAAGATGACCATGCCGGGGATGGAGCGCACCACGCCGACGTCCTCCATGCTCATATGCGTGCCGCCGTTGAGCTCGGCGGAGACGCCGGGGTCGGTGCCGACGATCTTCACGTTCTGCTTGGCGTAGGAGATGGAGATCGTCATCTGGTCGCAGATGCGGCGCGTGGCGAAGGGGGTGAAGCTCTCGATCCAGGGCTTGAAGCCATAGCTCGACAGACCGGCCGCGATGGAGGCCATGTTCTGCTCGGCCACGCCGCAGTCAAACATCTGGCGGGGGAACTGCTCATACAGCTTGCGGGTGCCGCTGGCCTTGGCAAGGTCGGCGTCCAGGACGCAGACGTGACGGTCCTCGGTCATCAGCTTCGCGAGGCATTCGGCGTAAACAGCTCTCATTTCCATGGTTCAGACCTCCCCTCTGATCTCGGCGATGGCGGCGCGGGCCTGCTCCTCGCTGATTTTGGTGTTGTGGTTGGCAGCGCCCAGATCCTCGATCCACTTGACGCCGCAGCCCTTCTTGGTGTTCAGGATGACCATGGTGGGCTTGCCGCCGCCGAGACCGAGCTTGGCGTGCTGCACGGCCGCGCGGACCTGCTCGGCGTCGTTGCCGTCCTCCACGTCGATGACGTTCCAGCCGAAGGCGGCCCACTTGTCGTCGAGCGGGGCGATGTCGTTGACCTTGGCGACCTCGTCGTCGATCTGCAGCTTGTTGTAGTCGGTAAAGGCGATGAGGTTATCCAGCTTCTTGGCCGCGGCGAACATGGCGGCCTCCCAGATCTGGCCCTCCTGGCTCTCGCCGTCGCCGATGATGGCGTAAATGGTGGCGCCGTCCTGCTCCAGCTTGGAGCCGAGCGCCACGCCGACGGCGCAGCTGAAGCCCTGGCCCAGGGAGCCGGTGGTCATGTCGATGCCGGTGGTGAGATTCATGTCGCAGTGGCTGGGCAGATGCGTACCGCCCTGGTTCAGGGTCAGCAGCTCCTCCCGCGGGAAGTAGCCGCGATTGGCCAGCGTCGCGTACACGGCGGGGCCGGCGTGACCCTTGGAGCAGACCAGACGGTCGCGTCCGGGCATTTTGGGATCGGCGGGATCGATGTTCATCTCTTCAAAATAAAGAACGGCGAGCAGCTCCACCAGGGACAGGCAGCCGCCGATGTGGCCGACGCCCAGATGACCGATGGAGGTCATGATGTCGCAGCGAATGTCCTTGCAGACTTCTTTGATGTCAGTCAATGGAATGTCCTCCTGCTTGTAATAGTAAAAGTCCTGACTGAATTAAAATTTTACTTCCCCACAGGCGGTTTGTCAATAGAAAGGGGGACGGGACAGGCTCTTTTTGCGTTCCCTGCGCGATTGACAGAAGAGGAAAAAGGAAGTATGATATCTCGCGGTGTTTCCGTATCCTGATTTGAGTTTTTTCCGGAGGTATCCTATGAATTCTTCCGTTTCCTTTACCGCACTCTATGTTCCCGTCGGCGTGCCGACCTTCCATCTTGAAAGTGCCCAGGACCGCTTTGAAGCCTCCTGCGCCCTGCTCAAGAGCCTGGAGGGGGAGACCCTGTGCCCGGAGGAGATGCTGCTGAGCATCGACAAGCTCCGCGCCTATCTGGACGGCAAGCAGCCCGACCTGATCATCTTCCAGAATCTGACCTTTGCCAACGCCGCCTACATGTCCGAGGTCCTGCGCCGTTTTGACTGCCCGATGCTGCTGTGGACGCTGCGCGAGCCTGTGATCGACGGCGGCCGCCTGCGCCTCAATTCCCTGACGGGCGCCTATTCCGCCGCCAACGCCCTGCGCGCCTTTGACGACCGGCCCTTCGCTTATCTGTTCGGCGCGCCGGAGGAGGAGCGCGTCGCGCAGGAGCTGCGGTCCGTGCTGGCCGCCGCCCGTGTGAAAAAAGCGATGCGCAGCCTGAAAATGGCCGCCGTCGGCCATACGCCGCAGGGCTTCGGCTTCGGCCGCGCGCTCGACAGCGAGCTGATGAACGTGTTCGGCGTGGAGCTGGAGGCCATCGAGGCCCGCGAGCTGATCGACGCCGCCAAGGGCTATACGGACGAGGAATGCGCCGCCTATCTGGAGAAGACCCGCTGCGCGACCTGCGGCCTGGAAAAGACCCCGGAGAATAACCGCCTGGATCACGCCAGACTGTACAAGGCCTATGCCGACTATGTTTCCGCCCACGGCGTCGGCGCGCTGGCCTCCCGCTGCTGGCCGGACTTCTTCACGGCCTTCGGCACCCCGGTTTGCACGGTGCTGAGCCTGCTGAACGACGACGGCGTGGCCGCCGCCTGCGAGGCCGATATCTACGGCGCGCTGAGCATGTGGATCGGCATGCAGCTGTCCGGCGAGCCGGTCTTCTTCGGCGACCCGGTCTCGCTCGACGAGGGGGAGAACACGATCACCTTCTGGCACTGCGGCGCGGCGGCCTGCTCGCTGGCGAGGAAAGACACCGGCGCCGTCGTCGGCGTACACCCGAACCGCAAGATCGGTCCGGCGATGGACTTCGGCTGCGAGGCCTTTCCCGCGGCCACGGTGTTCCGCGTCGGCCGCGAGCCGGACGGCAGCTTCCGCTTCTTCATCACCGAGGGCGAGGCGCTGGACAAGCCCAAGCAGTTCATCGGCACCTCGATCGTGGTCAAGACCGACTCGCCCAGCCGCGAGATCGTCGAGCAGAGCGTGCTGGACGGCTTTGAGCCGCATTTCGCCGTGATCAAGGGCCGCCACGCCCGCGCGCTGGAGGCGCTGGCCACGATGCTCGGCTTCGAGGTCTTCCGTTATTGATCCGGAGCCTTCCGAACATACAAAAACTCCCGACCCCGCCAGGGGTCGGGAGTTTATTATTTTCGCCGGGATCAGCTCAGACGGAAGAAGAGGGAGCCGCTGTTGTCCAGGTCGAAGACGTAGTCGCCGTCCCCCCAGTCGTTGTGACCGTCGATCAGGCCGACGACCGCGCCGTCATAGCCGTCCGGCAGCTGCAGATAGAAGCTGCAGGTCCAGGTGTTGCTGTGGCCGGACCAGCCGGAATAGCTGTTTTCCAGGAAGAAGATGCCCCGGTAGGTCACGCCCTTGAAAACGATGTCAAAGCTGCTGCGGCCGGTTTCGTCGTCATAGTCCATCGTATCGTCGTGATGGCGGATGTCGTAGTAATCCTCGTAGGCGATGTCGGGAGAAATGCCGTAGTTATAGGCGTTGTCGTCGTCGAAGACGATTTCGAAGGTGACGATATGCCAGCTGTAGCCTTCGCGGACCTCCAGCTTCTCTCCGTCGCCCGGCGTGACGGTGTAGCTTGTGACGCTGGCCTTGCCGACCGTGGAGAAGGACTCGTCGTCATAGCAGACGGTCGAGTAATCATAGGTCTTGCCCCGCTCGATCAGGTGCGCGTCCAGCCCGTAGGCCACGAAGTCCGGCGTCAGCGCCGGGGCGAGCTCCTCGCCGCAGCGGGCGCAGACGCTGGCCGACCAGTAATCGGCGGGCGCCGCGTCATGGCCGAGCGCTTCGCCCTGCGTTTCGCCGCAGACGGTGCAGGTCTCCGGCGCGGTGCAGGTGGCCGGCTGCCAGCTGTGTCCGGCGGGCTCGCCGCGGGTCTCGCCGCAGACGGCGCAGGTTTCCGGCGCAGCGCAGGTGGCCGGCTGCCAGTCATGGCCCGGCGCTTCGCCGCTGGTTTCGCCGCAGCGGGCGCAGGTCTGCGGCTCGGTGCAGCCGCCGCTCTTCCAGCGGTGGCCGAGCGCTTCGCCGCGGGTCTCGCCGCAGATCGAGCAGGTCTCCGGCTCGGTGCAGGTGGCGTCGATCCACTGGTGCTCGTGCTGCCCGCAGGCGGCGAGCAGGAGAACGGCCAGCAGCAAAGCCAGGAAAGCAAATCGTTTTTTCATCCCGGTTCCCTCCCATTGTATATTGTTTGGTTTTGTGTTTCTGTATCAGTCCTTCAGAGAGGCGAAGAGCGCGGCAAATTCACCGTCCCTGCGGTAAAAGACCGGGATCTGCCCGAGCGGCGCGGGCACGGTATGGGCTTTGCCGCCTTCATAGGCCTTGCCCGACCACAGATGCACCCAGTCGCCTGCCGGCAGATGGACCCGGCGGCTGTTCACGTGCAGGTCGATCACCGGGGCGACAAAAAGCTCGTCCCCGAGGAAGTAAGCGTAGGGATCGCGGCTTGCGCCGAAGTCCATGGCCTCCCAGAAGTCCGGACGGATCGCGGCCACGCCCTCTTTGGCGTCTGCCAGGCAGCGCTCCAGATAAGGCCGCAGCGCGGCGTGGATCTTCGTCAGACGCACGGTGTGCGGCAGCACCTCCGGCGCGTCGAACTGGGCGTTGGCCCAGGGGCGGATCGATTCGTGGCTGCGCATCAGCAGGCTGAAGCAGGCCATTTCCATCCAGCGGGTGAAGAGCTCTTCATCCCGCTGCAGCTTCTGGAAGGAGAAGAAGCCGCCGATGTCGCAGTGGACCAGCGGCACGCCGGAAAAGCCCAGGGAGAAGCTCGCGGGCATGACGCAGGGCATGCCGTAGTCGCGTGTGGTGTCGGTGTGCTGGTCGCCGTTCCAGAGGATGGGCGCGTATTCCTGCACGCCGAGATAGCCCGAGCGGCAGAAGAAGAACTCGTCGCCGCGGCCGTATTCCTCGATGGCCTCGCGGTTGATCTTCGCCCAGAGCACCGGCCAGCGATTGTGCAGCTCCTTCGGGTCGCCCTCGTGCAGCACGCAGTCCACGGGCAGATATTCGCCGAAGTCCGCCATCCAGCCGGACATGCCCAGCTCCAGCATGTTCTGCCGGATCAGCACGTCCTTGATGAAGCGCACGGCCTCGGGATTGGTCAGGTCGAGCATGCCGGCGTCGAAGGTGGTGGATTTGATGTGGTAGACGCTGCCGTCCTGACGGGTGATGAGCCAGCCCTCGTCGAGGCACAGATTGTACAGACGGCTGTCCTTGACCAGATAGGGGTTGATGTAGCCGAGAAAGCGCACGCCGCGCGCGTTCAGCTTCCGGATGGCGGCGCGCAGACCGGGGTACAGCTTCCGGTCGACCTCCCAGTTCCACCAGACCTGCTTGCCCATCACGGTGCGGTTTTCTCCGCACCAGTCCTGGCACCAGACGCCGCTGATCTTCGCGCCGGCGTCCAGCATGGCAAAGGCCTTGTTCATAACGGTCTCCGTGCCGCCCTGCACGCCGAGGATCATGCCGTCCAGGCACCAGTCCGGCAGGTACTGCCGGTTCGGGATCACTCCGGACAGCAGGCGGTTCAGCGCGGGATAGGAATCGGCCTGCCAGAGGCGCAGCGAGCGCGGGCAGGCGTCAAAGCCGAAAAGGAAGGCCTCGTCGGCGAAGACCGAGGCGCCGTCGGCTGCCGCGTCGAAGAGGATCATGCGGCCGCGGTCGGTGACGAAGACCGGCATCGGCGCATAGCTGCCGATCTCGCTGTGCGTTTTTTCGCGGTAGCGCGAGCGCGGCAGAAAGGCCTTTTCGGCGATCGTGGAGGCCTTGATGTGCTCGGAGACGAAGTTGACGACTCGCTCGCCCCGGAGATTGACTTGACGGTACTGCTCGCCGCCGCCGAACACGGCCTCGCCGGGCGCTGCCGGGAGCGAGAACTCATAGGCCCAGCCTTCCTCGCCCGCGAACTGAAGCTCCGCGCCGCTGTCGATCTCGCGCAGCGAGACGGACAGGGAATGACCCTCGGCGGAAAACAGAAAGCGCCCGTCTTCCTCGCGACGCAGCTCCGTCAGCGGGACGCGCGCCGTCACCCGGGCTGTCACCTTGACGGTGCCGCGGTCGGCCTGATAGCTCTTTTCGCGGCGTATCGCCGTGGCGAAGGGATGCTCGGTGCTGTGCGATAGCAGGGTCACGCCGTTGAGCTGCAGCGAAAGCCGCTCGGCGGCGCAGTCGATCGTCAGCATGGTTCGGCCTCCTGTCGTTTTTCTTTATCTTACCGCAGAAGCGAGGCGCGCGTCAATGAAAAGGGAAATAAAAAAGACAGCACGAAAAGACACCTCATCAGTCAGCCTTACGGCTGACAGCTTCCCCTCAAGGGGAAGCCTTTGACGGTGCAGTTATCAAGCCTTCCCCTTGAGGGGAAGGTGCCGAGCGTTAGCGAGGCGGATGAGGTGGAGACTCGCGCCTGCCCTCAGTTATAACGAGCATCGGATTTTGCCCCCAAAAAACCAAGAGACAAAACCGGCGTGACCAAATAGCGGTCACGCCGGTCTTAAGTCTTTCCTGTCTGGTAACAACTGGCTCAAGGGACCTTCCTTGCGGAGGGCGCCCCGAAGCCGTCTTTTCTTTTGCGTGCGAACGCTTATTCTTCCTCGTCGTCGTCCTCGTCGTCGTCGCTGCGGCGGCGGACGATCAGCGCGGTGATGCCGCCCACGATCGCAGCCACGGCCAGCACGCCGCCGACGATCGTCAGCATGTTCAGCGCGTTATTGGCGCGCTCCTGTGCGGAAGCGGCGCTGCGGGAGCTGTCCTTGCTTGCATTCGGCGTGGGCACGGGGTCCTCGTCGGTCCCGTCCACCACGGGCACCAGCGGAGCGGGCGGCGTGGGCTCGGGCGTCTCCGTCGGGACGGGCGCGTCGGGATCCACAGGGGCGGCGTAGGTCACGGCGACGGCGTTGGAGAGCACGGGGTCGCTGGAGCGTCCGTTCAGCACGCTCGTGACCTCGACGTAGTAATAGGTGGTGCCGGTCTGCTCGGGGGGCGTGAAGCTGGCTTCGGTGGCGCCTTCAACGGCAGTGCCGGCCTGGTTGGAGTTGGCGGTGTTGGAGTACCACTGGAAGTGCAGCGTGCCCTCCACCGTGGCGGCGGAGACGCTCAGCGTGCCGGTCTCCCCGGCGTCCAGGGACAGGCCCTGCGGCTGGGCGGAGATGGTGGGCGCCTTGACATAGACGCCGTTGACGCGGATCAGCGCGCCCCAGGAGTATTCCACGCCGCCGGGGCCGCGGAACATGGCTTCCACGCGCCAGCCGTCCATCTCGGCGGGAATATTGGTGATGACCAGGGTCTCGGTGCCGAGGCCGTAGACCTGGCAGCCGAAGTAGCTCGGCGCGTCGGAGGCCTGGATGGTGTTGGTGGTATCGTTGCTGACGATGCGCCAGATGATCTCATTGTAGTTTTCGGCGTGGGCGATAAAGGTGGCCGAGCCGCCCTCGTCCACGGTCTCGCCTGTGGGGTTTTTGGTTACAACGGGCTTCGGTCCGGTCACTTCTTCCGCAAAGGCGGGGACAGCCAGCGAGAAGACGAGCAGCAGCGCAAGCAGAATACTGACGGTTTTTTTCATATCCTTCATCCTTTCCCATGCATCCTGTTATCTATCAGACTCATTATATCTTGTTTCTTTCGTCTTTTCCATCCCCAATTCCGGGTTTTAAGACTTTTTCAGATTTTCTTCGCGCGACCCCTCTGACAAGCATAAAATTTTTTAACAATTTTTCCATGCTTTTTCAGCGCCGCGGTGCTATAATGTCTTTTCGCGTAAAGGAGAAATTGCCATGCGTCCGAAAAAGACAAGCCTGATGTACAAGATCCTGTACTTCTTCGTCAATCTGTTCTTCCCGCGGATGAAGATCTTCGGCCTGGAGAACCTGCCGGAGGGAGCCTGCATCCTGGTGGGCAATCACAGCCAGATGACCGGGCCGCTGCTGAGCGAGCTGCGCCTCAATATCCCGCACGAGACCTGGTGCGCCGGGCAGATGATGACCTGGAGCGAGGTGGCGGACTACGCCTTCACCGATTTCTGGAGCTTCAAGCCGCGCTGGACGCATCCCTTCTTCCGCCTGCTGAGCCATCTGATCAAGCCGATTGCCGTGTGCCTGTTCAATAACGCCCACACGATCCCGGTCTATCACGACGTCCGCCTGCGCCAGACCTACCGCCAGAGCGTGGAAGCGCTGGCCGACGGCGAGAGCCTGGTGATCTTCCCGGAGAAAAACGAGGCCGGCAACCACATCCTTTATGCCTTCCAGGACAAATTCGTGGACACCGCGCGCTTCTATTACAAAAAAACCGGGCAATGCGTGCCCTTCGTGCCGATCTACATCGCCCCCGCGCTCAAAAGCGCCTACATCGGCAAGCCGACCGTCTTCCGGCCGGAGGCGCCGATCGCCGAGGAGCGCGAGCGCATCTGCAGCTATCTGAGGGACGAGATCACGGCGACGGCGGAAGCTCTGCCGGAGCACACCGTCGTGCCCTATCGGAACATCCCGAAGCGGGACTATCCGAAAAACAGGAAAGACGACAAACAGGAGATATGAACGGATGAAAAGACCGGTCATCGATTATCGCGGTTTTCGCTTCAGCCGGCTCAACGAGCCGCAGTTTTCCCATCTCAAGCTGCTGCTGGGCTGGGTGTTTTATTTTGGCATGTACTTCATCACCGAGAATCTGATCCCCGCGGAGGCCTGCCGCCCGATGCACTGCGCGCTGGATGACATGATCCCCTTCTGTGAGTATTTCGCCGTGTTCTATGTGGGCTGGTACTTCTATGTGTTCGGCATGCTGCTGTACTATTTCCTCTTTGACGCGGACTGCTTCCGCGGCCTGTCGAAATTCATCATCGTCACCCAGGTCGTGGCCATGGCCTGCTATATCCTCTGGCCCAGCCGGCAGGATCTGCGGCCCGAGACCTTCGCCCGGGACAACGTTTTCACCCAGACGATGGCCTTCATCTATTCCTTCGATACCAGCACCGGCGTCTGCCCCTCGCTGCACGTGGCCTATTCGATGGGCGTCGTGTCCACGGTCTGGAAGGACAAGCTGATGCCGAAGCCCTGGCGCTGGGCGCTGACGGTCTTCGCCGTGATGGTCTGCCTGGCCGTGTGCTTTGTCAAGCAGCATTCGGCGGTGGACGTGTTCGCCGCGTTTCCCGTGTGCGTGCTGGCCGAGCTCATCGCCTACGGCAAAAGCTGGTGGCTGCCGCGTCTGCAGAAAAACAAGGCATGAAAAAACGCTTCCCGGTCTTCCGGGAAGCGTTTTTTTATTCTTCTTTCGATTGCGGCGGCTCGCCGCTGCGGATCTTCCGCACGTTGGCGACGCCGTAGAGGACGCCGGACAGGATGATCGTCGCCGCGCAGATCAGGATGGAGGCCAGGCTGATCCGGGAGGGGATCTCCGGCCAGAGCACATGCGCGATCAGCATCGCGTAGAGCAGCACCGTGGCCAGCTTGCCGTGCCAGCCGGCGGAGTGCACCTCGCCCGTGCGGTCGATAGCGGCCAGTCCCGTGCCGACGGAGACCATCTCCTTGACGACCATCAGCCCGAAGGGCAGCATCATCAGCGGAAAGCGGCTCATCAGGCACAGCAGCATGGCCCCCTGGGTCAGCTTGTCGGCCAGCGGATCGAGCACCTTGCCCAGATTGCTGATCATATGAAAATGGCGGGCGATGAAGCCGTCCGCAATATCCGTCAGTCCGCTCAGCAGCAGGAGCAGCACCGTCATCCGGGGGTCTCCCTTGACCAGATAGGTCCAGACGAAGCAGGGGATCAGCGCCAGGCGTACACAGGACAGAAGGTTTGGTATGGTGAGGATCTTACCCTCAAAGAGCTTTTTCATGCATTCTTTCCTCCGCGGGCATTGCCGCATTCCGGCTATTCATCTTAACACAGACGGGGAAAAAAGGAAAGAGCCGCCGCCCAAACTTGACAAAATGTTCAAAAAAGAACCCTGCGGAGCCTTTAGACTCCGCAGGGTTTCATCTGATCGGATCAGCCGAGGGGATAGAAGAAGGAGGCCATCAGCGGCGTGTCGTCTTGCACGAAGCAGCACAGGGAGACGATGCCCATGTGGTTGCCGGCCTTGATGATGACCTGCTGGACGTAGTAGTTGACGCCATTGACCGTGCAGGAGGTGAGCAGGCCGATGCGCTCCGCACCCGCAAAGTCCACCGTGTTCTCCACAATTTCGATGTTTTCAAAGCCGGCGGATTCGTAAGCGCCGGACAGGTTCTGCAGAGCGGCCGTCCGGTACTGCTCTTCGCTCATCACGGTGCCGTAGAGCAGGCCGAGATTTTCGAACATGACGTTGATGGTCGCGCCGCTGCTGTGCTGGGCGAAGAAGTCGGTGAAGCTGTTGGAATTCTCCATCATGTCCTTGTACTTCTCATCGCTGAACATGTCGGCGGTCAGGCCGGACAGCTCGGCCAGCTGCTCGTCGTTGTAGATGGTCCAGGTTTCGTCCAGCACAAGGCCGATGCCCAGGCTCTCGTTTTCATAGCGCGTACCGGCGGTCTGCTCCGCCTCTTCGGCCGCGGGCTCGTCGCCGTCGATCTCGCCGACCGCGTCGCCGGCGCCCTCTTCCGTGACTTCGCCGATCTCACCGACCGCGTCGCCGGCGCCCTCCTGCGCGGCCTCGCCGGTCTCGACAGGCGCTTCGGTGGCCTCCGCCTCGGCGGGCGTTTCGGTGGCTTCGACAGCTTCGGTCTCCGCGGGCGCTTCGGCCTGCGTGACCGTTCCCGCGGGCTGTTCGTCGGCGGGCTTTTCCACGCTCGTCACGTCGCCGTTGACGCTGCTTCTGCCGCAGGCGGCCAGAGCAAAGACCATAGCCAGCGCCAGGATCAAAGCAAGGATCTTTTTCATGAGTGCTTACTCCTTTTAGTTGTTCTTGTCTGTTCGTGAGCCGAACAAACTAACTTTACCATATTTTATATCAAGATGCAAGACGCTGAAAAACGCGGAGCGACCGGGATCGCTCCGCGTTTGAAAAAGCAGCTCAGGCCAGGTTCAGCTTTTTGTTCAGGCTCAGGGCGGTGATGACGTAGAGCACGGCGCCCTGCAGGACTTCCAGCAGCAGCGCGCTGCCGACGCCGGAGTTGGCCACCCGGACGACGCCCTGCGCGCTCTGCGCCATGTCCTCGATCGACTGCACGATGAGGTCGACGCTGCCGGCCTTGACCAGGCCGCTGAACACGGTGGAGCCGAGGATCTGGAAGGCAATGCTGATGCCGATGAAGGCCAGCACGCTCATCAGACCTTTGTGATTGGCAGACATCTGTCCCAGGCCCATCGCCGCATAAAAGTGCAGGCAGGTGGTCAGGCAGGTGACGACCGAGGCGACGACGAGCTCGGTCAGCAGCAGCGCCAGGCTGCCCTTGGACACGCCGAGCTGATAGAGCATATCCAGCACGTCGCGAATGCCATAGAAGGCGGCGTTGAAGTCCTCGGCGCTCATCTGGCCCAGATTGGCGACCGTCAGCATCATCAGCAGGCCGATCATCAGCGCGGTGGCCAGGAACCAGACCGTGGAGACGATCAGCTTCGACCAGATCAGCGCGTGGGTGCTCGTCGGCAGGGTGAACATCAGATAGCCCTCGTCCTTGAGGAGATTGCGGTAAAAACGGCTGATCATCAGCACCAGGGTCATGACCCAGGCGACGGTCATGCCGATGAAAAAGGCGGCGACAAACAGCCCCATCAGGATGCGCAGCAGCGTGCCGCCGACGCCGGATTCCAGCATGCGGATGGAAAGATTGGCCAGCACGCCCAGCAGCGCCAGCACGCCCAGCGTGGGCAGCATGCGCCGCCCGGTGGCGGAGAATTCATGCTTCAAAAGATGACCTAACATTTGAACACCTCCCGGAAGTATGCGTCCACACTCTTGCCCTGCGCCTCGCGGATCTCGTCCACGGACTTCTGCAGCACGATGTGGCCGCCGTTGATGAAAATCACTTCGTCCAGCACCGCTTCCACGTCTGCGATCAGGTGGGTGGAAATGATGACGGAGGCCGAGGGATTGTAATTGCGGATGATCGTGTCAAGAATAAAATCGCGGGTGGCGGGATCGACGCCGCCGATCGGCTCGTCGAGCAGATAGAGACCGGCGTTGCGGCTCATGACCAGGATCAGCTGCACCTTCTCGCGCGTGCCCTTGGACATCTGCCCGAGGTGCATCCGCTCGTCGATGGAGAGCCTGCCGAGCATTTCAATGGCCTTGTCCCGCTGGAAATCGGCGTAGAAGTCGTCGAAAAAGTCCAGCATCTGCCGCACGCTCATCCAGTCCGGCAGATAGGTCCGGTCCGGCAGATAGGAAACGATGGCCTTCGTGTCCGGCCCGGGCTTCTGCCCGGCGATCAGCAGCTCGCCCGCCGACGGGGTCAACAGGCCGTTGGCCAGCTTGATCAGCGTCGTCTTGCCGCTGCCGTTCGGCCCCAGCAGCCCGACGACCCGCCCCGGCTCGATGCTCAGATTCACCGCGTCCAGGGCTTTTACGCCGCCAAAGCTCTTGCTCAGATTGCGGCATTCAAGAATCGCGCTCATGCTTGTTCCTCCTTTTCCTCCTGCAGCAGGTCGATGATCTCCTGCCGCCGATAGCCCAGCAGCGTCATCGCCGCCAGAAATTCTGTGATCTGACGCTCGCCGAGCGTCTTTTTGCAGCGTGCGATCGCCGCAACGTCCTCCGTAACGAAGCGCCCGTTGGTGCGCTGGGCGAAGACCAGGCCCTCGCGCTCCAGCTCCTGCAGGGCCCGCTGCACCGTGTTGGGGTTGACCCCCAGCTCGGCGGCCAGCTCCCGCACGGAGGGCAGACGCTCGCCGGGCGGCATCGCTCCGGAGGCGATGTCCTGTTCGAACTGTCCGACCAGCTGCGTGTAGATCGGCAGATCGCTGCGGAATTCCCGATTCATGACTGACGCACCTCCTTGTGTCAATGTGTTAATGTATTAAGCGATTAGAACAATAACACATGATACACATTCTGTCAAGGGGTTTTTGTAAAAATCTTTTTGCGCAGAGGGAGTATGCGGCCGGAAGAGAAAAGATCCGCTGCGTCGGCAAAAAAAGGATAAAAAACGGTTGACAAGCAGCGCCGTACTATGGTATTATCTTTGGGCTGAACAGCCCGTGCGGGTGTAGTTCAATGGTAGAACACCAGCCTTCCAAGCTGGATACGTGGG
>CAMNOV010000020.1 GCA_946547105.1 uncultured Clostridia bacterium | reverse complement strand
GGCGTCGCTCCTCCTTCGTCATTTCGCGGCGAAGCTTTTGTGCATTTCTTTTTAATTTGGGGTTATTTGTTTGATTCAAGACTTTCCACCTCATCCGTCGCGGCTGATGCCGCGCCACCTTCCCCTCAAGGGGAAGGCTCTCCCTGCCCCTCTGCAACATCTCAGAACCCGGAAGTTGTTGCCTCAGCAGTTCATCCACAATTAGAATTTCGAGCACCCGTACTTCTCTTTCAAACATCTCAGATTATTTGGGCTGTTCTTTACCTTGCGTTTCTTGCTGATTGTATCAAGCGGCTCCACGAACTCCAGTTTGTTCGGATAATTATATCATCCCTATCCGGCATGGTCAATCGGCCTGTCACAAATTGGAAGGAGGCACTTCGTAAGGAAGTGCCTCCTTCCGGCTTCCTGCTTTTTTGCGTCTTTCCGCGCCCCCTGTGCCTTTTCCTTGAGGGGAAGGTGGCGCGGTGCCAGCCGCGACGGATGAGGTGGTGGCTGCAAGCCGAAGGGAAAACACCTCATCAGTCTCGCTTCGCTCGACAGCTTCCCCTCGAGGGGAAGCCTTTGGATTGAGCGCTCTTTATGCCTTCCCCTTGAGGGGAAGGCATAAAAAAGCCACCGGCCGGGCCGGTGGCTTTCTGATTGTTCTGTTTGGCTCAGCCCTCGATCCAGGCTTTGGTCTGCGCGCGCAGCCAGTCGGCCCATGCGCCGATGCCCTCGCCGGTGCGGGAGGAGATCGGGATGATCGTCATGTTGGGGTTGAGGCGGAGGACGTACTCCCTGCACTTTTCGATATCAAAGTCGAAATAGGGCAGCACGTCGATCTTGTTGATCAGCAGCACGTCGCAAATGGAGAACATCAGCGGGTACTTGAGGGGCTTGTCGTGGCCCTCGGGCACGGAGAGGATCATCGCGTTTTTCACGGCGCCGGTGTCGAACTCCGCCGGGCAGACGAGGTTGCCGATGTTTTCGAGGATGGCCAGGTCGAGTTCCTCCACGCCCAGGCCCTCGAGGCCCTGCCTGGTCATGCCGGCGTCGAGGTGGCACATGCCGCCGGTGTGCAGCTGGATGACCTTCACGCCGGTCTTTTCGATGGTGGCCGCGTCCACGTCGGAGTCGATGTCGGCCTCCATGATGCCGATGCGCAGCTCGTCCTTGAGCGCCTCGATCGTGCGGCGCAGGGTGGTGGTCTTGCCGGAGCCGGGCGAGCTCATCAGGTTGAGCAGAAAGGTCTTGTTCTGCTTGAGCTCGGCGCGCAGCTTGTCCGCCTCGCGGTCGTTATTTTCAAAGACGCTCTGTTTGATTTCCAGAATGCGATAGCCTTCCATATTGATTCCTCCGTCAGAGTATTTCTGTTCCGATAGTAGCACAATCAGCCGAGCAATGCAAGCGCGGCGCGAAAGCTCTCTTCAAAGGCCGCGCCCCGCAGCCGGTAGCCGCTCTCCGCCTCCGGCAGCCAGAAGCGCGCGCTCCGCGCCGCTTCCGCGAGCCCTGCGAGGACTTCGTCCGCTTCGCTCCAAGCGCCGTCCGCGCCGGGGATCAGCCCGGCCGCGAGCGCCGCCTCCGCCATGCGGCCGTCGGCCAGCAGGAAGCTCAGAAAATCGGCTGCGGCCTCCGTGTCCGCCCCCGGCAGCACGGCCAGGCCCCAAAGCCGCAGGTCAAGAAGCGCCTCACAGCCCGCCATCGGCGGCAGCGGCCGCACGGCCAGGCCCTCGCGCTCATTCGCCAGGAGCTCCCGGCTGCTGCAGAGCCCGCAGACGAGCTCGCCGCGCGTCACGGCGGCCATCACCGGCGAATCCGCCGCGATGAGCCCGCCCTCGAAGGCGGCCTCCGCCAGCTGGTTATAGACCGTCCGGTAGTCCGCGCTCTCCAGGTCCTGCTCGCGCATGGCGAAGAAGGGACTCCCCTTCTGCCTGAGCGCACAGGCGAAGATCCGCGCGAAGGAATCGGCCGAGAAGAAGGCGCTTTCATGCTGCCGCCCGTATTGTACCGCCGCCTCGCACAGGGCTTCCAGGCTGTCGCAGCCCTCCAGCAGCGCGCGATCGTCCTCCCGCAGCACCAGCACCGGCAGCTCCGCGCCCAGCGGGACGAAGCCCTCCGGCGCGTCAAAAAGCAGCTCCGGCAGCCCGGCGGGCAGCGCCCCGGGCAGCTGCGCGGCCATCTCTTCGCCGCACAGCAGCAGATCGGGCTGCTCGCTCGTCAGCGCGGCGTTCAGCTCCGCCGCCGTCGCAAAGCGCCGCAGCTCGAGCGCGCGCTCCGGATGCGCGGCCGCGTATTCCTCCGCCAGCATGGAAAGCGCCTCGCACAGCGGCTCGTCCCCAGCCACAGCAGCAGCGCCGGGCGTTCCGGCTCCGCCGTCGCCGCGGGAGCAGCGCTCGCTTCCGCCGTCGGCTCCGGCGCGGGCGATGGCGCGCTCTGCGTTTCCGGCGAGGGCTCCGGCGGGCTTTGCTCCGCCCCGCAGCCGCCCAGCAGCAGCGCCAGGCAGACCAGCAGCGCCAGGGCCGTTCTGATTCGTCTCATATCGTCCTCCGGGGCGCAAGCCGCCCCCGTTTGATTTCAATCATTTATATCATATTCTTCCCTGCTTGACAAGGCTCCACCCTTTCCGCTATACTCTCGTCGAACAATCTGGATGCAGGAGGCAGCTATGAGTATTCGGGCCGTATTGTACGACATGGACGGGACCGTCCTGGACACGCTGGAGGATCTGAAAAACGCGGTCAACGCCGCGCTCGCGGCCTTTGGCCGCCCGGCGCTGACGCTGGAGCAGGTGCGCGCCTACGTGGGCAACGGCTCGCGGCGGCTGATCGAGCTTGCGCTGGGCGAGGGCGCGGCATCTGCGGAGATCGAGCGGATGCTGGCCTGGTACAAGCCCTGGTACGACGCGCACTGCCGCATCCTCACCCGCCCCTACCCCGGCGTGCTGCCGCTGATGGAGCGGCTGAAGGCCGCGGGCGTCCGCCAAGCGATCGTCTCCAACAAGCCGGATTCCGCCGTGCGCGCCCTGGCTGAGGATTTCTTCCCGGGGCTGGCGGAGTTCGCCGTCGGTGAGCGCGAGAGCGAGGGGATCCGGCGCAAGCCCTGGCCCGACATGCTCGACACCGTGCGCGCGCAGATGGCGCTGCCGCCGGAGGACTGCCTCTACGTCGGCGATTCGGAGGTCGATATCCTCACCGCCGCCAACGCAGGGCTCCGCTGCGTGAGCGTGACCTGGGGCTTTCGCAGCCGGGAGCAGCTGCTGCAGGCCGGCGCGCAGACCCTGGTCGATACCCCGGAAGCGCTGGGGGATTTAGTTTTGGCTTCCCCTTGAGGGGAAGCTGTCTCGGCGCGTCCCACGCAAGCGCCGGGACTGATGAGGTGTTTTTCCTGCCCGTAACTCTCCACCTCATCCGCCCCAGTGTGCGCACTGGGGCACCTTCCCCTCAAGGGGAAGGCATGACGTCTGCTGAAAACTGAAAAACCTCTGTGATTTACATCACAGAGGTTTTTTCTTGATCTGCGCCCAGGGGCGGGGGTATTTGGCCGGGCTGTCGCCGGTCTTGCGGATGGCGACGACCGTGTGGTGCACCTCCGTGCCGGGGATCTGATAGCGAAACACCCGCTCCACGCTGCCGCCCAGCAGGCGGATCGCGTTCTGCGCCTCCCGCAGCTCCTCCTCGACCTCCGGGCCCTTCATAGCCAGGAACAGCCCGCCCTTCTTCACCAGCGGCAGGCAGAGCTCACACAGCACGCGCAGCCGCGCCACCGCGCGCGACGTGGCGCAATCAAAAGCCCCGCGAAAAATCACGCCGTCCTCGGCGCGCCCATGCACACAGCGTACGTCCGGGAAATCCAGCGCCTCACAGCATTCGTGCAGAAAACGAACGCGCTTTTCCAGGCTGTCGAGCAGCGTCAGCTCCAGGCTCGGGCAGGCGATCTTCAGCGCAAGGCCGGGAAAGCCCGCGCCGGTGCCCACGTCGATCAGGCTTTTGCCGGCAAGCGCAAAGCCCTGCAGCAGCGCCGCGCAGTCCAGAAAATGCAGGCGCGCGACGTCCTCCTCGCCCTCGATGGCCGTCAGGTTCATGACGGCGTTTTTTTCCGCCAGCGTGTCCGCGTAGAGGCGGTAGCGCCGCAGCGCCGTTTCGTCCAGCGGCAGGCCGAGCTCGGCAAAGCCCTCCCGCAGCAAAGTTTCCAGTGTCATGCTCTTCTCCCGCTCTCACATGTAAAAATCGTGCTGGCCGATCGTCGTGACGAAGACGTAATGATCCCTCAGCCAGCTGTCGTCCGTCTGGGCCGGCGCAATGAAAAACAGGCTGTCGCCCGCCATGCGGTAGCCCTCGAGGCAGATGCAGGCGGCGATCACGGACAGGGGCCCCGCGTCCTTGTAGATGCGGCCGTCGTAGACCGGCGCAAACTGTACGCCGTTTTTCGTGTCAAAGATTACGTCGAAGATCGTGTTCGGGAACTGGTCGCTGGCGACGCGGTTGAGCACCACATTGCCCACGGCGACCCGGCCGGCGAAGGGCTGGTCGCTGGCCTCGGCCTCGATGAGCCGGCTGAGCCAGAGCAGGTTCTCGCTGCCGAAGGTATCCTCGTAGTAGCTCTCGCCGCCCTCGAGCAGCTGCGCCTCCCGCAGGTTCAGCTCCAGCCGGTTCTTCTCCGGCGAGAGCTCCGCGCGCAGGTTGAAGATCTTTTCGATCAGGTCGATCGGGAAATAGGCACGGCCCTCCGTCACCAGGATGCCGCGCGGATTGAGGAGCCAGCGCCCGTTGACCTGCACGTACATGCGCCCAACCTGCGCCTCCAGCGTCAGCCCCGGAGCCTCGAGGCTCAGATCGTGGCTCGTGCGGTCGTAGCTCTCCGCGGCCCTGAGCCCCAGATAGCCGCAGACGTCGCCGACGGAGAGGTACAGATCCTCGCCATAGCGATAGGCGCGGCCGGTCAGCAGCCCGTCGGCATACACGCGCACCGAGGGATATTCACTTGATTTCGCCCAGGCCGCGGCAGCGCCGAGCGTGACAGTCAGCACGGCGGCCAGCAGCAGCGCCAGCGCGCGTTTTCCGATCGTTTTCATCGCAGGTCCTCTCCGGCGGCGAATCCATCGCCGCACGGGTTCATTATCTTGATTATAGCCGATTCCCGTCCCGGATGCAAGGGGCGGGAGCATCTGTCCCGCGCTCGACAGGAAGCGGGCGCTTTTTCTTGCCCGGCCGGGGATAATGGAAGGCAGGAAAGGCGGTGTTATGATGAGATGGGGAAAAGGTCTGGCCGCTCTTGCGCTGGCGACGGTGAGTCTGGCGCTGCTGTGGAGCGCACAGCGCGGACAGACGGCCGCGGCGATCCCGGCGGCGGAGCGCATGAAAGCGGTGGAGCTGACGGAGGCGAGCGCCGCCCCTGAGATCGCGGAGATCCCGGTGCTGCACCTGCCCGCGCGGCGGCACCGCTTCTCACCGCGCCCGGAGGAAACGCCGGAGCCCGCCGAAGTCCCGGCACCGACTCCCGCGGAGGAGCCGCCCCCGGAGGCCACGCCCCTGCCCGACGGCAGCGAGATCCGGGCCACCACCATCACCGGCGGCCTGAGCGTGCGAAACGGCACGCCCTACGAGCTGGACGTCGCCGCCATCCTGGCCGGCGGGCCGCCGCAGCGCCTGCCGGCGGACGGGCCGCAGATCCTCATCATCCACACCCACTCCAGCGAGGCCTACACGCCCGCCGGGCTCGACCGCTACGAGCCCAGCGACTCCAACCGCACCGAGGACGAGCGCTTCAACATCATCCGCGTCGGCGACGAGCTGGCCGCCGTTTACGAGGCGGCGGGCCTGCGCGTGCTGCACGACCGCGGTGTTTACGACTACCCCAGCTACACCGGCTCATACGGCCGCTCGGGCGCGGCGGTGGAGGCCTGTCTCAGCGAGTATCCGGGCCTCGCCGTCGTGATCGACATGCACCGCGACGCGCTGGGCAGCGAGGGCGTGGTGTACAAGATCATGGCCGAGGAGAGCGGCGTGGTGGCAAGCCAGGTGATGCTCCTCTGCGGCAGCGACGCAAGCGGCCTGGAGCACCCGGACTGGCGCGAAAATCTCTCGCTGGCCCTGTATCTGCAGGACGCCGTCAACCGCAGCTACCCCTCGCTGATGCGCCCGGTGGAGCTGGTGCCGCAGCGCTATAACCAGCACCTGAGCACGGGCATGCTGATCCTCGAGGTGGGCAGCAGCGGCAACACGCTGCAGGAGGCCCTGGCTGCGGTGCGGCTCTTCGGCGAGGCCACCGCCCCCGCCCTGCTCGATCTCGTCGAGACGGTGGAGGGTTAAGCCGCCGCGCCGATTCCTCTTTACAAAACTCCTCCGTCATGGTAAAGTAAAGATACGCAAAAGTTCCTTATCTATCATATTTTCAGGAGGGTTTTGAGATGAAGAAATGGGTTTGCCCCGTTTGCGGTTATGTTCATGAGGGCGATACGCCCCCCGAGAAGTGCCCCGTCTGCAAGGTCCCCGGCGAGCGTTTCACGCTTCAGGCTGAGGAGCTGAGCTGGGCTGCCGAGCACGTGCTGGGCGTCGGCAAGGTCTTCGGCGCGGACGTGCCGGAGGAAGTCAAGGAAGAGATCATCGCCGGTCTGCGCTCCAACTTTGAGGGCGAGTGCAGCGAGGTCGGCATGTACCTGGCAATGGCCCGCGTGGCCGAGCGCGAGGGCTATCCCGAGATCGGCGAGTACTGGAAGAAGGCCGGTCTGGAGGAGGCCGAGCACGCCGCCAAGTTTGCAGAGCTGCTGGGCGAAGTGCTGACCGACAGCACCAAGAAGAACCTGCAGATGCGCGTCGACGCCGAGAACGGCGCCACCGCCGGCAAGTTCGAGCTGGCGAAGCTTGCCAAGAAGTACAACCTCGATGCCATCCACGACACCGTGCATGAGATGGCCCGCGACGAGGCCCGCCACGGCAAGGCTTTCAAGGGTCTGCTCGATCGCTACTTCGGCAAATAATCCCGTCATTCATCCCTGCGGAGCGGCTGCAAAGCCGCTCCGTTTTCAATTTCGGCTTGTTTTTCCCGCTGAAACATCAAGCGGCGCTCCATTCATTTTCATGCCGCATTCTGTTATGATGATCTCAGAAGGAGGGATTCAACATGAATCTGAATGCAAAACTGATGGGATCGTTCCTGCAGACGGAACGCAAAAAGATGGGTCTGACGCAGTCTGAGCTGTCCGAAAAGCTGCACGTCAGCCCGCAGGCCGTCTCAAACTGGGAGCGTGGCGAGACCATCCCCGACGTTTCCGTCCTGCTGGACCTGGCAAACGAACTGCACTGCTCTGTGGATGCGATCCTGTCCGGCGGGGCCGGCTGCGGCGGCTTTCGCAGGCACATCACCGTCGCCCAGATGCAGGAGGCGCTCTCCGCCCTGGACCGCATCGGCGAGCTTCTGGGCCGGGATCACATGATCTATCAGTGCATCATCGACGCGCTGAACACGCGCATGAATACCGCCGTAGAGGCGTCCTTTTCCGATCCGCACGTTTTCGACGTGTTCACGATCGAATTTCTGCTGGCCTGCATCGACAACGGCGATTACGTGGATCCGAAGGACGTGGAAGCCCATCTGCCGCCGAGCAGAGCGCGGGATTATCTGCTGAAAACGATGCAGGAGCACGGCATCCGCTGACAGTCCGCTGCAGCCGGAGCTTTCCCAGGGCTTCCTGGCGCACTTCCGGCAAAGCGAAACGAAAAAGAGCTGTTCTGTTTGAACAGCTCTTTTTTATTCCTTCTTTTTGCTGAGCCGCCGCCGGACAGACGGGAGATTGCCGACGAGCGTGACGAGGGTCAGCGCAAGCAAAATCAGCGTGATCGGGCGGCCGAAGAGCGCCGCCAGCGGGCTGTCCGCCGTGGAGGCCAGCGAGACGGCGCGGCGGAAATTGGCGTCCATCATGCCACCGAGCACCAGACCCAGCGTCAGCGGAGCGACGCCGCAGCCGCGCCGGCGCAGCACGTAGCCCAGCAGGCCGAAGAAGATCATCAGTCCCACGTCGAAAAGCCGCCTCTGGCAGGCATAGGCGCCGATCACGCACAGCACCGCGACGATCGGCAGCAGGATGCGCCGGGGGATCTGGAGGATGCGGCTGATGCGCGGAGCGAGCAGCAGGCCGAGCAGCAGCAGAAACAGGCTGCCGAGAAGCCCGCCGGCCAGGATCGCGCAAAAGCTGTCCTGCCCGCTCATCAGGAAGGTCGGGCCCGGCTGCAGCCCGTGCACGGTGAACACGGCCAGCAGCACCGCCGTGACCGCGTCGCCCGGCACGCCGAGCGTGAGCATCGGGATCAGCGCGCCGCCGATGCAGGCGTTGTTGGCGCTCTCGGAGGCGACGATCCCCTCCACTGCGCCCTCGCCGAAGGGGCGGCTCGGCTGTTTCACGATACGCCGCGCCTGTCCGTAGGCAAGCACGGAGGCCACGGGCGTGCCCGCACCGGGCAGCGCCCCGACCAGGGTGCCGATCGTGCAGTAATAGAGCGAGCGCCAGAACTCCCTGAACAGGGTCTTGAGCGGCACGCGCTGTTTTTGGACGGCTCCGGACTTGGTCTCCGCCTCGTCCTCCGCCAGGGCGCAGAGCAGCTCGGCAAAGCCGAACAGGCCGATCAGCGCCGGCACCGTGGGGATCCCGGCCTTCAGGCTCTGGATGCCGAAGGTCAGCCGCGGCGTGCCGAGCACGCTGTCCAGGCCGATCAGCGCGAAAAACACGCCCAGCAGCGCGCTGACAAGGCCCCTGGCATAGCTTTTCCCGCTCAGCCCGCCCACGGTGCTCAGCCCGAAGAGGGCGAGCAGGAAGTAGTCCATCGGCTGAAAGCGCAGCGCGACGGCGCTCATCGGCCGGGCCAGCAGACCCAGCGCCAGCAGGCCGAACACGCTGCCGACGAAGGAATAGACCGTCGCGGTCAGCAGCGCCTGATAGGCTTCGCCCCGCCGGGCCATCGGATAGCCGTCCAGCGTGGTGACCACGCTCGACGGCGCGCCCGGGATATTCAGCAAAATGGCGGACACCGCGCCCGAGAACACGCCGACCACGTACACGCCCATGACGGCCGCCATCGCGTCGGTCGCGCTCCAGGTATAGGTGATGGAGACGAGCAGCGCCGTTGCCATCGAGACGGACAGGCCCGGGATGGCCCCGACAAAGAGGCCCGCCACCGCGCCGGCCAGGCACAGCAGGATAAAACGCGGGCTGCCCAGATAAGGAAGCATTCCCTGCATCAGTTCCATGGCTCCCCCCTCCTACGGCAGACGCACGTTCAGCCCGAGGGCGAACAGCGCGTACAGGACCAGCGGCGTCAGCACGGCGACGGCGGCGATCCGAGCCCAGCGGCGTTCGCCCAGCAGCCGGATCAGCGCCGCCAGGTACAGCACCGTGGCCGGGATGAAACGGATGAGCCCCATCAGGGCAAGGTAGGCGGCGGTCAGCAGCACGAGGGCGGCCATCCGCCGGCGACCCGGGGCAGAGACGGCGGGTGCTGCGTCCGCTTCGCGGCCGCTTTCGCGCCATCCCCGGCGCAGCAGTGCGGCCGACAGCGGCAGCGCCGCCAGCGCGATCAGCATCGGAAACAGCCAGGGAGACAGGATCCATGCGGTCCGCTGCCCGGTCGAAAGGAAGTCGATCAGGCTCCGCACGCCGAGCGCGAGCGCCGCCAGCAGCACGGCCAGGCCGTCCTGCAGCGTTTTATTTTTCAGGGCTTGGCGCATGAAGCCGCCTCCTTTCTCATGATTTCACCGAAAAGCAGGGGTCCGGGCTGTGTTCCGAACCCCTGTTTTGTTTTGCGTTAAGACTATGGCCGGGCGATGCCGAACTCTTCGGGACTGGTTACGGCGGCGCCGGCGTCGGCGATCAGCCAGCTGACCCTGGATTCCCATTCGGTGTAAAAGGCCCGGATCTCCTCGACGGTGGTGTATTTCTCATACAGCTTGTCGATGTTGTTGCTCTCCAGGAAGGAGACGAATTCCGGGTCCCGGAAGGCCTGCTCGCAGCCGGCGCGCAGCAGGGCCTGCACGTCCTCCGGCACCCCAGCCGCGACCAGCAGGCTCAGCGGCGTATAGGGGATGCTCAGCAGCTCCTCGCCGTCCTCCATCAGCTCGCCGAGCGCGGGCACCTCGGGATACTGCGCCATCCGATCCACCGCGCACACCGCCAGGAGCCTGAGCTCCCCGGCCTCGATGTAATTGGAAACGGTGGAGAAATTGGCGTTGGTGAAGACCACCTGCCCGCCCATCACGGCCACGATGCCGTCAGAGCCGGAGGAATAGGCGGTCAGCGCGGGATAATAGCCGTAGCGGTTCATGATCAGCGCCTGCACGTGGCCCGAGCCTCCCGGGCCGGTATAGGCCATCTGGATGCCGTTCGGTTTGGCCTCGATGGCGTCGAGCAGCTCGCCGATCGTCTGATAGGGCGAATCCTTGGCGACGACGATGACCTTCGGATCGTCGGCAACGGCGTAGATGGGGCTGAAATCGGCATAGCTCATGTCGCTGATGCCCATGATGCGCTGGGTGCCGAGGCTGTCGGCGGCAAAGAGCAGCACGGAGCCGTCCTTCGGCGCGTCCAGCGCGGCCCGGCAGCCGAGAGAGCCGGATGCGCCGGGCTGATTGTCCACAACGATATCCACGTCCAGCGCCCTGCCCAGCGCGTCGGCCAGCTTGCGGCCGACCAGATCGGTGGTGCCGCCGGCCTTGTAGGGGACGATCATGGTGACGGTTTTTACGGGATATCCGCTTTCCGCCGCCCTTCCCGGCAGCGCGCAGGCGGCGAGCGTCAGCAGCAGGCAGGCTGCCATCAGCATCGCGGCGATTCTCTTCATGTCAACACTCCTGTTTTCAGTTCGTTCAGGTCAAGGATGACCTCCCACATCATGTTCGCGCCGAAGCTCAGCGGATCAGAGGGCGCGGGAAGCCGCAGGACCTGGGTAAAGCCGGCGCTCTCCGCCGTCCGTACCGCGCGGTCCATATGATAGTTGCTGCTGATGAGCACCACGGGCGCGCTCGGGTCGAGCATCTGCGCCGTGTTGCGGAAATTCTCTTTCGTAGTCGAAGCCCGGTCCTCCAGGCGCAGGCTCTCCTCCGAAACGCCCTGCACCAGCAGGAGGTCGCGCATTACGGCCGCCTCGGTGCGCCCGTCCTCCCCCGCGTTGCCGCCGGTGAGGATCAGGGTCGTGTCCGGGTTTTGCGCCAGATAGCGCTGCGCGGTATTCAGGCGGGAGAGCAGATCATCCGTCGGCTGGCCGTTTTGCAGCGCCATGCCGAGCACGATCGCGTGCTGCGCGGGCTGCGCCGTGTCGATCAGGCTGCCGGCCGCGACCTTGCCGCAGAAAAACAGGATCAGCGCCGTGCCGAGCAGGATCGCGCAGCGCAGCGCCCAGCCGATTCCCTTGAGGAGTATCCCCTTCCGCGCCGTGAAGACGCCGAAGCGGAGATCCAGCGCGGCGAGCAGCAGCACCGCGCACAGGATCAGCTCATGGCGGAAGATGTTCTGATAGTCCGTCTTCAGCACGACCGAGGCGATGCGCCGTAGCATGATCACCGTGACGTCCGCCGTCAGAGCCGCGGCCAGGGCAAGCGCCAGATCGCCGAGGATCCTCCGCGCCGGGCCGATCGTTTTGGTCTCGTTTTTCGTCATGCCGGTCACTCTGCCCTTTCAGTCCGCCGGGTCGATGCGGATCTGGTTGTGTCCGCCCTCGTCCTGATAGATCGTGAGCGTGTAGCGGTACTCGTTCTCCCCGTCGTGGATCACAAAGCCCGTCGTGCCGTACTTGCCGGCCTGCACGCGGATCATGCTGTCCTCGCCTGTGGAGGTCACGCTGATCTCCGCAAGCTCCGCATCCTCGACCGTGACGACGGCCTCCTCCGTAAGGACGGGATCGTCCGGGAGGAACACAGACGCATTCAGCTGCACCTGCGGACGAGCCAGCAGAATGACAAGCGCCGCCGCCAGCGGCAGTAGTCCGACGAGCTTCTGCGCCCGCTTTTCGGTAAAGACGTACAGGTACAGCAGCACCTGCCCCAGGCAGAAGAGCGCCGCGATCAGCAGGCGCGGGAACCGCAGCGCCGCCGCGCGGGCGCAGCCGAGGCCCTCCATGCTCAGCAGCAGGAGCACCGGCGCCAGGATCAGCAGGCTCCACCAGTTCTTTTTGTTGATATACCAGCCGACCCAGGCCATCGGGAAGGTCAGCAGCGTCCAGATGAACCAGGTCCTGTAGTATCCGAACAGGCCCCAGCCCATATAGGAAAACGGGACCTGGAACAGATAGATCAGCGGCTGGCTGACGAGGAAGAACACGAAGGTCTTCAGCGCCGATTCCAGCGGCTTTTTGCAGTTTGCCATGATGATCACGGCGAAAAAGATCCAGGCCTCAAAGGTCACGCCCAGGCGCTCAAAGGACGTATTTTTAAAGATCGGCACGATCAGAACGACCGCCGTTAGGATGGCCGCGGCAAGCGCAAACAGAAGCACCGCCGGCCAGGTCATGGGAAGTCCGCCGTATAACTTGTCGGTCAGACGGCGGAGCCTTGATTTCTTTTCCAATGTTTATCCTCCGAAAAAATCAGCGATAGTACAGCAGCGTCAGCGTCACATAAGCGGCGATCATGCTGCCGAAGATCAGCGCCTGCTTGAGCCGGTGCGCGGTCAGCAGGCCCACGAATTCCCGCACGGCGGCGTTCGGCCAGAAGTACCATTTGGTCTTCGCGCCCATGCCGACCGCGCGCATCTTCACGCGCCGGGCGTACAGGCCGCTGCGGAAGACGTGATAGTTCGTCGTGGAGAAGGCGACCTTCCCCTTCGGATCGACCGCCCAGATCTTTTCCTTGGAGAACTTCATGTTCTCAAAGGTGCTGGTGGATCGGTCCTCCTCGATGATCCGCTCCTCCGGCACGCCCTGCTCGAGCAGGTAGCGCTTCATGGACGCGCTCTCCGAGATCGGCTCGTCCGGGCCCTGACCGCCGGAGGTGACAAAGATCAGATCCCGGCCGGTCTGTGCCTTCTGCTTTTCGGCAAAGCGCAGCGCCCGGTCGATCCGCCCGCGCAGCAGCGGAGAGGGCGTGCCGTCCTTCCGGATGCCGCAGCCCAGGATGATCAGGAAATCCTTGTCCGGCTCCGGCTCGTAGCGCGCGGCCAGGCTGTCGGCCACGATCGCGCCGATCAGCATACACTCGAAATACAGGTACACCGCGGCAAAGAGATTGCCGATCAGATCATGGATCATGACCTCCCGCTCGCTGCCGCTGACGTAATAGTCAAAGCGGAAGAGAAATATTTCTCCGCCCACCAGCAGGAAGGACAGGATAATGCCCAGCACGTTCACCAGCCGTCGCCCCTCGTGGCGGATCAGCGAGACATTGGACACGCACAGCGCCGCCGAGAAGCAGAAGATGAAGGGCGCGGAGATCAGCATATAGGTCTTGGCGGAATTGAGCAGCGTGGCCAGGACTTCGCTGATATGATAGAGCTCGGGCTCGCGGATCAGCCGCACGGCGATGACGATATGGATCACCAGCACCGCCAGCAGAAACAGCGAAAAGCCCATGTAATAGATCGTGTTGTAGGAATAGGGATTGTACTGGATCTGCTTGAAGAAGGCGACGATCAGCTGAACCAGCGCCGCCAGCAGAAGCACAGCGATCAGCACACAGATCGCCAGGGCGTGCTCTTCGGCGCCTCTGTGAACCAGCAAAAGCAGCACCGCGCACACGAAGACCGCCTGGGCCAGCAGGTTCCAGAGCTTGGGTTTTTTGTTTCTTGTGTCGAATTTCAGCATGCCCGCTCCTCAGATCCGGACCATCAGCACGTTCAGGCCGAGGATGTTCTGATACTGAACGTCCTGCGCGATGCCGAACACCATGCGGATGCCGATATTTTTGGTGAGATCGTCCGGGTCGCTGAGCTTCGCTCTCTCTCCCGGATCGAAGGGGACGCAGTCGTCCTTGATGCGCAGAATCACATCGTCATCCTTATGCACGACGCGCACGTCCACGGAATGGCTCTTTTTATCCTTGGTAAAGCCGTGGTCCACGATGTTGCCCGCCATTTCTTCCATGGCTAGGCCCGCCAGAGCGGCGCGGCGCGCGTCGATGCCGCGGTCCAGGCAGAAGCTCTGCACCCGCTCCGAAACGCGGACGACGTCTTCCATGCTCCGTACGCTCAGATCCATGCGCTCGCTCTCCGGCACGCCGAAACCGTCGGGGATGACCATGAGCTCTTCCATATTGCGCGGAAGGCGCTTCTGTTTGATACAGGCGTAGGCGACGATCACCAGGGTCGTGACCACGCCGTTGAGGACGTTGGCGACGTAGACGCTGTTCATGCCGAGGGGGCGGATCAGCAGCGCGGTAAAGCCCGCCACGCAGACCAGGCCGTCCAGCAGCGCCAGCAGATGCACGAGGCCCGTTTTGCCGGAGGTCTGCCCGTAGCAGGTGAAGTGCATGCAGATGATGCTCAGCGGCATGCACAGCGGCAGGATACGGAAGCCCCAGACCGTCATCATATAGACCGGCTCCGAGGGATCGCGGTAGAAAACGCGGGTCAGCGGCTCGGCGCAGAGGATGATCAGCGCGGAAACGCAGGCCATCAGCGGCAGGAAGCGCCGGAACATCACGCGCATGACGTCCGTCAGGGTCTGCCTGTCCTCCTCGCCGACGCTGACGCTGATCATCATCCGGGACACGGCGATCATGCCGCCCGGCAGCGACCAGAAAAAGCGCAGGATACTGTCGGAGGCGGCGAAGGCTGAGATGGCCACGCTGCCGACGAAGGCCTCCAGCAGGCGGTTCACGATCAGGCCGCGCGCCGTCTGATACACGTTGCTGGCAGCGCCCGGCAGGCCAATGCGCAGGATCTCGCCGCTCTCACCCCAGGACAGGCGCCGCAAATCGACGCGAAGCTGGGATTTTCCCGAGAAGAAGTACTGCGCCTGCACCGCCAGAAACACCCACATCCCGAGCGAAGACGCCAGCGCGAGGCCGAAGGCCTCCAGGTGCAGCATCTGCACGAAGAGGAAGTTGAGCAGGACGTTGGCGACGATATAGACAAGGCTTGCGATCAGGGTCAGACGGCCCTTGTTTTCCAGAGAGAGGAAGGACGCGAAGGCCGAGCCGAGCATCAGCGGGATCACGCCGATCGCCTGGC
Source organism: uncultured Clostridia bacterium (assembly GCA_946547105.1). Classification (GTDB taxonomy): domain Bacteria; phylum Bacillota; class Clostridia; order Oscillospirales; family Oscillospiraceae; genus Limivicinus. Next base: position 13,519 of record CAMNOV010000020.1, on the reverse strand, counting down.
CCAGGAAATAGCGGTTCAGCAGCGGCCGCACCGCGGCGTCTTTGGTCAGAAAGCCGGTCAAATCGAACAGCCCGAGCAGCAGGAAGAACAGGATGAACAGCGCCGAGACCAGCAGCGAGCAGATCAGATTCAGCGAAAAGACGTTCTGCATCCTTTCCGTCTCGTTTTTCCCCATGTATTTTCCGCACAGGATGACCGAGCCGCCCACCAGGATCGTGCTGATGGAGGTGATCAGCATGTGGATCGGCGCATAGATGCCGACCGCGCTCATCGCTTCGACGCCGACATAGTTGCTGGCGAAGAAGCCGGACACGATGCCGTTGATCGAACCGACCACAGACAGAATGATCTGGATCGGCAGCAGCCGGAACATCAGGCCGGTCAGCATCATGGCGTTGGCTTTTTGTCCGTTCATCTTCTCTTCCCCTCCCGGGAGCCGGTGCTTACAGGTTCTTTTTCAGCGTCAGGATGTTGTGCCCGTTCCGATAGCAGTAGGACACGTCGTCCATCATTTTCTTTGTCATGAAGATCCCCAGGCCGCCGATCTCGCGGTCCTCGGCGGAGAGCTTCACGTCGGGATCCTGCTTGGCCAGCGGATCATAAGGCACGCCGTGATCGACAAAGGTGATCGTCACGGTGACGGGCTGCTTGGAAAACTCCACGCGCACGGTGGCCGTGCCCTTTTCCGGGGCGTAGGCGTAGTTTGCGATGTTGACAAAGATCTCCTCCACGGCCACGCCGATCTGCATCTTCGCCTTCATCGGGCAGTCGGCCGCCTCCAGGTGCTCCTCCACGAAGGCCTGCACCTCCGGCAGTTTTTCCGTCACCGCCTCGATCTCCAGCTCGTTGCTGCTGAAAAGCAGGGTGTCCGTCTTTTCCAGCAGCTGCAGCAGGCGCTCCTTCCAGAAATTGATCTGTGCGCGCCCTTCCTCCGTCTCCAGGCCCTGGCGGCGGATCTTGCGGCGGATCAGGCGGGTATAGCCGATGATGCGCGCCTTGTCCTCCACCTCGCGCAGCTTGCGCTCGCTGCTTGTGCCCAGATAAGCGGCCAGCGACTTGTGCCAGAAGCGCTGCGCCGTGTCATAGTCAAAGCCCTGGAAGTGCTTGATGACCTCGTGATCCTGCTCCGAGAAGCCGACGAAAGCGTTGAACATGCTGCCGAACTCAAAAATGGGATGGCCGACCGCGAGGGTATCCATGTCGATCAGCAGCACCTCGTCGTTCTGCAGCTCGAGGTTCTTGGTGTGATAGTCGCCGTGGAGCATATGGTCGTCGTGCGGCACGGCCTCGACGAGGGCGAGAAGCTTCTTTCCCGCCTCCTCCGGCAGATAGTCCTGCACAAAGTGCGCCCAGCCCAGCACCGTCTCCTTCATATCCGGCAGCTTTCCGGCGGGGACGAGCGTGGAATGGATTTTCTTGAGTATGCTCACATACTCTTTCACGCACCAGTCCATCTTGTCCGGCTCGGTAGCCAGGATCTTGGAGAAGGAGCGGGCGTTGAGCAGCTCGAACACGGAGCCGTAGCTGTCCCCCACCTTCACCACGTCGTAGGAGATCGCGGTGGGGATGCCGAGGATCAGGGCCAGCTTGGCCATCTCGCGTTCATGCTGGATATCCGCCAGGGCGTCAGCGTTTTTATAGACCTTGACGACGTTATCCTGGTCGATGCGGTAGATCTTGCCGTTGGCGCCGCGGCCGATCTCCTCGCAGCCCTCGACCGAAACCACGCGGTAAGCCTTTTCCACCGGCATCATCTCGGTAAAGCCGGTCATGTCGAGGATCTCATAGACCTCGGAATTGACGTTGACGATCTTCAGATCATGGCAGCTTTTTTTCAGCCGCAGGATCACGCGCAGCCCCGCGCTGGAGATGTATTCCAAGCCGGCGGCGTCCAGCACGATTTCCTGTGCGTTCGCTCCGGCAAGCCGCTCCTGTATATTTTTTTCCACCGCGGGGGCGTTGTTGGAGTCAATGCGGCCTTTTAAATCAATGTTCATCGGTCTCCATCCTTTCCGTCTTTTCAGCGATCTCCCGTTTCAGTTTGAAGAGTGTGACCATGGTTATGATAGCGGCGACCAGAGCGGCGACGCCCAGTACCGCCGCCGTGCCGGTCAGCGCCAGGCTGCCGTTGACGGCAGCCAGCAGGCCGATCAGGACAAAGCCGGCAAGCAGCGCGACGTTCAGGATCTTCAGCGTGCGGATCGTCCCTTCGCGCTGGGGCGCGTAAACATGCGCGATCTTTTCCAGCACGCCGAACAGGAGGAACATGTACGCCGCTTCCGCGACAGATACGATCGTTTTCAGCACTCCGGGCACCAGCTCCGGCTGGGCGACGTCCAGCAGCCAGAAGGCGGCGGTGAAGACGGCCAGCACCAGGGCGGCCCATTTCAGATATTTTTTATCGGACGCGAAGTCGCCCAGACAGTCGATGGCCAGAAACAGCAGAAACCAGCCGATGCAGTCGGGCATAACGTTCAGCGCGCTGCCGTTGAGCGTCAGATTCAGATTCACCAGCGTGAACAGGAAGCCGAACGCGACCAGCGACAGTCCCTTTTTCAGATTCATTCTTGTTTCCTCCCCTTGTACTCCACACAAAGCATGGTCAGATCGTCAAACTGCTCCGCTTCCTTCACAAAGCCGTCGACAGCCCTGCGCACATGGCCGAGGAGCTGCTCCGGCGAAGCCGCCGGATCCTCGTTGAGCGCCTCGAGCATCCGCTCCTTGCCGAACATGCTGTTGTCGGCGGCCGTCGCCTCGGGCACGCCGTCCGTGTAGACGAACAGCTTGTCGCCGGGCTCCATCTGCAGCTCGTATTCCCGATACCGGACGCCGGGCATGGCGCCGATCACCAGCCCGTGCTTGTCCCTGAGCAGCTCAAAGCTGCCGTCGGCGCGCTTGAGCGCCGGATATTCGTGGCCCGCGTTGGCCGCGGTGAGCTTGCCGGTGGACAGCTCCAGGATCCCGACCCACACCGTCACGAACATCCCCGCCTGGTTGTTGGAGCAGATGCCTTCGTTCGTCTTGGTGAGGATCTCGGCCGCGCCGCGGCCCAGCATGGCGCAGCTGCGCAGAATCACCTCGGAGACCATCATGAACAGCGCGCCGGGGATCCCCTTCCCCGAAACGTCCGCGATCACCAGGCACAGGTGATCGTCGTCGATCAGGAAGAAGTCATAGAAATCGCCGCCGACCTCCTTGGCCGGGTCCATCAGCGCGTAGAGCTCAAACTCGTGCCGGTCCGGGAAGGGCGGAAACACCTGCGGGATCATCGAAGCCTGGATGCGGCCGGCCAGCTGGAGCTCCGCGCCGATCCTCTCCTTCTCCGCCGTGATCGTCCCGATCCGCTCGATATGCTGGTCGAGCTCCCGGGCCAGATCGACCACGTCCTCCGACAGCTGGCCGATCTCGTTGTGCGGATCGACGTCCGCCAGATTCTTTGCGATCTCTTCGCTGTCCTTCGTCTGTTTGTACAGCCGGATGTTTTTCTGCACCTTTCCGAGCGGACTGAGTACGACCAGATAGATCACCACCAGGCAGATCAGAGACAGGGTGATCTGATAGACCATGGCAAAGGCGGTCCCGCGCCAGGTCTGCGCGTCGATGTCCTCCGTCAGGCCCGCCAGCGAATAAGTCAGGCCGATCAGGGCCTTTTTCTCCCCGACGCTGCACAGGAAGGAATAGTAATCGACATAGCCGCCGGCGTTGGCCAGGTGGCTGTCATGCTCGCAGGCGCTTTTCATCGCCTCCCGCTGGCTGTCCGAGACTGAAACGACCACGCCGAGAGGATAGATCTCCTCATAGTTCGTGCCGCGGACGGCGCCGGGCTCCGCCCCGCTGAACAGGAAAAACTGCTGGTCGTAAGGCTCCTCGGTCAGCACGCAGAAGAGGTAATCGATGTGATAGATCTCCTTGATCTGGTTGATGCGGGCGATCAGCCAGGTGTAGGCGATCTCGGCATAGAGCTTCTGATCCTCCTCCGGGAGGGCAGAAATGGCGGTCTTGCCGAGGTACTTGAACTGCAGGCCGGGATTGCGCCCGATGAAGCTCTGGTACTTGCCCTCGGTCAGCGTCCCCTCGCCGTAATCCACGTCGTACTCGATCTCCAGCTCTTCGCCGTGCTCGTACCAGTAATTCAGCAGCCAGCGATAGGCCGGATATTCCCGGACGGCGGCGCCCACCTCGTTGGCGATCTCGGCCGAGCGCACCTCGGCCTGGAGCTTCACGTTGGCGTCCGAGCGGACGTGCTGTGTGATAAAGGTGATCAGGCCGGTGGCGAGCACACCGATGGCAAACAGCGTTGCCACCTGCAGGAGGATGCCGCCTTTTCTTTTTTCTTTTTCTGCTTTCATAGGGAAAACCCTTTCAGACGCCCCGCTGCAGGGGGCCGTGGAATATTCAGGCGGGACGGCTCAGCGGATGTTCAGGATCTCGGAAAAACCGGTCACCTCAAAGATTTCCATGATGGTATCGTTGACGCCGATCAGCTCCATGCTCCCGTGCCCGGCCATGGCCTTGTGCGCAGACAGCAGCACGCGCAATCCGGCGGAGGAGATATACTCCAGCTTCCCGAAATCCAGGGTCAGTGCGCTGGTCCCGGGTAGCAGCTCTTTCAGTTCGTTTTCCAGCAAGGGGGCCGTTACGGTATCCAGCCGTCCTTCCAGCGAAAGCAGCACCGCGTCATTGGTCTTGGTTTTGTTGATATTCAGCACAAAAGTCCTCTCCTTTTCCTTGATCGCAGTTTTGTTTGCTTATTTTATCATTATAGCAGAGCTCCGTCCGTTTTTCAATTCAAAGTCCCTGTGCTTTGCCGTGAACTTGCACTTTTCCGCGAAAAAATCCGCCCGGAAGTATTCCGGGCGGACTTCTTGGTCTATATCCGCTCAAAGCTTCAGCTCAAAGCTGAAGCCGCGCTTTTTGTCCTTGAGATTGGAGCGAAATTCGCCCTCGTCCGCAGCGCCTTCGCAGTTCAGATCGCCCTCGGCGCGCACGTCGCCGCCGACTCTGCCGCAGCTGACGTCGCCGCCGGCACAGATGCCGCCCTCCACGTTGCCGCAGCTGACGTCGCACCCGGCGCTGACATTGCCCTCGACATTATCGCAGTTCACGTCGCCGCCCGCCTTCACGTGGCCGGCAACCTCGCCGCAAGTGGCGTCGCCGCCCGCGCACAAATCGCCGCCCACATCGCTGCAGCTGATATCGCCGCCCGCGGTCGCGCTGCCGCCCACGTCCTCGCAGCTCACGTCGCCCTCGGCGCTGACGCTGCCGCGCACCTCGCCCTCAACGTTCACGTCAAAGTCGCTCTGCACGTTCAGCGCATCGCCCTCATAGTGCAGCACGACCTTTCGGACGCCCAGCCTTTCATGCCCGAGCATCTGATGGCCGACGAAAAGCACCGCGTGCAGCGTATTGTCGTCCGGCCAGGGCAGTTCCACGCCCGCGCGGCTCTCGGCTTCCGGCACAGAGATCAGCGCCTGCTCCGGCGCTTCTTCGAGATCCGGCGCGGACACACGGCCGAAGAGCTCGTCGATCGTGATGTCGAACAGATCCGCCAGCAGCGGCAGCGTGGAGATATCGGGGCTCGACAGCTCGTTTTCCCATTTGCTGACCGCCTGATAGCTGATGCCCAGCGCCCCGGCCAGCTGCTCCTGGGTCATCCCAAGTTCCTTCCGTTTGCGGGCGATGATCGCGCCCATGCTTTCGTTCACGCTCTCGTTCATGGGTGAACCTCCTTTCGCTTTCTGGCTCAAAGCGTAGCAGAATCAGGTGAAAAATCAATAAACCATTCGTTGAATCGTCAAAAAAATGCATCTCAACCAATGGTTGAGATGCATTATATCACAGCTTGATGCGTTTGACAAGGATCGCGGAGACGACGCCGATCGCAACGCCCGCCACCGTGCCGCTGAGGAGCAGAACCGGCAGGTACCAGACGACGTTGGCGCCCATCAGCGCCCAGGCCATCAGGATCTGGCCCGCGTTGTGCAGCACGCCGCCGATCACGCTGACCGCGACGCAGCTGAGCCTGTCCCACTTTTTCAGCAGGATCATGCCGACAAGGCTGAGCGCCGCGCCGGAAGCGCTGTAGGCGAGGCTCGCCGCGTGCCCGAAAAGGAGCGACACGAGGAACACGCGCAGCAGCGAGATCCCGGCGGCCTCCTTCCAGCCCAGGCGGTAGAGCGCAAAGACCACGACGAGGTTGGCAAGGCCCAGCTTCACGCCCGGGATGCCCGGCGAGGGGATCTGGCTCTCCACGTAGGAGAGAATCAGTGCCAGGGCGATGCACATGGCCATGACGGTGACTCTTTTTGCCTTCATTTCAGCCTCCCACAACAAAGTCCACGCCGTTGGACTCGCCGCCCTCGACCGTCACGGTCAGGCGGTTCGGCAGGCAGGTGATGGTCTGGCCGTTATAGCGGATCTTCCCCATCTTCACGCACAGATGATCGGGGCAGTCTGCCTCCGACAGCCAGGCTTCGCCGTTTTCGATGACAAGGATATTGCTCCCGCCGTTAAGCGGATAGACGCCGTTTTCCGCGAGGGAATGGCGCTCGGTCACCCGTCCGTCCACGCGCACCACGGCCTGGCCGCCCGCCTCGCGCCCCAGACGGAGCGCGAGAGCTAGGCCGCCTGCCAGAAGCAGCAGCGCGAGGATGACGCAGAGATCGGCCAGCAGCTTTTTGTTCTCAAAAAGCCCCTTCATCAGAACTTGAACGCGGAGACCGCCAGCGCGATGATCGCGGCGGCGAGCACGCGGATTGGCAGGCCGCGGAAGGCCTTGGGCAGCTGATCGTCCTCAATGCGCGCCTCCAGGCCGTCCAGCAGGAACAGGCCGAAGAGGAAGCCGAGACCGGCGCCCAGCGCGCTCAGCAGCACCGTGACGATGTCTTCGGCGGCGGTGAGCTGCAGGGCGATGGCAAGCACCGCGCTGTTGAGCGCGATAACCGGGAAGTAAACGCCGAGGCGCTTGCCCAGCAGCAGCTGCAGCAGGTACACCAGCGCCAGCACCACGACCACGCCGCAGAGGACCTGCGCCCAGGTTGGGATCAGGCCGCGCAGCAGCCAGAGGATCGCAGAGGCGGCGAGCATCACGCCCGTGACCGAAAGACCGATCACCAGGATCTTCTTCCGCCGCGAAGCAAAGCCCAGCAGCGGCGTGAGGCCGAAATAAGCCGTCAGCGCGTAGTTATTGACCAGGACAAAGCCCAGCACCAGCAAAATCAGTTCTTTCATGCTCAGGCCTCCTTATTCTCCGGCGCAAGGCCGACGGCGGCGCGGGTAAGCTCGCCCTTCACTTCCCCGGCGTGGAAGATGCGGTTGACCACGGCCAGCAGGATGCTGTAAAGGATCAGGCCGCCCGCCGGCTGGAGCAGCAGCGGGATGCGGTAGGGCTTGAGCGCGGCGATCTCATGGCCGGCAAAGCTGGCAGCGCCTAGGATCTCGCGCAGCGCGGCGAGGACAAGCACAAAGACCGCAAAGCACACGGCCGTGACAGCGGCGCGGCCGATCGCCGCACCGAGCCCCTCGTCCAGCGCGTTTTCCGCGGCGGAGAAGATCATCAGATCGACCGCCAGGGCCGCCAGATACAGCCCCAGCATGGACGCTGCCGTGGGCAGGAAGGCGCCCAGCAGCAGCTGCGCCATGGAGGCGAAGCCCGCCACCGTCAGCACGGCGGCCGGGAGCTTGATCTCGCCCGGGATCAGCTTGCGAAGAAGGCCGAGCACGAGCGTCGAGCACAGCAGCACGGCCAGGACGGCCAGGCTCATGCCGAGCGCGGCGCGTACGTCGGCGGAGGCCGCCAGCGCGGGCACGGCGCCAAGGAACAGAAGCGTCACAGGATGGATTTTCTTCATGTGCGCACCTCCTCAGTTCGCGGTGCCGAGGCGAAAGGCCTCAAACACGTCCCGCGTCGCGGTATCGACCGCTTCGCTGCTCATCGTGGCACCGGTGATCAGTGCCTGCTCGCCGGTGTATTCGTCCGCCGTCAGACCCAGGAAGCCGTCCTTGTAGGAGGCCTCGTCCAGCGTGTAGTTGCTGAAGTATTCGCTGTGCAGGATGAGCTCCTTTGCGCGCATGGCAACGACCGCGCCATGCTCGTCGAGCACAAAGTAGAGCTCCATCACTTCGTTGGCGTAGCCGTAGGGCCGCGCGGCGAAGGCATAGAGCGTGCCTTCTTCGGTTTCGACGGAATAAGCGCCGGTGACGGAATTGGCAAGGCCGGGGATCTGCATCGGCTGCAGCTCCGCTCCCTCGGGCAAAAGCCTGGCCAGCGCCTTCTGCTGCGCTTCGTGCAGGTCGTCGTTGACGGGAGCGGCCAGCTCGGCCACCGCGCTCAGCAGCGCAGAGTCCTCGACCGGATTGCCCTCCAGATCAAAGATCATCACGCCGCCGACGACGTCGGCCACGCCGAGGCAGGCGTTTTCGCCGTCCTCGATGAACCAGGCAGAGCCGCTGGAGTTCGCGGCCTTGTAGCCCTTGGTCACAACGCCGCTGCCCGCGAGCTCCTCGCCCTGGATGGCGCCGGCCTTGTTGACAAGGCCCGGATAGACGCTCGGGATCAGCTCGGCCAGCAGCTGCTCGGCGCTCTTCTGGCCGGCGGTGATGAGGCCGTTGTCGATCAGGGTATTCATGCCGTCAGTGACGGCGTTGCGGATAGCGGAGGAGGAGAAGGTCACGCCCGCGACCAGCTCCACACCGCCGAGGGCGGAGTCCTGGCCGACGAAGCTCGGGAAGAAGGTCTCGCCCAGGTCCTTGTCGTCGGCGCTCTGCACGAGCTCGAGACCGGCGATCTTGCCCTCGAAGTCGACCGTCAGCTTCAGGTCGATCGGGCCGTGGGAATAGCCCTCGCTGGTGCTGAGGTCCACGGTAAAGAGCTGTTTGGTGTCGTCTTTGTAGATGCGCTGCACGCTGCCCGCCGTAACGGCCAGCGCGGAGGCGGCGGGATCGGCGCTGTCATAGACCAGCACCGCGTCGCCCAGCAGGGCCTTGGCGTTGGCTTCGACGATCGGCGCGGTCAGGGCGTTGACGCCCCAGGTGGCGCCCAGCATCACAGCCAGCAGCAGCACGAGGCAGAGGACGGAACGGATCGTTTTATTCATCTCATTCACCTCCCAGCGGCTTTCTGCGCGTCCATTTCTCGAGCCAGGGCGCAAGAATGTTCATGCACAGGATGGAGAAGGACACGCCCTCGGGGTACGCGCAGAAAAAGCGGATCACAAAGGTGATGACGCCGCAGCCGAGCGCGAAGAGGAGCTTGCCCTCCAGGGTGAGGGGCGTGGTGCTGTAGTCGGTGGCCATAAACACGGCGCCGAGCACCAGGCCGCCGGCGAGGATCTCATATGTTGCGGCCGTCAGGCTGCCGGTGGCGATCAGGGACAGCACGAACACCGTACCGACGAAGATCACCGGCATCTGCCAGCGGATCACGCGGCGGACGAGCAGGTAGGCAAAGCCCAGCAGCAGGGCCAGGATGCAGCCCTCGCCGATGGCGCCGCCGCGCAGGCCGAGGAACATGTCCAGCAGACTCGGCAGCTCCGCGCCCGCCACGCCGATGAGCTCCAGCGGCGTGGCGGAGGACACCGCGTCGACCGCCTTCGGGAAGGCGCCGCCGGCGACGGTGGAGCTGAAGGCCGCCAGCAGGAAGACGCGGGCGGTGATGGCGGGGTTGGCAAAGTTCCGGCCGATGCCGCCGAAGGCGCACTTAACGAGCACAATGGCGAACACGGAGCCGAGCACGCACTGCCAGATCGGCACATTGGTGCTCAGATTCAGCGCCAGCAGCAGACCGGTCACAACGGCGCTCAGGTCGCCGACGGACTGCGCCTTGCCGGTGCAGAGGTTAAAGAGGAATTCGGAAGCCACCGCGCTGACGACGCAGGCGAGGATCATCCACAGGGCCGGCAGGCCATAGAGGACGACCGCGGCGACAGAGGCGGGAAGCAGCGCGATGATCACGTCCAGCATGATCCGGCGGCTGCTGTCCTTGCTGTGGATATGAGGGCCGGTGGCCATAAGGGGTGTATTCATGCCTTACTTCCCTCCTTCCTTGTGCGCGCGCTCCCAGCTGCGGATGAAGCCGATGGCGGCGTTGTTGTTCGCGGCGAGCGGGCGGTGAGACGGGCAGACGTAACTGCAGCAGCCGCACTCCATGCACACCTTGACCTGCTCTCTGGTCAGGATCTCGGCGCGCTTTTCCTCGTCCTCGACCTGCATGGCCCGGTCAAAGGCCGTCGGGTTCAGGCCCAACGGGCAGACCGCCACGCAGCGGCCGCAGTGGATGCAGGGAGAGGGCTCCGTCTGTGCGGCGTCCTTCTGATTCATGATGACGACCGCGTTGGTCGCCTTGAGGATGTGCGCATCCAGCGACTCCTGGGTCTTGCCCATCATGGCGCCGCCGAAGAGGATCTTGCCCGGTTCCTCCTTCAGTCCGCCGCAGGCCTCCACGAGGTCGCGCACGGAGACGCCGATCGGCACGATCAGGTTCTTCGGCTCCTTGACGGCGCTGCCGTCCACGGTGATGATGCGCTCCACCATGGGCATGCCGGTGACGAAGTACTCCGCCATTTTGATCAGCGAGGAGACGTTGATGATGATCACGCCGAGGCTGGCCAGACGTTCGCCCTTCTTGACCACCTTACCGGTGGCGTTGTAGAGCAGCACCTGCTTGGCGCCCTGGGGATACACGCTGCTCAGCTCCATCACCTTGACAGCCGGATCGTCGGCGAAGAGCTTCTTCATCGCCTCGATGGCGTCGGGCTTGTTCTTTTCGATGCCGAGGATGAATTCCTCGCTGCCCAGGAACTGTTTCAGCAGTTCCACGCCCTTCTTGACCAGATCCCCGCACTCGAGCATGGCGCGGTGGTCGCTGGTAATGAAGGGCTCGCACTCGGCGCCGTTGATGAGCACGGTGCCGATGTGGTTTTTCTGTGCGGCGGAGAGCTTGGCCCATACGGGATAGGCCGCGCCGCCCAGGCCGACCGTGCCGCTGAGCCGCACGCATTCCAGGAACTCGTCCAGGTTTTTGGGCTGCGGGATCGGCAGGTCGGGGTATTTTTCCATTTTTCCGTCGCTCTCGATGCGGATCGCGAGGGCCTTGCGCCCGCCCTGCTCGCAGGGCTCGATGGCCTTGACCGTGCCGGAGACCGAGGCGTGGATATCCGAGCTGCCGCGGTCTTTTTCCTTGGCGATCAGCTGACCGACGCGGACGTGGTCGCCGACCTGCACCACAGGCTCGGCCGCCGTGGCCGAGTGGGAGTTCATCGGCGATACGGGAAGCAGCACCTCTTTGGGTACCGCGATGCGCACGGCGGCACAGCCGGCCGTGCTTTTATAATGGGGTAATTTCAGGGTCGAGATGTTTCTTCTCACGTTCTCCCCTCCTTAAAGATTCGCTTGTGAAACGAAGCTTCGCGCTTTCATGCGCATGCCTCGCTATGGCTCCGCCTGATAGACGGCGAAGCCGGAGGTGCTGCGCTGCTCCCCGTCCGGGAAGATCCACAGCGCTTCTACTCCTTCCAGGCTCTCCGCGAGCTGCAGGCTCTCCTCCCAGGGCATGCAGAACAGCGCCGTCGACAGGGCGTCGGCAAGGCCGCTGTCCCTGGTGATCACCGTCAGCGATTCGTAATAGGCCGACGGGATCAGGGTGTCTTTGTCGATGATGTGGTGGTAGCGCACGCCGTCCACCGTGAAATAGCGCTCATAAACGCCGGAGGTCACGCAGGCCGTGTCGCTGATGCGGATGCGCAGCGCAAAATCCTCCGAGGCGCGGTCCGGGTTCCGGATCGCCGTGACCCAGCCGCTGCCGTCCGGCCGTGCGCCGATGCAGCGGATGTTGCCGCCGATGTTGAGCACATAGCCCTCGGCGCCCACGCTCTCCAGATACTCCGCCGCCCGCTCGACGGCATAGCCCTTGCCGAGCGCGCCGACGTCAATGGAGGCCAGCGGGTCGCTGATGCGCGCCGTGCCCTTCTCCGCGTCGATCTCCAGCAGTTTGATGCCGGTATGCCCCTCGGCTTCCTTCAACTGCTCCTCCGTCGGGATCGAAGCGTGTTCCGGGTCGGCCGAGGCCGCCTCCCGGCAGTCGTGCCAGAGGCGCAGCACCGCGCCGAGCATCACGTTCATCTCACCGCCGGTCAGCTCGTACATGTCCTGCGCCGCCTGCAGAAATTCGATCAGCCGCGGATCGAGCGATAACGCCTCGCCGCCCGCGGCCTTGTTGAGCGTGCACAGGTTCGTCACGCCGGAATACTCATGGTAGATGTCGAACAGCTCGTGATACTCTTTCAGGATATGCGAAACTTCGGCAGAACGGTCGTCAAACCGTTCTGCCGAATCTCCTGCGTAGTCGTATACATAGGAGACGGTGTCAAAATAGCCGTAGTACACCTTGCCCTTCGGCTCGCTCGCCTCGGGTGCGGCGCTTTCATCCCTGCTCTGACCGCAGCCGGCCAGGGCCGACAGCAGCGCCAGAAGCAGGCCGATCGCGCAGATTCGTTTTGCTACGTGCAACGATTTCATCCCCTATGTTTTTTGCCCGGAATCAGGCGGCGTTATTCGCAGCCTTGACCAGGACGGCGGTCATGCCGTCGATGCTGATGGAAACGCTGGCGTACAGCGCCTCGTCGGCGAATACGGTGTGGCCTTCGTCATTGACCTTGGTCTCGACGCCCTGCAGCTCAGCAGGGGTCTTGCCGGTGGCAAAGTCGGTGAAGTTCTTGGCCTGCTCATACCACTCGAGGGTGGCGTTGGAGTAAGCGACCATGTTGTAGCCTTCCTTCAACTCGCGCTTGGTGCCGCCGAACTTGGTCTCGACGATCTGGCCGGCAGCGTTGATGGTGATCTGCGGCTGGGTGGCGTCGGTCACAGCGGCAAGGATCTTGCCGTCGGCACCGAGAACGACAGCGCCGAACTCGCTGTACATCTTCACAACGCCGTCTTCCTCGGCGGTGGCAGCCTTGGACTCGTCAGCGGTGGAGTTGATGGCGAGACCGAGCTTGAAGTTGCCGTCGGAGGTGAAGCTCTTGCCCTGCTCGTCGTTGCAGGCCTTCACGATGGCTTCCTGGAAATCGCTGATGGAGATGGAGCAGGTGGCGTAGAGGGCCTCGTCGGTGGTGACAGAGTGGCCTTCCTCGTTCACAACGGTCTCCATGGCGCCGACCTCGGCGCCGGTCTTGCCGATCACGTACTGCTCAAAGGCAGCGGCCTGCTCGTACCACTCGTGGGTCGCGTTGGAGTACTTGACCATGTTGTAGTCGTCGCCCAGCTCGAGCTTGGTCTTGAAGGCGGCGGCGGGATCAACCTGGCCGTCGGTGACGTCCATCTTGTTCTGCGCAACGTCGAGCTTGGCGGCGACGATCTTGCCGTCTTTGTCCAGAACGACGGTGGCGCAGCAGGCGTCGACCTGCGCAAGGCCTTCCTTGGAGCTGTCCATGTTCAGGCTGATGCCCATGCCCAGCTTATACTCGGCTTCGGCAGGAGCTTCGGCGGGCTGCTCGGCGGGAGCCTCGGCGGGCTGCTCGGCGGG
>CAMNOV010000019.1 GCA_946547105.1 uncultured Clostridia bacterium | reverse complement strand
CGTCGGCCAGATAGCACTTGATGCGGCTGACGCCGGCGAATCTCTCCTCCAGCTCCTTGTCCACGTAGTCCCAGTATTGATGGTTGTTCTCCAGAAACTCCTGGAAATCGGCCTCATTTTCGATCACAAAGCCCTCCGCACCCAGGGCGGCGAGCGCCTCGCAGCGCGCGTCGATCTCCTCGGCCGGGGTGTCCAGACATACTTCGATCCAGCGCATGGTTGCTTCCTCCTGTTTTGATGGCGCCATTGTACCGCATCCGGCGCCGTCTGTCAAAAAGAAAAGGCCCGTCATATGACGGGCCGTCCGTACAGGCTTATTTACTGCTGGCTTCCAGCCAGGCGGAGACTTTTTCCTCCTTCAGGCCGAGGCCCTTGCTCAGGAAGGTGGCGGCTTCGTTGAAATTCATCGAGCGCAGACGCTCATAGTTCGTGATTTTCCGCTCCTGGATATTGTCGCCGAGGTTGCGGCCTTCCATGTAACCGCACTCATAGCACATCCAGGCCTCATACTTTCTGTGGTCGTCAAGAACCATCTCTGCGCCGCAGCGGGGGCATTTCATAATTGGATTCCTCCCAATACCGCAACATGGCGGCGTAATATAGGACAATATTACTATACCACTTTGTCAAAAATTTTACAAGCCCTTAACGGCGATTTCTCGACTTTCAGGAAAAATAGACTTGAGAAAATGTGGAAGAGGGGATATAGTATAAAATGAGGTGATATAGGTGCCCGTTCCCATTTTATATGAGGATGAGCGGCTGCTCGTCTGCGTCAAGCCTGCCGGCCTGATCTCGGAGCGCGGCGGTCTGCCGGAGCTGCTCGAGCAGCAGTGCGGCGGGCCGGTCTATGCCGTGCATCGCCTCGACCGGGACGTCGGCGGCGTCATGGTCTATGCCCGCCGCCGCGAAACGGCGGCCGCGCTCTCGGCGCTGATCGCCGCGCAGCGCATGGAAAAGGAATATCTCGCCGTCGTCGAAGGGAAACCGGAGGCGGCCAGCGGCGAGCTGTGCGACCTGCTGTACCACGACGCGCGAAAGAACAAGAGCTACGTCGTACAGCGGGAGAGAAAGGGCGTCAAAAAAGCCTCGCTGAGCTATCGGTTGCTGGATAGCATTAAGACGGAGCAGGGGACGCTGAGCCTGCTGCGCATCCGCCTTCACACCGGCCGCAGTCACCAGATCCGGGTGCAGTTTGCCTCGCGGAAGCTGCCGCTGGCCGGGGACGCGCGCTACGGCAGCCACCTGCGCGGCGGCATCGCTCTCTGGGCCGTCTCCCTGCGTTTTCCCGACCCGGACACCGGCGCGGCGCGCCATTTTTCCGCAGACCCTCCAGGAGCTTGGTCCTGGGATCAATTTAGTTTACATAATATCACATAATCGGAGGAAACAGGCTTGAATATCGGTAATCTGATTACTCTGCTGGGCGGTGTGGCCCTGTTCCTGTTCGGCATGTCGCTGATGGGCGACGGACTGAAAAAGGTGGCCGGCAATAAGATGGAACTGGTGCTGTATCGTCTGTCCAGCACGCCGGTGCGCGGCGTGCTGCTGGGAAGCGGCGTGACTGCCATTATCCAATCCTCCTCGGCAACCTCGGCCATGGTGGTCGGCTTTGTCAACTCCGGCATGATGAAGCTGCCGCAGGCCATTTCGGTGATCGAGGGCGCCCTGATCGGCACCAGCGTCACCGGCTGGATTTTGTGTCTGTCCATGCTGCAGGGCGCGGGCTGGGTATCGCTGCTGTCGGCCTCCACGCTGGCGGCTCTGGTGGCTGTGGGCGGCATCCTGCTGCGGATGTTTTCCAAAAAGCAGACCCGCCGCCACGTGGGCGATATCATGCTGGGCTTTGCGGTGCTGATGTTCGGCATGCAGACGATGAGCGGCGCGGTGGAACCGCTGAAGGAGAGCCCGGGCTTCATCGAGCTGATGACCAGCTTCTCCCACCCGCTGATCGGCATCCTGGTCGGCGCGGTGTTTACGGCGATCCTGCAGAGCGCCTCGGCCGCCGTCGGTATCCTGCAGGCGCTGAGCATGACCGGTGCGATCAGCTTCGCTGTCGCCTGGCCGATGATCCTCGGTATCGGCGTCGGCTCGTCCGTGCCTGTGCTGCTGTCCGCCATCGGCGCCAAGTCTGACGGCCGCCGTGCTTCGCTGTTCTATCTGCTGATCGAGCTGGTTTCGGCGATCGTGTTTGCCGTGATTTATTACGGCGCGGACGCGCTGTTCTCCCTCGGCATCGACGGCATCATCATGAGCCCTGTTTCGATCGCCGCGGCCAACACCGGTTGGCGTGTGCTGAGCATCGCGCTGCTGCTGCCCTTCAACAAGGCGATGGTCGCATTGACCGGACGGATGGTCCGCCCCAGCGAGGCCGAGACCATTGCCAACGCCTCCCTCGACCGGCTGGACGAACGCTTCCTGGTGCATCCGCCGCTCGCTGTGGAGCAGAGCCGACTGACCACCAACGATATGCTGGAGACCGCGCGCCAGAATCTGATGGAAGCGCTCTCTCTGCTGGGCAATTTCAGCGAGGCCGCCTTTGCGGAGGTCGAGGCGCGCGAGGATCGCATCGACCAGTATGAGGACAAGATCGGCAGCTATCTGATGAAGCTGAACATGATGGAGCTCGACCGCTCGCAGAACGCCGAGGTCTCGAAGATCCTGCACACGCTCAGCGATTTCGAGCGCGTCGGCGACCATGCGATGAATCTGGCGGAGACCGCGCGCGAGATCCATGAGAAGAAGATCCAGTTCTCCCCGGACGGTCAGCGCGAGTTGGACGTGCTGCAGGAGGCGGTCTACGAGATCCTGCGTCTGTCCTTCAATGCCTTTTCCGCCAATGATATCAGCCAGGCCTACCGCGTCGAGCCGCTGGAGGAGCATATCGACGACCTCTGCGACGAGATCAAGATGCACCACGTGGAGCGCCTGCAGATCGGCGAATGCTCGATCGAGCTCGGCTTCGTGTATAACGACCTGCTGACGAACCTGGAGCGCGTGGCCGACCACTGCTCCAACGTCGCCATTGCGGTCATCGAGATGGAAGAGAACGCCTATGACGCGCATGATTACGTGCTGCGTCTGCGCGAGCAGCGCGCCCACCATTTTGACGCCTACTACAACGAATACTGCGATAAATATCAGATCTGAACCTGCTTTGTCCGCGGAGGGAACTTTTTCTCTCCGCGGTCGTCTATTCAGCCACGAGGCCAAAAGGAGGTTGTGGCGATGACTTTTCTGAAACAGACGATTGCGATGGCGCTTTGTCTGCTGATGCTGGCTGCGCTCGCGGCCTGCGGCGCACAGCAGAAACCGGCTGAGGCCGGACCGGCACAGGAGCCGGAAAACGATGCCGCCCCGGTGAACGAGGGCGGGAATGATCCTGCCGGCGGCGGGGAGCGGGAGCAGCCGGCTGCCCCGGACGCGCAGATCCTGCCGATCGCCGTCCCCGTTTATCCGGAGGAGCGCAGCTTCGAGATCCTGGAGAAGACCGGGCTGGACGCCTTTGCCGCCAAAAGCCTTCCGACGCTCTTTGCCGGGCTGAACGGAGAGAACCGCGTGTTCTCCCCGCTGAACGTGTACATGGCGCTGGCGATGCTGGCCGAGGTCACCGAGGGCGAGAGCCGCGCTCAGCTGCTCGAGACCCTGGGCTGTGCCGATGTCGAGGCCCTGCGCGCGGAGGTCAGGGCTCTCTTTGAGACGAGCTTCTCCGACGAGCAGGCGCTGACCGTGCTGCCTGCGGCCTCCATCTGGCTTCGCAGCGGCTTTCCCTATCAGCAGGAGGCGCTGAGCCGCCTGGCGGAGGACTATTATGCCGCGGCCTTTTCCGGCCCGATGGGCGACGAGGCCTACTCCCAGGCCCTGCGCGACTGGGTCAACGAGAAGACGAACGGACTGCTCAAGGAGCAGGCCGATGGTCTGAGCCTGGACAAGGACGCCGTGCTCGCGCTGGTGACAACCCTGTACTTCAAAGGCCGTTGGACGGACGAGTTCTCGCCCGAGCACACCGTGCAGGACGTCTTCCACGCCGATTCCGGCGACCGGAACGTCGATTTCATGCGCAGGAGCGTCAGCACCCTCTACTATCGCGGCGAGCGCTTTGGTGCGATCCGCCTGCCGATGCACGGCGGGGCGTGGATGTGGCTCGTCCTGCCCGACGGGGGCGTTTCGCTGCAGGAGCTGATCGACAGCGGCGAGCTGGGGGCCTTCCTCAGCGATCCGGAGAGCACCGGGAACAGGCAGGCCATGGTCCGCCTCTCGCTGCCACGCTTTGACGTGAGCTCCGATCTGGAGCTGGTGGGCGTGCTGAAACAGCTCGGCGTCGCCGACGTGTTCAACGGTATGATCTCCGATTTCAGCCCGCTGACCGACGAGCCGCTGTACGTCGACTCCGTGGAGCACGCCGCGCGCGTGAAGATCGACGAGGAGGGCTGCGAAGCCGCCACCTTCACGGCGATCACGGTGAAAGCGGCCGGCATGATCATGGACGAGGAGGAAGTTGAATTCACCTGCGACCGTCCCTTCTTCTTCGCCGTCACCGGCAGCCAGGACCAGCTCCTGTTCACCGGCGCGGTGAACGAGCCGGCGGAATAAGTCAATACGCAGAAAAAGACCCGGCCGGGGATCTTTCCCCGGCCGGGTCTTTTTCTGTTATGGATCAGAGCCCGAAATCCAGCCCGTAGGGCCAGCCGTTGAGTCCGCCGAGATCATAAACGCGGGTGTAGCCCAGCTCGACGAGCGCCAGCGCCGCGCGGAAGCTGCGCGCCCCGCTGCGGCAATAGAGCAGCACCGGCGTGTCAAAATCCGGGATGCGCTCCGCCGCGCTCTCCCCGTCGATCGTGCCGAGCGGGAAAAGCTCCGCGCCGGCAGCGTGCCCGGCGTCGTATTCCTCCTCCTCGCGTACGTCAAAAAAGCAGATCTCCGGCTCCTTCTCCAGCAGCTCGTGCGCCTCGCGGAACGAGATCTTTCGGTAAGCTTCGTCCATGCCGATCCTCCGTCGTCTTTTTTTCTTTAGTATAGCACAGACGGGGCAGGGGAACAAGCGTCCCAAGAGGCGCTGCCGCCATCTGATGCGAAGCCTTTTTGGTTCGCCTGGAAATGAAATTATTCAAATATGGAATTATACCGTCTCTGCTTTTTCCGGCCCGGTACGGAGCCGGTTGAGGGGAGGGGGAGAACGCAAAAAGACAGGGCTTTTTCTTCCGAATGGGAATAATGCCCATAATTGATACAAAAAGGATGCTGCGCGGCAAAAAAACAAAAAATTAAGAAATACAGCGGATTAACGGAGCTTTTGCCTCACTGCGGAGAATTCTATATTTGACAAGACCCGATTCCGAAACGGAATAGTTATGGCGAAATCGACAAAAGCAAAGGGGCGCTTTGCATCAATCGTTTAATTTATTCCTTTATGGAATAATTGGGCATGATAAACAGAATTGCCGCGGAAAATCGGTCGTGCTAAGATAAAATCAACAAAAAAGGATCGGAACAGGGAAGCTGAGGACCGACGCACAGGCAAGCGACCGGAGGGAGGAAAAGCGTATGACGGAAAAGAAGAATAACTACCGGTGGATCATCCTCGCAGTCGTGGTCCTCTGCGGTATCAACAACGTATATTTTCAGTATCAGATGTCCCCGATCGCGGACAAGATCATCGCCCAGTATGGGCTGACGCGGACGCAGTATTCCTCACTGTTCACGGCTCCGATGGCGCCTGCGGTGTTTATCAGTCTGATCTGCGGGATCGTCGTCGACCGCTTCGGCGCCAAGCGTGCGATCTCCATCGCCCTGGTCGTCGCGGCGATCGGCATTTGGGGCAGACTGTTCACCACCAATTATTCGCTGCTCTACTTCTTCATGTTCATCCCGGGCTTTGCCTGCACCTTCATCAACGCCAACGTCGCCAAGATCCTCGGTGAGTGGTTCGACGTGAAGTGGACGGGCATCTGTGTCGGGATCTACCTCGCCTCCTCGGCGATCGGACAGGCGCTGGCCACCAGCACCACGCCGATGCTCCCCTCGGTCAACACGGCCTATCTGATCGCCGCGGTCTATGCCACGGTGATGATCGTGGTCTGGACGGTCTTCTACCGCAGCAACGCGCCGAAGCGTGAGCCGAACGCGCAGACGGAGAAGCCGGAGGCCTCGGTGCTCAGCAAGCTCAGGGACGTGCTGAAGAACCGCAACGTTATGATCACGGCGCTGTGCATCATGTGCGCCTTCGGCGCGCTGATGAACCTGACGACCTTCATGCCGATGATCCTGCAGAGCAAGGGCATGAGCAGCGTCGGCGCGGGGACCAGAGCGTCGCTGATCTCCCTCGGCCAGCTGGCCGGCTGCCTGCTCGGGCCTTCTCTCGCCGCCAAAATCGGCAGCACGCGCAAGGTGATCCGCGGCTTCAGCATCGCCGGCGCGCTGATGATCTTGGCGATCGCGCTGCTGAAGGGAGGCGTTCTGCTGAGCGTCGCGCTGTTTCTGGCGGGCGCTGCGATCGGCAGCATGATGCCGATGTTCATGTCGCTGCCGATCAAGCTCAAGGGGATCGGCGTGGAAAAGGCCGGCACGGCGGGCGGCACGCTTTCCACCTTCCAGCTGCTCGGCGCCGTGCTGCTACCGAGCTACGTGATCTCCCCGCTCTCCGGCGGCAGCTGGACCGCCCTGCTGCTGATCGGCGCGGTCATCTGCGCCCTGGTGTTCGTGCTGTCCCTGTTCCTCACCGCGGAGGCCGACACCTGAGCGGCCGGATCTGTTTTTGACGATAAGAAATTATAATATTTTTTGAAAGGAGCACAATCAAATGAGAGTCTATGGGTACTATGATGTCGTCGTTGTCGGCGGCGGCGCTTCCGGTACGGCGGCTGCGATCTATGCCGCGCGCAACGGAGCAAAGACTATCCTGATCGAGACGCTGGGCTCGATCGGCGGTATGGTGAACCTGGTCGGCCCTCCGGGCTGGGCCTTCTGCCACCTCTATAACGAGGCCGGTGAGCGTGTGATCGGCGGCTTTGTCGAAGAACTCTACCAGGACCTCTATAAGCGTGATCTCGCGCAGCCCCTCCCGCTGGAGGAAAACCGCTGCCAGGCGGCCCCCGCCTTCATCGATATCGACTGGGCGGGCCTGCTGCTGTTCGAAAAATGCCGCGAGGCCGGTGTGGAGCTGATGCTGCACACCCTGGCCGTGGACGTGCTGAAGGAAGGCAACACCGTGCAGGGCGTCGTCGTCGAGAACACCTCCGGCCGCATGGCCGTGATGGGCAAGGTCATCATCGAGGCCACCGGCGAGGGCGATATCATGGCCCGTGCGGGCGTGCCCTACAGCCAGATCGACCGCACCAAGGAAGAGCTGGATCCTCCCTCCATCACCTTCCATATGGACGGCGTGGACTGGAGCAAGACCACGGCCTACTTCAAGGCGCATCCCGACCAGTTCCTGCCCGGCTATGTCAAGGGCCGTCCGCTGGCGGATTGGGAAAAGAAGCACTATGAGGAGAGACTGAGAAAGCTGGCCGAGTGCGAGTCCGTCATCGACCTGGTGCGCGAGGGCGTGACCGAGACCTTCGACTATGACGAGCTGTCCCAGGAAGCGCTGAAAAACGGCGACATGCATCCCTACGGCGACCTGGGTCACTACTTCACCTACCGTCAGGGCGGTCATTTCCAGCCCGTCTTCCAGCATACGGCCCAGGCCTATGACTGCGACACCACGGACGTGACCGAGTACTCCTGGGGCGAAATGGAGACCCGCCGTCAGGTCGTGATCGCCATCAAGGCGATCCAGAAGTACCTGCCCGGCTTCGAGCACGCGTACCTGACCCGCATGACCGCCGGCATGCGCACCCGTGAGGGCCGCCACACCGTCGGCGATTATCAGATCAAGGCGGAGGACTGCGCCAACAACGCCCGTTTTGACGACTGCATCGCGAAATGCACGATGCCCTGCACGATCGGCGGCCCCTTCCATTCGGCGGCTACCCCGGGCATTGCCATGAACGTCGATCCGACCCGCAAGATGATCATCCCCGCCAACCGCGGCAGCTATGACGTGCCCTACCGCGCGATGGTTCCCAAAAACGTGGAAGGCATGCTGATGACCGGCAAGCTGGTCTCTGTGACTGAGGACTTCAAGCGTGACCTGCTGCCCGACAACATGATCTGGGGCCAGGCGGCCGGCACCGCTGCCGCCCTGTGCATCAAGAAGGGCATCACCCCGCGTGAACTGGAGAACTGCGTCGGCGAGCTGCAGGAGCAGCTGCGCAAGGACGGCGCCATCCTCGACGGTGTGAAATAAGACGGATACGGAACTAAACAAGGAGGAAATGCAATGCAAGTATACGGATATTATGACGTAGTCGTTGTCGGCGGCGGCGCCTCCGGCACGGCAGCTGCCATTTCCGCGGCACGCGAGGGCGCGAAGACCATCCTCATCGAGACCCTCGGCGGCATCGGCGGCATGCTGAACATGGTCGGCCCTCCGGGATGGGCCTTTGACCACCTCTATAACGACGCCGGCGAGCAGATCATCGGCGGCTTCACGATGGAGCTGTACAACGACCTCAAGGCGATGGACTGCGCGATCGATCTGCCGAAGCCCGAAAACCGCTGCCTGAATTCCCCGGCCTTCGTGGATATCGACTGGGGCGGCCTGCTGCTGTTCGAGAAATGCCGCGAGGCGGGCGTGCAGCTGATGCTGCACACGCTGGCCGTGGACGTCCTCAAAGAGGGCAACACGGTGCAGGGCGTTGTGGTCGAGAACACCTCCGGCCGCATGGCCGTCATGGGTAAGGTCATCATCGAAGCCAGCGGCGAGGGCGACATCGCCGTGCGCGCGGGCGTACCCTTCTCGAAGATCGACCGCACCAAGGAAGAGATCGACCCGCCCTCCATCACCTTCCACATGGACGGCGTGGACTGGGCCAAGACCACTGCCTATTTCAAGGCGCACCCCGATCAGATCGTCCCCGACTTCATCGCCAGAGCCCCCGATAAGTACGGCGATTTCATCAAGCGCAGACAGGATGCGCTGGCCAAGTGCGACAGCATCCTGGATCTCGTCCGCGACGGCGTGATGGACCAGATCGACTACCACGATCTGACCATGCAGGCCATCAACAACGGCGATATGCATCCCTACGGCGACCTCGGCCACTTCTTCACGGCCCGCCAGGGCGGCATCCTTCAGCCCGTTTTCCAGCATACGGCCCAGGCCTATGACTGCGACACCACGGACGTGACCGAGTACTCCTGGGGCGAAATGGAGACCCGCCGCCAGGTCGTGATCGCGATCCCCGCGATCCAGAAGTACCTGCCCGGCTTTGAAAACGCCTACCTGACCCGCATGACGGTCGGCATGCGCACCCGTGAAGGCCGTCACATGGTCGGCGATTACCAGATGCAGTCCAGCGACGTCGATGCCGGCAGAAAGTTCGACGACGTGGTGGCCAAGTGCGCCATGCCCACGACCAGCGGCGGCCCCTTCCACTCCGCCGCAACGCCCGGCACCGCCATGAACCAGAGCTCCGACGGCAACCACATGCCTCCCAACGGCGGCAGCTATGACATCCCGTACCGTGCCTTCGTGCCGAAGGGGATCGAGGGCATGCTGCTGACCGGCAAGCTGGTCTCCGTCAGTGAAGACTTCAAGCGCGACCTGCTGCCCGACAACTTCATCTGGGGCCAGGCTGCCGGCATCGCGGCCGCGATCTGCGTGCGCCGCGGCATCACCCCGCGCGAGCTGGAGAGCGACGTGACCGAGCTGCAGGAGATCCTCCGCAAGAACGGCGCCATCCTCGACGGCGTGCACTGATTACCGAGCAAACGTACACCACGATAAAAATTTTTACAGAAGGAGAAACGAAGATGAGCAAGGAACTGAACGCACTTCTTGACCCTCGCGGCTATCAGGAAAGACCCGTCATCGAGCTTTCCAAACGCCCCAGCCTTGAAGAACTGAAAAAGGCCCGCATCCTGTTCTACAACAACACGAAGCTTGGATTCTGCAACTACTACACCGTGTTCACCAGAATCAAGGAACGCCTCAGAGAGATCGGCTGCGACGACAGCAACTGGTTTGAGTACGTGGAGACGGTCCGCGGCAAAAACGCCGAAAAGCTCGGTGAACTCGCCCATCGCCTCGTGGAGGAATACAAGCCCGACGTCTGCATCGTTGCTTTCGGCGATATGGGCACCTCCTCCTCCACTACGGTCCTGTCCATTGCCTTTGAGAAGGAAGGCATTCCGACCCTTTACATGACGGCGCCTCCGGGAACCGCGATCACCGAAGGTGTCGGCGTCTACCGCGCCGGCAACCTCTGCATGTGCTCTGTCGACATCATGCAGTCCACCTCCGTGGAAGACGTGGCCGCCCAGGTCGACCTCAAGTGGGACTACATCCTGGCCGCTCTGACCACGAACGGTGAAGAGCTCAAGAAGCTCGCCCACATCGACCTCAAGATGGACAAGGTCGCCCCGCGCAAGGACGGCATCCTGCCCTTCGTTCCCGAGTTCAACGAGGAAAGCGACAAGGAACCCGGCTCCTACCTTGAGGAGATCATGGACTTCTTCAACAAGGAGCACATCTCCGACGGCCTGCCCTTCGTGCCGCCCACGAAGCGCCGCTACGAGGCGATGCTGGAGTACTGCCCCTGGGATGAAGACACCAAGCTGGTCGATCCCTCCGGCCCCTCCGGCAAGGAGATCACCGTGAAGGACGTGGCGATCGCCGCCGTCATGGCCGGCTGCAAGCCCCATGCCATGCCCGTTCTGGTCGCCGCCTTCAAGGCCCTCAACAGCCCCCTGTACAACTTCAACCAGTCCGTCACCACCTCTCACCCCGGCGGCAACCTCTGCATCGTTTCCGGCCCGATCGCTCAGGAGATCGGCATCTCCGGCAAACAGGGCTGCATGGGACCCGGCTGGCCCGAGAACGCGACCATCGGCCGCGCCATCAACCTGGTCATCATGAACGTTCTGCGTTCCGTGCCCGGCGTCTGCGATCTGGACTGCATCGCCTCTCAGGCCGAGTTCACCTACTGCTTCGCCGAGGAACCGGAGCTGGCGCAGTGGAACATGATCAACGAGGATCACTTCGACTCCGAGACCACAACCGTGTACCTGCTGAAGGCCGAGCCGCAGCATGACGTCATCGACTTCCTGTCCCTCAACGGCCATGACCTGCTCGACACCCTGACCGACTGCTGCTCCACCCTGGGCTCCAACAACGCCTACATGCCCGGCCCGCTGGTGATGTGCCTCGTGCCCGACCACGCCATGATGCTCAAGAAGGACGGCTACACCAAGGAAATGATCCAGGAGCACATCCATCAGTACGTCTACCATGACAACGCCATGGTCAACGGCCGCGGCCTGATGCCCGTTCGTCCCAAGGAGTGGGAGAACCGTCACCCGCTGCCCGTCACCCGCAGCCCGAAGGACGTCGAAGTCGTCACCATCGGCGGCCGCGGCGGCCACGACGGCATCATCTTGCCCTGGGCTCTGCACAGCGAAGGCTGCGTCGAGGCTCTGCGTCTGCCCGACGGCACGATCGCGAAGAGCATCGAGGACTTCCGCAGAAAGTAAGCCGCTTTCGCGCTGCCTCTTTCCCGTACGAATCAAGGCTTGCATCCATCCAAATGTCAGTGTAGGATAATCAACATACAGTCAGTACAGCCTGCCCGTGATGGTCCGGAAGGGCTCTGCCCTTCCGGAATGGTAAAAAACAGAACAACAGAAAGGACGGAAAAGTGATGAAAAAAGTTTTGGCACTTCTTCTTGCTCTTATGATGCTGGCGGCTTTGGTTGGCTGCGGCCAGGGCGGCGCAAAAAAAGAAGAAGAAAAGAGTTTCAGCTTTACGCTGGGCACGACTTCTGCGGCGGATGACCTGCAGACCAAGGCGCTGGAGCGCTTCGCCGCAAACGTGAAGGAAAAGACCGACGGCAAGATCGACATCACCGTGTATCCCGCCTCCATGCTGGGCGACGCCAACGCCGAGATGGAAGCCATGATCGCCGGCACGCAGGACATGTTCATGGAATCCGAGGCCGGCTATCTGGACGCCTACGGCGTGCATGAGGCCGCTGCCATGGGCGTTGCCACGACCGCCACGCCGAGCCAGGCCAAGACCCTTGCCGAGAGCGCCTACATGGCCTCCCTGCGTGAGAAATTCCGCGAGCTCAACGGCGTTGTGACCATTTCCTACAACTGGTACCGCAACCCCATCGTCATCGCTTCCACGAAGAAGCTGGAGAAGGTGGAAGACTTCCAGGGCGTCAAGCTCAGAGTGGTGCCTTCCGAAATCACGATCAAGACCTATGGCGCGCTGGGCTTCAAGTGCACCTCGATCTCCTACAACGAAGTTTACCTCAGCCTCTCCCAGGGCGTTGTTGACGCGACGATCTGCCCCTTCGACGGCTACTATACCATGAAGTTCTATGAAGTCGCGCCCTACTGCCTGTACTTCGGCTCCAACACCTGGATGAACCTCTGGATGAACGAGGCCAAGTACAACCAGCTCTCCGACAACCAGAAGGCCATCTTCAAGGAATGCGCCGAGGAAGCCGGCGTCTGGTACACCAATGAGGCCGCTGCCGCCCGCCAGCCGTACATCGACGCCTGCGAGGCCGCCGGCTGCCAGTTCATCGACGTGTCCGACGAAATGCTGCAGGAGTGCCTCGACCTGATGGCCGTCGTCTCCTACGAGCAGGAGGATGCGGGCGTGATCCCCAAGGGCTCCTACGACAAGATGATCGCCGCCTCCCTCGGCCAGGACGTGAGCTGATCGGCACGGCAAGAAAAGCCAAGAGCGGAGTCTTTTTGACTCCGCTCATTGCGAAAACAGGAGGTAAAGCTTTTGAAAACCATAGTCAAAGGCCTGAATAAGCTGCTTCTGTATGGTTATTATCTGTTCCGGAATATTGGCGCTCTGTGCCTGTTCGGTATTTTCTTTGCCATCACGGCAGGCATTATCAGCCGTTATGTGTTTAACTCGCCCTTTACCTGGACGGAAGAGCTGACCTGCTTTATGATGGTTCATATCTGCTTCCTCAGCGCGTGTATTACCACGGCGACCGATAATCATATTGTTGCGGACTTTCTGGTAACCAAATTTCCCGATAAGGCGCAAAAGATCATCAAGCAGTTCGGCAGGATCTGCCAGATCTTCTTCTGCGCGGTCCTGTTCATTTCCGGCATCAAGATCCTGCCCCAGCTTACCTGGACGAGCCCCGCGCTTGCGATCCCGCGTCAATACTATTACGTGACGGCGATCTTCGGCTCGGTTTACATGATCATCTGCGTCATCACGCTGATCCTGAACGACTTCTATCCCGGCTACAACTATCTGGAACAGAGACGTTCGAAGGCCGCCGCTGCGGCCGCTGCCGAAGAGGCGGCGGAGGCGGCGGAGATGATGGAAGACATGGACGCCTTCCTGGACGAGGCCGGGATCGCGCACGACCTGGACAAAGAAGAAAAGGAGGGGAACGAGCATGTCGATTAGTCTTTGGTTCATCATCATCACGTTCCTGATCCTAATGTTCGCCGGCGTTCCGGTCGCGTTTTCCCTGGGCGTGCCCTGCATCCTCTGGGGCCTCGTGGTCCGCGGCGGGATTCCGATCACCTTCGTGGCCCAGAACATCATGGGCTACATGCTGTCCTTCACGCTGATCTCCATGCCCGGCTTCCTGCTGGTTGGCCGTCTGATGAACACCTGCGGCGTGACGGATAAGCTCTTCAAGTTTGCCATCGCCATTGTCGGCCGCTGGCGCGGCGGCCTGGCGCATGCCAACGCCCTGGCTTCCATGATGTTCGCCTCCATGTCCGGCACGGCGGTCGGCGATGCCGGCGGCCTCGGCCTGGTGGAGATGAAGATGATGAAGGAAGCCGGCTACGATCCCTATTTTGCCGCCGGCATCACCGCCTCCTCCTCCGTCCTCGGACCGATCATCCCGCCGAGCTCCATCATGATCATGCTCGGCGCCGTCGGCGAGGTGTCGGTAGCTTCGCTGTTCTATGGCGGCATCATGCCGGGCATTCTGATGACGGCCGCGCTGATGCTGAATATCGCGCTGCGCGCGATCTTCACCAAGGAAGGCCGCACATGGCCGAAGACCGTCATCCCCTGGAAGGAAGCGCTCAAGACCATTCCTCAGGCGCTGCCCGCGCTCGGCACCTTCGTGATCATCATCGGCAGCATCAACGGCGGCGTCTGCACACCGACCGAGGCCGCGATCCTCGCTGTGTGGTATGCGCTGATCCTCGGCCTCTGCTACCGGAAGGTGACCTTCAAGAACTTCTGGGAGACCCTCTGCCAGACCATCGACGCCTGCGGCACCTTTATGCTGATCGCCGCGACCGCGTCGATCCTTGCCTGGGCCTTCACGATCGAGGGCGTGCCGATGATGCTCCGTGCCAGCCTCGGCGGTCTGATGGAGCAGTACGGCCAGACGGGTCTGCTGCTGGTCTGCGGCGTGATCTTCCTGATCCTCGGCTGCTTCCTCGACACGGGCGCTGCCGCGCTGCTCACCGCGCCGATCCTGATGCCGGTCATGAAAGCCCTGGGCATCAGCCTGGTGCACTTCGGCCTGATCATGGTCGTCGGCCTGCTGATCGGTATCATCACGCCTCCCTTCGGCCTGTGCCTGTTTGTGGTAGCCAACGTCAACAACCTCACCGTCAAGGGCGTCACCAAGGAAGCGCTGCGCTATCTGCCGGCAATGGTGATCGTGCTGATCCTTATCATCATCTTCCCGGAGATCGTTCTCTGGCTGCCGCGGATCAGCGGTCTGTCCATCAACTGACCCGCCCGGCGGATCTGTTAATCGCACAAAGAGAGCTTCGGCGGACGGCCGATATCCGTCCGCCGGGCTTTCCCGTATGAGGATTTGCCATGAAACCTTACTACGCCGGAATCCAGCAAAGCCGGGAGACCATCACGCGCTATTCCCGCGTCCAGTTCAATATCTTCAAAAGTCGGACGAAGCTCGCCGTTATCTGTTTTGCCGCCGGCCTGGTGGTGATCGGCCTTGCGCTGCTCAACAGCTATAAGGCCCTGGCGGTCATTCTCGTTTTCCTTGGCTGCATCGTCTTTGCCAATCAGGATGCCGGCGCGAATTACACCGCAAACCTCGTCATCGATATGTTCCAGGGTAAGTTCCCGCGGCTGAAGTACGCCTTTTTCTCAAGCGGCTTCCTGATCGCGGACAACGAGAAGGAGATCCCTTATCGCTCGCTGATCCGCCTGGTAGAGGACGACGAGTACCTCTATCTGTTCCAGAGCGACAAGCTCGGCTACATGATCAAGTCGTCCACGGTCATCGGCGATCGCGGTCTGCAGGGACTGAAAGAGCTGCTGGCGGAAAAGACAAAGCTCAAATGGACCCGCCAGAACCGTTTCCTGACCTTCAGCCTGAGCTCTCAGCTCGGTCTGGGCCGGTCGGGCGGCGGCGTCAGCCTCAGCGGCGGCAAGCGCATGAGCGTATCCGAACTGCTGTTCGGAAAGAGAAACAGCCGCCCCTGAGCCCGTTCACAAAACGATTGTTTCCTCCGCATAAGGATCCTTTATTGACCAGAGGAAAGAAGGAGTGAAAGACAATGCAAGTATACGGATATTATGATGTAGTCGTTGTCGGCGGCGGCGCCTCCGGCACGGCGGCTGCCATTTCCGCTGCGCGCGAGGGCGCGAAGACCATCCTCATCGAGACCCTCGGCGGCATCGGCGGCATGCTGAACATGGTCGGCCCTCCGGGATGGGCCTTTGACCACCTCTATAACGACGCCGGCGAGCAGATCATCGGCGGCTTCACGATGGAGCTGTACAACGACCTCAAGGCGATGGACTGCGCGATGGACCTGCCGAAGCCCGAAAACCGCTGTCTGAATTCCCCGGCCTTCGTGGATATCGACTGGGGCGGCCTGCTGCTGTTCGAAAAATGCCGCGAGGCGGGCGTGCAGCTGATGCTGCACACGCTGGCCGTCGACGTTCTCAAAGAGGGCGACACGGTGCAGGGAGTCATCGTGGAGAATACCTCCGGCCGCATGGCTGTGATGGGCAAGGTCGTCATCGAAGCCACCGGCGAGGGCGACATCGCCGCCCGCGCGGGCGTACCCTACAGCCAGATCGACCGCACCAAGGAAGAGCTGGATCCACCCTCCATCACCTTCCACATGGACGGCGTGGACTGGGCCAAGACCACGGCCTATTTCAAGGCGCACCCCGACCAGATCATCCCCCCGCATTTCAAGAACAACGACAAATACAGATTCATCAACGAAAAGCGCTACAAGGCGCTGGAGGAGTGCGAGAGCATCCTGGACCTCGTGCGCGACGGCGTGATCGACGAGCTCGAGTACGACGACCTGACGCATCAGGCGCTGGCCAACGGGGATCTGCATCCCTACGGCGACCTCGGCCACTTCTTCACCTATCGCCAGGGCGGCGTGATCCAGCCTGTCTTCCAGCATACGGCGCAGGCCGTCGACTGCGACACCACGGACATCACCGAGTATTCCAACGGCGAGATGGAGACCCGCCGCCAGGTCGTGATCGCGATCCCCGCGATCCAGAAGTACCTGCCAGGCTACGAGCACGCCTATCTGACCCGCATGACGGTCGGCATGCGCACCCGCGAAGGACGTCACATGGTCGGTGACTATCAGATGCAGGTGAGCGACATCGACGCGGCCCGGAAGTTCGACGACGTGATCGCCAAGTGCGCGATGAGCGCGAACGAAGGCGGCCCCTTCCACTCCGCCTCCACGCCCGGCACGGCGATGAATCTCAACCCGAACATCGTCAAGCACCGTCCGCCCGAAGGCGGCAGCTACGACATCCCGTATCGCGCCCTGGTGCCGAAGGGGATCGAGGGCATGCTGCTGACCGGCAAGCTGGTCTCCGTGACCGAGGACTTCAAGCGCGATCTGCTGCCAGACAACATCATCTGGGGTCAGGCGGCCGGCATCGCGGCCGCGATCTGCGTGCGCCGCGGCATCACCCCGCGCGAGCTGGAGAGCGACGTGACCGAGCTGCAGGAGATCCTCCGCAAGAACGGCGCCATCCTCGACGGCGTAAAATAAGGCGAAAAATATGAAAAACGCCCGGTTTCGTCTGAAACCGGGCGTTTTGCTGTCTGTGAGGATTTATTTTTTCTCTGTCTCGGAGGGCAGATAATATTTCTTGATATAGTCGACGAAAGCATCGCGGATGCGCCGCGGACGGCTGCACTCGGAATACATCGACATCGTGAGGACGGGCGGATTGTCCAGATGGATAAAGGCGAAGCGGTCGGTGTAAAACTTCGAGCGGGAGATGCTTTCAAACTGCAGCGTCGAGCGCATGCCGACGGATATATACTGCCGGATCGTGCCGAGACGGACGTCGGAATTCGTCAGCTGGGGGATAAAACCGTGGGATTTGCAGGCGTTCATGATGTAGGTGAAAAGCTCCATATCCTCGCGAGGGAAGCAGAAGGGGACGTTTTTGGCGTCCTCGAGGCTGATGGTGTCGCCCCAGCCCATTTTCGCGGCATACTCGTGGCTGGTGATCAGGATCAGCTGGTCGCTGAAAAGCGGGGTGACCTCATAGTCCGGGATGTTGCCGAGGATCTCCGAGTAGCCGAAGCAGACCTCCGCCTGGCGCAGCGTAAGCAGCTGCTTGAGGCGGGAGTGGTCAAATTCCATGGTCTCGATGTAGAAGTTGTCCTCCGCCGCCTCAAAGCTTGTCAGCGGCTTGAGCAGACCGCTGTGGGCGACGTTCAGGAAAGTCGCGATCACCAGCTTCCGGTGATGGTTCAGCCGGTAATTATCGGAGGCTGTGAGCATGACGTCATAGTCTTCCATGATGTTGTTGATGTAGTTGGACATATATTCCCCGAAGGGGGAGAGGGAGACACTGTTGTTGTTTTTCCGGATAAACAGCTCTCCGCCCAGGGTGTCCTCCAGCGTCTTGATCCGCTTGGAGAGGGAAGACTGGGAAATATACAGGCTGTTGGCCGCCTTGGAAAAGCTTTTGTGCTGCGAAACGGCCTGAAAGCACATCAGATACTCGAATTTCATCAACTCACCCCAATCTGTCATAATTCCATTTATTCATAACACAAATACCGGAACAATTCAATTTTGAAATTATGAACATTTCTGTACGGAAACGAAAAAAGAAGAGCAGTATTCCATACCGGCATTTGAAAAAAGCGAAGAAAACATAGAAAAGCAAAGAAAGATCAGCAGAGAAACTTTCAAATTTTGCGGGCTGCGTTTCCAAAATGGAATCATATGGGCAATTTGCCCGGCTTCGGCGCCCAGCGCCTTCCAAACGGCGCAATGATTCGATTTTGGAAAGACCCATGAAAAGAAACGGAATTGCCATCGAAACAAGAAGAATGTTACAATAACAACGTAAAGAGAAGCATTCCCGATCTCACTGATCAGCTTCGGCTCCCGGCTCCCGTTTTACATGCCAGCCAATGTATTCTCCTCATTCACTTTTCCATTCTTCCCTTTTCATTTGGGCGCCGCGTAGCCTTCCCCCATGTGTGCCGCGCATGGGGGATTTTTATGCCCGCCGACAGACGGAGGGAGCGGTCGAAAAACCGGCCGCTCCCTCCGTTTTGCTTTCGGGGATAGATCACAGGAGGGGAGCAAGGGCTCCGGCGATCAGCGCCGAGAACAGCGCGCTGCAGAGCCGCCCGAGCGTGTGCCGCCGCAGCGAGAGCTCGCTGTCGGCAAAGAGTGCCGCCGTCTGGCAGTGCACCGACAGCCCGCCCCAGCCGAGCACGCCCGCGGCGAGAGCCAGATGCGCCGGGCTTTGCGACAGGCCGCGCATCGCGCCGACCGCGCTGCCGATCTCGAACAGGCCGCTGGCGAGCACGCGCCGCTCCTGCGTGCACACGCCGAGCAGCCGGAAGAATCCCCAGCTTTCCAGCAGCCCCAGCAGCACCGAAAAGCACACCGCAAAGCCGCAGACTGTCAGCACCGCGCCGACCGCCTGCCGCACCGCTGCGGGAAAGGCAGCGGTAAAGGGCTCGCCGGGGCGCGGCGGCGCAGGCTCTGCCGCTTCCCGGGAGCGTGAAAACAACAGTCCGGTCAGGATCGCGGCCGCCGCGTGCGCCCCATAGAGCAGAAAACCTGCCTTTGCGGAATCGAAAACGCCGGCTCCGACTGCGCCGATCAGAAAGGCCGGGCCGGAGTTATTGACAAAGAGCAGCAGCCGTTCAGCCTCGTCCCGGTCGATCTCCCGTTGCGCCAAAAGCTCAGCCACGCAGGCGGCGCCCATCGGGTAACCGCCCAGCAGCCCAACCGGCAGCGCGGTCAGTCCTGCACCGGACACGCCGAACAGCCGCCCGGCCAGCGGGGCCAGCCGCCGTCCCAGATGCTGCGGCACGCCAAGGCGGCTGAGCAGGATCGAAAGCACGAAGAACGGAAACAGAGAAGGCAGGATGGTTCCCGCGCAGACGCCGAGCGCCGTCCGGGCCGCCTCCATCGCCGCTCCGCCCGAAAAGCACAGCGAGAGCATCGCCGCGCCCACCGCCGCGCCGGTCAATTTTTCTTTCAAGCTGCATCGCCCCTCCTTGTCCGGTATCAAGTTATGGCCGGGAACATAAAAATAGAAGGACAGGGGGCGAGTGCGTGAAGAAAATCAAGGGGCTGTGCGAGGATCTGGCCGAGCGGCTGGAGCTGCCGCCGGAGGCCTGCGGCAGCGCGGTAAGACTGACGGCGGTGGGCGACCGGCGGCTGCTGATCGAAAACCATGGCGGACTGCTCACCTACGGCACCGAGGAGATCCGCGTCAGCACCGGACGGGGACAGATCGTCCTGCGCGGGGCGGAGCTCGGCATGCGCGCGATGAACCGCAGAGAGCTCTTGATCACCGGACGGCTGCAGAGCCTGGAGTGGGAGTAGGGCATGGCGAGGGTGGAAGAAAAACTCCGCGGGCTGGTGCGCGCGGAGATCAGCGGGCCGGAGCCGGAAAAGCTGCTCAACGCCTGCCTGGCGGAAAACCTGCCGCTGATCCGGCCGGAGGGCGTGGATCGCTGGACCCTGCGCCTCGGCGTTTATGAGGGCGACCTGTCGCGCCTGGAAAGGCTCGCGGAGAGCTGCGGCTGCGAGCTGCGTATCCTATCCCGTTTCGGCGGCAGCCGCACGCGAAAGCTGCTTTACCGGCGGCTCGGTCTGCTGCTGACGGCCGCTCTGCTGCTGGCGCTGCTGTGCGTCTCGTCTCTCTTCGTGTGGGAGATCCGCCTCGTCGGGGCGGACGCGATCAGTCGGGGCGAGCTGCTGCGCGCGCTGGAGGACAGCGGCCTTCGCAGCGGCTGCTTCTGGCCGACGCTCGACGCCGACACGCTGCGCGACCGGATGCTGCTGCGCGAGCCGCG
Source organism: uncultured Clostridia bacterium (assembly GCA_946547105.1). Classification (GTDB taxonomy): domain Bacteria; phylum Bacillota; class Clostridia; order Oscillospirales; family Oscillospiraceae; genus Limivicinus. Next base: position 8,316 of record CAMNOV010000019.1, on the reverse strand, counting down.
GCTTGCCTGGCTCGCGGTCAATATCCGCGGCTCGGTGGCCGAGGTGCGGCTGCTCCAACGCGCGGAGAAGCCGGAGCTCGTTTCCGATGAGCGGGCGGCGGATCTGCGCGCCGCTCGCGCGGGCCTTGTGAGGCGAATTTCCGCGCGCAGCGGGCAGGTGACGGTGCAGCCCGGGCAGGCGGTCAACGCGGGCGAGCTCCTCGTCAGCGGCACGCTGGACAGCATCACCGCCGCGCCGCGGCGGGTGCAGGCGCAGGGCGAAGTCTGGGCCGACACCTGGTACGAGCTGACGGCCATCTGCCCGCTACCGCAGGGCAAGGAGAGCGGCAGCGCCGGACCGAGGGAACGCTTCGCGCTGAAATTCGGCGGAAAACGGATCAATTTTTATCAAAACGGTGGAAAAACTATTGACGGCTGTGATAAAATCGTGCATGAATATAATTTGGGGATCGAGGGGCTTTTCCGCCTGCCGCTGAGCGTCGTGCGGGAGGAGCTGCGGCCTTATCGGACGGCGGAATTCAGCCGCGATGAGGCCGAGGAGATCGGGCAGCGCCTGCTTGCCTCGCTTGCCGAGCACATCGAGGGCGAAATCGTCTTCTCCGGCCTCTCCACAGCGCAGGTCGACGGCATGACCGTCGTCACGCTGCGCGCCCAGTGCCGCGAAAATATCGCGCAAACGGTTGACATAATACCATAACCACAACACGCAAAAGAGGATTACCTATGATAGAAAAAACGATCGAAGTGGAACGGATGGAGCACGTGATCCAGGTCTTCGGCTCCTTCGACCAGAACCTGCGCATCATCGAGCAGGAGCTGAGCGTCAAGGTGCTCGACCGGGACGACAAGATCCACGTCCTCGGCGAGGCCGAGAACGTGATGCTGGCGGAAAAGGCCATCAACGGCCTGCTGACGCTGGCCGCGCGCGGCGAGGCGATCGACGCGCAGAACGTGCGCTATATCCTCAAGCTCGTCAGCGAAGGCCGGGAGAGCAAGATCCAGGAGCTGGCGGGGGACGTGATCTGCATCACGGCCAAGGGTAAGCCCATCAAGCCAAAGACCCTCGGCCAGCGGGACTATTGCGAGGCCATCCGCGACCATACCGTCACCCTCGGCATCGGCCCGGCCGGCACCGGCAAGACCTATCTGGCCGTGGCGGCGGCCGTGGCCGCCTTCCGCGCCGAGGAGGTCAACCGTATCATCCTCACGCGCCCGGCGGTAGAAGCCGGCGAGCGACTGGGCTTTCTGCCCGGCGACCTGCAGAGCAAGGTCGATCCGTACCTCCGCCCGCTGTACGACGCGCTGTTCGATATGCTCGGCGCCGACACCTATCAGAAATACCTGGAGCGCGGCAACATCGAGGTCGCGCCGCTGGCCTACATGCGCGGCCGCACGCTCGACGACAGCTTCATCATCCTCGACGAGGCACAGAACACCTCCCGCGAACAGATGAAAATGTTCCTGACGCGTATCGGCTTCGGCTCCAAGGTCGTCATCACCGGCGATATCACGCAGATCGACCTGCCCGAGGACAAGGTCAGCGGCCTGAAGGTGGCTATGCGCGTGCTCGAGGGCATCGACGACATCGCGATCTGCACCCTCACCGGCGCAGACGTGGTGCGCCACCGCCTGGTGCAGAGGATCATCGAGGCCTACGAGGACTACGACAAAAAGCACCCCGCATCCGAGACACCGCAGCCGAAAAAGCTGCCGCCGAAAAAATACAAAAGAGGTTGAGCGCCATGGACTATGAGATCTACGTCAGCCGCGAGCATAGAAATCTCGGGCACAACAATTCCGCCGCGCTGATCAAAAAGGCCGCGGCCATGGCCCTGCGCGCCGAGGGCGTGGAGCAGGCGATCATCAGCGTGATGTTAACCGACGATGATGGCATCCGTGCCGTTAACCGCGAGTTTCGCGGCGTGGACCGCGCCACCGACGTGCTGAGCTTTCCGCTCAACGAATTGAAGCCCGGCACCTTTGACCCCGCCGACTGCGAGCGTGATCCCGAGACCGGCGCGGTGCTGCTGGGCGATATGATGATCTCGGTGCCGCGCTGTGCCGAGCAGGGAGAGGAATTCGGCCACGGCTACGAGCGGGAGATCATGTATCTGACCGTGCACTCGGTGCTGCACCTGCTGGGCTACGACCACGTGGACGAGGGCGAAATGAAACAGCAGATGCGAGCCAGAGAAAAAGAAATCATGGGAGATAAAGACTGATATGGAACAGACAAAATCGGCAATGATCACGATCTGCGGCCGCCCGAACGTGGGCAAATCCACGCTGACCAACGCCCTCGTGGGTGAGAAGATCGCCATTGTTTCCAACAAGCCGCAGACCACCCGCAACCGCATCACCGGCATCGTCAGCCGCGGCAGCACCCAGTTCGTGCTGCTCGACACGCCGGGTTTTCATAGGCCTCGCACGAAGCTGGGCGATTATATGGTCAATGTTGTGCGTGAGAGCGTGGCCGACGTGGACGGCGTGCTGCTGCTGGTCGAGCCCGTGGCCGCCGTCGGGCCGCAGGAGGAGGCGCTGCTGGAGCGTCTGCGCGAGAGCGGCGCGCCGGTCATCCTGGTCATCAACAAGATCGACACCGTCGAGCGCACGCGCCTGCTGGAGGTCATCGCCGCCTATGCGCCGCTGTATGACTTTGAGGCCGTCATCCCCGTGTCCGCCAAGACCGGCGAAGGATTGGACGAGCTGCTGGACGAAATGGAGAAATTTGCTGCCGAGGGGCCGCACTTCTTTCCGGACGACATGATCACCGACCAGCCGGAGCGCCAGATCTGCGCGGAGCTGCTGCGCGAAAAGCTGCTGCAGTGCCTCGACAAGGAGATCCCGCACGGCACGGCCGTGGAGCTGACCCGCTTTACCGAGCGCGAGGACGGCGTTGTGGAGCTGGAGGCGACGATCTACTGCGAGAAAGACAGCCACAAGGGCATCATCATCGGCAAAAAAGGCGCGATGCTCAAGAAGATCGGGGAACTGGCCCGCGCCGACATGGAGGAATTCCTCGGCACGAAGGTCTATCTGCAGACCTGGGTGAAGGTGAAGGAAAACTGGCGCGATTCCGTGGGCCTGCTGCGGAATTTCGGCTTTACAAATGAGTAAAAGGAGAACAACATGGACGGAAAGTTTGCAGTTCTGACAGAAAAAGAGACCATGTGGGCCGAAATGCTGCTGGAGGTGCTGGGGGATCATGAAATCCCCTACGCCCAGCTGCCGGTGCTGGGCGCCGCGTTTTCCATGCGGACCGGCACGCCGGAGCGCCTGCGGATCTATGTGCCGGAGGACAGGCTCGGCCAGGCGCGGGAGCTGATGGCGGAGCTCTTCCCGGCGGACGAAGGACAGGAATAAAGCGGCTTCGCTTCCTGTATTTACTATGTCAGATCGCCTCTGTTCGGCAAATACTAAGGACAGAGGTGATCGCAATGAACGCCGATGGGATCTGGTACAGCTTTTTCGATACCGGAGATCCATTCTGCTATCTGCTGGCCAGGCGCCTGGAGGAACAGGCGCGGCGGGAGAAAGCGGAAGATCCGCAGAGAAAGGACGATGGGGAAGGGGATCTGCCCCGCCCCACGGATTGATAGGTTACATAAGCAAGAAAACATAATACAATAGACATAATATAGTTAACATAATATGTTTCAATCAACGAAAGCACTGGTCCTGCGCGAGGTGCGCTACAAGGAGGCCGACCGGATCCTGACCCTGCTGACCGACACGGACGGCAAGATCACGGCCAAGGCCCGCGGCGCGCTGCGCAAATCGAGCCGCACGGGCGCTGCCACGCAGCAGCTGACCTGGGCGGAGATGACCCTGTTCGGCAACCGCGGCAAGTGGACGGTCAACGAGGCGAGCGTGATCGAGGGCTTCGACGGCCTTCGCACGGATCTGGAGGCCTTTGCGCTGGGCGCGTATTTCGCCGAATGCCTGGAGGCGCTCGCCGTCGAGGATCAGCCGGACGCGGAGCTGCTGCAGCTCGGGCTGAACTCGCTTTATGCGCTCAGTCACCGGCTCTGCGCGCCGGAAAAAATCAAGGCGGCCTTTGAGCTGCGGCTGATGAGTCTGTCGGGCTACGAGCCGGACCTGACGGCCTGCGCCCACTGCGGCAAGGAGCCGGAACGGCCGATGCTGAGTCTGCAGGACGGGCGCGTGTACTGCACGGCCTGCCCGCACGGCGGCGATACGCTGCCTCTGTGCCCGGATTCGCTCGCGGCGATGCGCTACATTCTTTCCGCACCGGCCAAAAAGCTCTTTTCCTTCTCGATCGAGGGAGAGGCGGCGGACAGGCTGTCCTGGGCCGCAGAGGCCTTCCTGCTGCGCCAGACCGAGCGAAGGTTCGGGACTTTGGAGTATTATAAACAGGTACGGTAATTGCTGAAAGGCCCCCTTGCCTAAAGGGGGCTGTCACGGACGCGCAGCGTGCCGTGACTGGGGGATTTTATTGACGAAAACGGGAATGATTTTTTGGATGAATATCCCTCCGACCTCGCTTCGCTCGGCCACCGTCCGCCCCCCTTTTGTCCGCTTCGCGGACATTTCCCCCACAGGGGAATCTTCCCTTTAGGCAAGGGAGGCCTTCCCAGACCATCTTTTGCAGTTTGCGTCAACCGTTTCCGAAAATGGAAAAAGGAGAGAGCATGAGCAAAACAGGCAAAAACATCTGGAATATCGTCAAGATTGTGCTGATCGCGGCACTTGCTGCGGCCGTTTTGTTCGTTGGACTGGTTCTCTTCCTCCTGCTCCGCGGACTGACGCAGGACCGCGCGACGAATGATCTGGGGGAATACGGGAAAAACCTTGACGCTGTTTACCAGGCGGCGGACTATATGCCAAGCCTCGATGACTGCGGCACCTATACCGCAGCGGCTGTATCTTTCAGACAGCACGAGAGCATGTTCCCTCATGAAGGTGTGATGCTCCTGCTGCGCTATGACGAGAACGGCTTTGAAGAGCAGCGCCGGATCATCGAAGATAAGTACCGGTTTTATGACGGGGAGAATGCGTATCTGCAGGATATCGCCGCCTCGGTCAACGGATATAGCTTCCGGGTGGCCGATCTTGGCTTCCCGGCAAGCTGGTGTGTGCATCAATGCCTGTTGATCGGGCTGAACAGCGATACGAACAGCATCGTGTATGCGTATTATTACGACAGCGAAGTGGATGATATCGAAGATCTCGATCAAAACATACGGGAGTATTTCTATTTTCCCAAGGAATGGGAAGGAACGACGAAAAGGACTTACCTATCATGAGTTTTTTTGAAAAATCCTTACAGACGCTGGAGCTGCCCGCGGTGCTGGAGATGCTGGCCCGCGAGGCGGTGAGCGAGAGCGCCAAGGAGCTGGCGCTCGGCCTGACACCCTCCGGAGACGAGGCCGAGGTGCGCCATCGCCTGGCCGAGACGGGCGCCGCCAAGACGATGATGATCGTGCGCGGCAGCCCCTCCTTCTCGGGCGTGAAGGACGTGCGCCCCTCGCTCTCTCGCGCGGATCTGGGCGGCGCGCTCAATACGCGGGAACTGCTGGACATCGCCCGCGTGCTGCAGGCGGCGCGGCTCGTCAACGGCTACCTCGGCGACAAGCACGAGGACAAGACGCCCATCGACTATCTGTTTTATTCCCTGCACGCCAACAAGTTCCTGGAGGAGAAGATCAACACCTCCATCATCGGCGACGACGAGATCGCCGACGGCGCGAGCCCGGAGCTGGCGAACATCCGCCGCCAGATGCGCGCGGCCTCCGCGCGGGCGCGCGACGCGCTGCAGAAGATCCTCTCCTCGCCGTCCTATGCCAAGGCCCTGCAGGAGCCGATCATCACCATGCGCTCCGACCGCTTCGTCGTGCCCGTCAAAGCCGACCACAAGGGCGCGGTGCCGGGCCTCGTGCATGATATCTCCGCCTCCGGCGCGACGCTGTTCATCGAACCGATGGCTGCCGTGAAGGCCAACAACGAGCTGCGGGAGCTGGCCGCCAAGGAGCGGCTGGAAATCGAGCGCATCCTGGCCGAGCTCTCGGCCGACTGCGCCGAGCACCGGGTGGACATCACCTCCGACTATGAGGTGCTGGTACGGCTGGACCTGATTTTCGCCAAGGCCAAGCTCTCCTACAAGCTTGACTGCGGCGAGGCGAGCCTCGACACCGAGGGCATCGTCCTGCGCCGCGCGCGGCACCCGCTGCTCGACCAGTCGAAGGCCGTGCCGATCGATCTCGAGCTCGGCGGCGCCTTCGATACGCTGGTGATCACCGGACCGAACACCGGCGGCAAGACCGTTTCGCTGAAAACCATCGGCCTGCTGGCCGCGATGAACCAGTGCGGCCTGCACATCCCGGCCGCCGACGGCAGCGCCCTGCCGGTCTACAGCCACATCCTCGCCGACATCGGCGACGAGCAGAGCATCGAGCAGAGCCTGTCCACCTTCTCGGCGCACATGACCAACATCGTGAACATATTATCCGAGTGTGACGAGCGCTCGCTGCTGCTGTTCGACGAGCTCGGCGCCGGCACCGACCCCACCGAGGGCGCGGCGCTGGCCATCGCGATCATCGAGTACGCGCGCCAGAAGGGCGCCGTGATCGCCGCGACGACCCACTACGCGGAGCTGAAGGTCTATGCGACCAACGAGCCGGGCGTGCAGAACGCCTCCTGCGAGTTCGACGTGGAGACCCTGCGCCCGACCTACCGGCTGCTCGTCGGCATCCCCGGCAAATCCAACGCCTTCGCCATCTCCCGCCGTCTCGGCCTGGGGGAGGACATCATCGACGAGGCAAAGCGGCGCGTCAACACCGAAAGCGCGAGCTTTGAGGCGACGATCGAGAAGCTGGAGCAGACGCGCCTGCTGCTGGAAAAGGACCGCGACGAGGCGGCGAAAAAGCTGCGCGAGGCGGAGGAAAACGCCAAGAAGTCCGCTTTTATGCGCGCAGAGCTGGAGGTGCGGCTCGAAAAGGCCGATCAGAAGGCCCGCCGCGAGGCCGAGCGCGTGCTGCAGGAGGCCCGTGCCGCCGCGGAGGAGACCTTCGCCGAGCTCGACGAGATGCGCCGCCGCTCCAATGAGGAGGAGGACGCGCAGCGCGTCAACGAGGCGCGCAGCGAGCTGCGCCGCCGCCTGAACCTCGCCGAGGAGAGTCTTCGACCGGCCGGAACCGCCGCGCCGCAGGAGCAAAGAAAGTCCTCCCGCGAGATCCGCGTGGGCGACCGGGTGGAGATCAAGTCCATGGGCGTCAAGGCCGACGTGACGGCGATCTCCCCGGACCGTGTGCTGAGCCTGCGCGCCGGCATCATGAACGTCACCGCGCGCGAGGACGAGGTGCTGCTGCTCGAGGGCGAGCAGGCGCCGGACAAGAAGGCGATCTCGACCAAGAGCAGCCAGCAGCTGCGCATGATCAGCATCGAGCCGCAGGTCGACCTGCGCGGTCTGGAGGTCTCGGAGGCGCTGCTGGCCGCCGAGCGCTACCTCGACAGCGCCGTGATGGCCAAGCTCAGCCAGGTGACGATCATCCACGGCAAGGGCACCGGCGCGCTGCGAAACGCCGTGCAGCAGATGCTGCGGAAGCATAAGGCGGTCAAATCCTTCCGCCTGGGCCGCTACGGCGAGGGAGAGACCGGCGTGACCGTGGTCGAACTGAAATAAAAAAACGGCCGATTACTGGCAAATCATGTGAAAAATAACGAAACGGCGGAAATCAGTTGACGATTGGTCGATTCTTTGATAAATTATATAGCGCAGACTGCATATCTCAGTATAGAAGCGAGGAGTGGCGAGCATGATATCCAAAGAGGTAGTCATCAACAATCAGGTAGGTCTTCACGCCAGACCCGCGACCTTCTTCATCCAGAAGGCCAACGAGTTCAAGAGCAGCATCTGGGTCGAGAAGGAAGATCGCCGCGTCAATGCCAAGAGCCTGCTGGGCGTTCTGTCCCTGGGCATCGTGAAGGGCACGGCTGTCACCATCATTGCCGACGGCGCGGACGAGGAAGAGGCGATCAAGACCCTGAGCGATCTGATTGATTCCGATTTCTCCGAGTAATCCCATATAGGATACGAATGAGGGGCGTGTATGTTCAATACACGCCCCTTAGGTTATCCCCCAAAGTGCTTTCAATACCCTAAGGAGACGGTTATGCTCGAAACGCTGAGCGACAAGGCCAACCGCCTGCCGCTGCTGCCGGGCGTGTACATCATGCTCGACGAACACGGCGAGGTCATCTACGTCGGCAAGGCCAAAAAACTGAAAAACCGCGTCAGCAGTTATTTCCACGGCGAGCATCTGCCCAAGGTGGCCGCCATGGTGGAAAAGGTGGCGG
>CAMNOV010000018.1 GCA_946547105.1 uncultured Clostridia bacterium | reverse complement strand
CGACGATGTTGATCTTGGTGTCGCCGTACCAGACGGCGGTGTTCTTGGCCATGATCGTGATGCCGCGCTCGCGTTCGAGATCGTTGGAGTCCATCACGCGGTCGACGACCTCCTGGTTTTCCCGGTAGACGCCGGACTGCTTGAGCATTTCGTCCACCAGCGTGGTCTTGCCGTGGTCGACGTGGGCGATAATGGCGATATTTCTCAGTTTATCCATATTTTTCTTAGCTCCTTGCTGCTTTTACACGAAATTGGATTTTATCATTCTATCCAAAAAAATGCAACAGTTTCTGTGCAGGTTTCCCGGGATCGTTGCATTTTCCGCCGCGGCGTGCTACAATGACAAAACACAACACCAAGAAAGGCGATCTCCCATGAGCGACAACTTCTTTGCCTATATCTCCCGCATGCGCTATATCGGCCGCTGGAGCCTGATGCGCAATTCCCTGCCCGAAAACATTCAGGAGCACAGCCACATGGTGGCCGTGATCGCCCACGCGCTGGGCGTGATCCGGCGTGACGTGTTCGGCGTTCCCTGCGACCCGAACGAGGCTGCCGCCGTGGCGCTCTACCACGACGCCAGCGAGATCCTCACCGGCGACCTGCCCACGCCGATCAAATACCACAGTGCAGACATCCGCGGCGCCTACAAGCAGGTGGAAAAGCTCGCCTGCGACAAGCTCCTGGCGACGCTTCCGGAAGAGCTTCGCCCGGCCTATGAGGAGCTGCTGACCGGCGAGACGCAGGAGCGCCTGCACGATCTTGTCAAGGCCGCCGACAAGCTCTCGGCCTACATCAAGTGCATCGAGGAGCGCAAGGCCGGCAACAACGAATTCCTCTCCGCCGAAAAGCAGACCCGCGCCGTGCTGGAGGCCTCCCCCCTGCCCGAGGTCGCCTGGTTCCTCGAGCACTTCATCCCCGCCTTCGAGCTCAACCTCGACGAGTTGGGCACGATCGAATAAATTCGGAATTCGGAGTTCGAAATTCGGAATTGAGGGAAAAACATGGAGCAATACAAAATCGACCGCATCAACGAGCTGGCGCACCTGGCCAAGGAGCGCGCGCTGACGGAGGAAGAGCTCGCCGAGCGCGATGCGCTTCGCAAGGAATACATCGCCGCCTGGCGCGAGAGCACCATCGCCGTGCTGGAGAACACTTACATCCAGACCCCCGACGGTAAAAAGCACAAGCTGAAAAAGAAAGAAAAATAAGCAGGCAAAGGCTTTGAAGAAGTCCGAAACAGGACGTAGGGGCTGCCGCCCTCGGCAGCCCGGCGGTAAAAATATAACAAGAAATAATCTCCGGCGAATTCGGGCCTTGGACCCGTTTTCGCCGGAGATTTCTTTTACAGTTTTCTTTCCTTGCTGCGCGGGCTGCCGAGGGCGTCAGCCCCTACGGGCAGGCATGACCCTTGCCTTCTACAGGTACGTTCTCACATCCCTTTTCAGGATGCGTTCAGCCCACGCCGCCGTCGATGAACAGGTAGTGGTTTTCAAAGTCCTCGTAGCTCATGGTCTTCCCTGTCTCGCGGACTTCCAGATTCCTCGCGACCTCGAGCATCTCGTCCATGCTGATCTCGCCGGCAAGGCGGATGACCCAGCCTCCCTCGGCGTTGGAGAGCACAACGATGTTTTCCCCGATGGTGCGCTCCGGCATGTTGTACTCGGGCACCGCGTCAAAATGCTGCGTCGCGTGGAAATACATCACGTCGACGTCCTGCTCGTCCCAGTGCTCCTCGGTAATCTCCTCGGGCGTGTAGTAAAGCAGCAGCATCGCGCCGCCGTTATTGAACATGGACATCGAATAAGTCTCGATCAGCAGCGGCTGCATCATATCCCGATAGGCGGGCACGGACTGCGGCCCGTCCGCAAAGGCCAGGTCCTCGGAGCTCAGGCGCTGGAACCAGGTATCGGCGCTGAGATTCTGCCAGGGATGGCATCCGCGCAGCTCCGAAGGCAGCTCATAAGGCAGCCAGCCGGGACGGAATTCGATCTCTTTGCTCTCGGCCGTATCCGGGAAGGTGACGGCGAGTTTGGCGTCGCTCCACTCGATATAGCCGCTGGGGTTTTCCGACCAGTTGATCCGGAAGGTCTCCTCCGGGTCGGGCTGACGGGTCAGCATGCTGAAAAAGCCGCTCGCCCAGGCCGTGACCCCCAGTGCGAGGATCAGCACGGCGGCCAGCGCGATGGTGATGATGCGTTTTGCTTTCATTTTTACGATCCTTTCCGAGGCGCTGGATGCATCCTCGGGCGCGTAGCGGATCGCTTCCGCGATATAGCGGTCGTCCAGGCCGCTCAAGGCCTGAAATAACTTGTCCCGATTCATGCAAGCAGGCCCTCCTTCTGCAAAGTCTTCCGTAATTTCTCACGGAGGCGGAAAAGGCGCATGGAGACCCGGTTCTCCCGTTCGTGCATGGCCGCGGCGATCTCCTTGACGGAGTCGGCGTACCAGTAGCGGCGGACGAAAAGAAATCGGTCGTCATAGCTGAGCGTGGACAGAAAACGGTTGATGCCCTCCACGGTCTCCTTATAATCATAGTCGGCCTCCACGTCGGCTCCGGCGGGCAGAAAATCCTCCAGCTCGTCGAGCACCAGGTCGAGAGTTCCGTTTCGCTTCTGCGCGGTCTCGCTGCGGAGCTTCGACACCGCCAGATTGCGGGCGATGCGGCAAACGTAGCCGGCCAGCGGGTCGGGGCGGTGAGGCGGAATACTGTCCCAAACCGCAAGCCAGGTATCGTTGGCGCACTCTTCCGCGTCCCGGCGGCTGCGCAGGATGTTGTCAGCCGTTTTCGTCACGGCCCTGCCGTATTTCGCTTCCAGTTCATCGATCGCCCGCTCCGAGCGCTCAAAGAACAGGTCGATGATCTGCGAATCCTCCATGTGCGTCACTTCCTTTCCGCCTCATTCATCCTATCGCAAACGGAGGGCGGATCTTGCAGCCGGTCAGAAAAAAAAAGAAAAACCCCTCCGTCACGGCTATGCAAGACAAAGCCTTCCCCTTGAGGGGAAGGTGCCCCGGTGCCGCCGCACCGGGGTGGATGAGGTGGAAAACGCAAAAGCCACCTCATCAGTCTCGCTGCGCTCGACAGCTTCCCCTCAAGGGGAAGCCGGAAAAGCGCAAAGCCAGATCAGAGGGATTCTCTATTCAACTAAAAACTCAAACGCAGATCCGGGTTGTTGGTCGCATCGACGGCGCAGGTCTGCGCGCCGGCGGAGAGGGCGGCCTCGGTCGTTTTTCGCAGGTCGAAGCCCTGTATGCCCGCCCAGACGATGGCGGCCACCGCCGCGTCGCCCGCGCCGGTGGTATTGACGATCCGGCCGGTCATGCAGGGCAGGCGGAGCACCTCGCCGTCCTCCGCGGCGAGCATCCCTCCCGAGCCGAGGCTGATGAACACCCGCTTGACTCCGAGGTTGAGCAGCGCCCGGGCCGCCTGGCCGGGATAATTCTCTCCGGTCAGCAGCCCCGCCTCCAGCGCGTTCGGCTTGAAGGCGGTCAGATGCGGCAGCAGCTTTTTCATGCGCGGAGCCTTGGCGGTGCTCACCGGGTCGCCGACCATGGGCGCGGTGCAGGCCTCGGCCAGATAGTCCAGCGTCTCCTCGCTGAGGTTTGCGTCGACGACGACCGCGTCGGAGGCGTTGATCTCCTCCATCAGCGGCCGCAGATAGTCCGGCGTGATATAGCTCACGATGTCCATGTCCGCGATGCCGACGTGCATATCCCCCGCCGCATTCGTGACGTACAGATAGGTCGAGGAGCGCGCGCCGGGCACGACGAGCATCCGGCTCACGTCCATGCCCAGGGCCTCGCAGTCGGCCTTCAGGCCTTTGCCGAAGAGGTCGTCCCCGACGGCGGCGATCAGCCGCACGTCCATCCCCAGCAGGCGGAGATTATGGGCGATATTGCGCCCCACGCCGCCATGGCGCAGGGTGATGACGCCTGGATTGGAGTCATACAGGCGCAGGGACTCGGCGGGGCCGCCGCCGATATCGGTATTGGCCCCGCCGATCACTGTGATCATCGGGCTGCGTTTCACAGCATCCATATATTGTTCGCGTATTCACGGATGGCGCGGTCGGCGGCGAAGAAGCCGCTCTGCGCCGTATTGACCAGCGCCAGGCGGGCCAGCTCCTCCGGATCGCGGATGCGATCATAGAGACGGGTCTGGCAGTCGGCGTAGGAGTGGTAGTCGGCGATGAGCATGTACTGGTCGCCGCCGTAGTTGAGCATGGAGACCAGGTCGGAATAGCTCTTGCCGTCGGCAAAGCCCTCGCGGAAGCGCTTGAAGATGCGCTGCAGCTCGCCGTCGCTGTTGAAGATGTCCAGCGGGCGGTAGCCGCGGCGGCGCCAGTCCTCGATCTCCTCGGTGCGCAGGCCGAAGAGGAACATGTTCTCGTCGCCCAGGCGCTCGTACATCTCGACGTTCGCGCCGTCGAGCGTGCCGATCGTCACGGCGCCGTTCATCATCAGCTTCATGCAGCCGGTGCCGGAGGCTTCCTTGCCGGCGGTGGAGATCTGCTCGGACACCTGCGCGGCGGGCACGATGGCCTCGGCGGCGGAGACGCGGTAGTTCTCCACGAAGTAGACCTGGAGCTTGTCCTTGCACAGCGGGTCGTTGTTCACGTCGTTCTGCAGGCTCAGCAGCAGCTCGATGATGCGCTTGGCGGTCTTGTAGCCGGCCGCGGCCTTGGCGCCGAAGACGAAGGTGCGGGGCAGGAAGTCGCGGTTCGGATCGTCGTGGATCTGCATCTGCAGCTCCGTGATGCGCATTGCGTTGAGCAGCTGGCGCTTATACTCGTGCAGACGCTTGACCTGCACGTCCATGATGGCGTCGGTGTTGAGCGTCACGCCGTCGTTGCGCCTGGCAAAGTCGGCGAAACGGCGCTTGTTCTCGTTCTTGATCTCCTCCACGCGGCGCAGCACCTGCGCATCGCCGGCAAAGGCGTTCAGCTCCGCCAGGCGCTCGGGCTCGAGCAGATAGGCGTCGTCGCCCAGCAGCTCGCAGATCAGGCCGTGCAGGCCGGGGTTGATCTGGCTGAGCCAGCGGCGGTGGTCGATGCCGTTGGTCACATAGGTGAAGCGGTCGGGCCGGATGGAGTTGAGGTCGGCAAAGAGGTCGCGCTTGATGATGTCGCCGTGCAGGCGGGACACGCCGTTGACCTTGTAGCAGGCGGCAAGGCAGAGATTGGCCATGTGCACCTGACCGTCGCGGATGATCATGTTGCGGCCCACGCGCTCGCCCTGGCCGAAGTTGTAGACCAGGAAGTTGACCCAGCGCTTGTTGATCTCGCACATGATCTCCCACAGGCGCGGCAGCAGCTTCTGGATCAGATCCTGCGGCCACTTCTCCAGCGCCTCGCTCATGACGGTGTGGTTGGTGTAGGCCACGCTGTGGCGCACGATCTCCCAGCTCTCGTCCCAGCCGAGGCCGTGCTCGTCCATCAGCAGGCGCATCAGCTCGGGGATGATCATGGTCGGGTGGGTGTCGTTGATCTGGATGACGTGGTGCTCGGCGAAGCTTCTGACGTCGCCCCACTTGGCGATGTGCTTGCGCAGGATGTCCTGGGCGCTGGCGGAGACGAAGAAATACTGCTGCTTGAGGCGCAGGGTCTTGCCCTCGATGTGGTCGTCGGCGGGATAGAGCACCTTGGTGATGACCTCGGTCATCGTGCGCTCCTCCATGCTCTTGACGTACTCGCCCTCGGAGAAGAGGTACATATCCAGGGAGTTGGTGCTGTGCGCCTCCCACAGGCGCAGGGTGTTGACGCTCTTGCCGTCGTAGCCGGCGATCAGCATGTCGCGCGGCACGGCGGTGACGGCGGTGTAGCCGGTGTGCTCGGCGTGATAGCGGCCGGTATTGTCCCAGATCGGGGTGATCTGGCCGCCGAAGCGCACCTCCACCGCGTCCTCATAGCGGGAGATCAGCCAGCTCTCCATCGAGCTGCGCCAGTTGTCGGCCACCTCGGTCTGCTTGCCGCCGGCAAACTTCTGCTTGAAGATGCCGAGCTCGTAGCAGAGGGAGTAGCCCGTGGCCTCCATGCCGAGCGTGGCCAGGCTGTCCATATAGCAGGCGGCCAGACGGCCGAGGCCGCCGTTGCCGAGGCCCGCGTCGGGCTCGGCCTCAAAAATATCCACTGCGCTGCGGCCCATGTCCTTCAGCGCGCCGATCACGGCTTCGGAAATGCCCAGATTGAAGGCGTTCTTCATCAGGCTCCGGCCCATGAGGAACTCCATGGACATGTAATGGACTTCTTTATTGCTGCGCTTGGGATCCTCCGCCACCAGCAGGCGGCTCATGATCTCGCGGATCACGATGGCGGTCGCCTGGAAGATCTGGTCGTCGGTGGCCTCGGCGCCGGTGACGGCAAAATGGGCGCACAGCTTGTCCTCAATCGCGCTGCGCACCTCGTCGCGAGAAATCTGTCCGATCATAGAAACGATAGTACTCCTTTACGGGAAAGATATCTTTCCGGGGCCGGAACGGACAAATCCCTTCCGGCCCCTTAAAAACGAAGAACGAAGAATTAAATGCTCTTGCCCTTGCCGATGACGATGGGCAGGATCTCGCTGCCGCGCAGATCGGTGCCCGGGGCAAAGCTGCAGTCCTTGTCGGCGATCACGCAGTCGAGCTGCGCGTTTTCACCGATGATGCAGTTGCGGAAAACAATGCTGTTTTTCAGCTTGGCGCCTTTTTTGATGCGCACGCCGGAGAAGACGATGCAGTTTTCCACTTCGCCCTCGATGATGCAGTTGTCAGCCACGAGGCTGTTGCGGGAAACGGCCTGCTCGCCGTAATAGGTGCTCACGCCCTCGTGGTTCTTGGTGCGCACGGGGCGCTCGTCCGGGAACAGCTCATGGCGCTTGGCGCTGTCGAGCATATCCTTACTGGCGCGGTAGTAGTTCTCGACGCTGTTGATCATCTCGGCATAGCCGGTGTGCACGGCCACGTCCATCTTGCCGCCCTCGGCCAGGAAATAGCCGAGACCGTCGCGGTGGAAGCGGTAGAGGTTGCGGGCGTTGCAGTAATCCATCAGGTGCAGCAGGGTCTCCTTCTCGATGACGTAGCCCTCGAGAGAGGCCAGGCCCTCGCCGCCCTTCACATCGTAGAGCGCGGTCTTGACCAGGCCGTCCTCACCCACGACGAAGCGGTGGCGCGCACCCCAGGGGGTGTGGTCCGAGCAGATCGCGGTGATCTCGGCGCCGGAGCGCAGGTGCTGCTCCAGGATGGGCTGCAGGTCGATGTTGGCGCACAGGTCGCCCAGCATCAGCACCACGTGCTTCTGCGGGATATCGCGGATATAGGCGCTGACGGCGATCAGGGCCTCCATCGTGCCGGCGTAGTTGCCCTTGTGGTACTCGGGCAGGCCGAAGGGCGGCAGGATGCGCAGGCCGCGGTCCTTGCGGCTCATATCCCAGGGCTTGCCGCTGCCGAGGTGGTCGAGCAGCGACTGATAGTCGCGCTGCATGATCACGCCCACGTCGCGGATGCCGGCGTTCATCAGGGAGGAGAGGGGGAAGTTGATCAGGCGGTAGCGTCCGCAGAAGGGCAGGGACGCGGCGGTGCGGCGGCTGACGAGCTCACCGAGCGCGGGAGCGGCGCGATAGGCGAAAATGATTCCGTGGAAATCCAGCATGGCTCAAACCTCCTCACTCGTATAGATCATCGCGTTGGCGGGCACCTGGGCGCCCGGGCGGATGGTCAGATCGGGACCGCAGGTAGCGACGCCCCAGCCTTCGCCTTCGTAAGGCGCGGAGCCGACGACGGCTTCATTGCCGATCACCGTGTTCTCGCCGATGATGGCGTATTTCACGGTGGCGCCCGCCTTGACGACGGCGCCGGGCATCAGCACGCTGTACAGGACGCGCGCGCCCTTCTCCACGATGACGTTGTGCGAGAGCACGGAGTTTTCCACGTGGCCGTCGATCTCACAGCCCTCGGTGACGATGGAGTGGATGATCTCGGCGTTCGGGCCGGTGTAGTGCGGCGGGCAGATGGGGCTGCGGCTGGCGATGGGCCAGTCGGGATCGTAGAGGTTGATGAGCGTGGTGGACAGCATGTCCATGTTGGCGTCCCAGAGGCTGGCGATGGTGCCGACGTCGCGCCAGTAGCCCTGGAAGCGGTAGGGCCAGAGCTTTTCGCCCGCGGCGAGCATCTTGGGGATGATGTTCTTGCCGAAGTCCTTGCTGGAGTTCGGGTCGGCGTCGTCCTCGATCAGGTACTGGCGGAGCTTCTGCCAGTTGAAGATGTACACGCCCATGGAGGCAAGATTGCTTTTCGGATGCTTGGGCTTTTCCTCAAATTCGTTGACGTAGCCGTTTTCGCCCACGTTCATGATGCCGAAGCGGGTGGCTTCCTCGAGGGAGACGGTCAGCACGGAGATGGTGCAGGCCGCGTCCTTTTCGACGTGCTCGCGCAGCATGTCGGCGTAGTTCATTTTGTAGATGTGGTCGCCGGAGAGGATGAGCACGTGGTCGGGGTTGTAGTGCTCGATAAAGGCCATGTTCTGGAAGATGGCGTTGGCCGTGCCGGTAAACCACGAGCCCTGCTCGTTGGCGCCGAGGTACGGGGGCAGGATGTACACGCCGCCCTCCGCGACGTCCAGGTCCCAGGCCTGGCCGTTGCCGATGTAGCTGTTGAGCTGCAGGGGGCGGTACTGCGTCAGGACGCCGACGGTGTCGATGCCGGAATTGGCGCAGTTGGAAAGCGGGAAGTCGATGATGCGGTATTTGCCGCCAAAGGGGACGCTGGGCTTGGCCGCCTGCTGTGTCAGCGCGTAGAGACGGGAGCCCTGTCCGCCTGCCAGCAGCATGGCGATGCATGTTTTCTTCATGGACACTCTCCTTACTGTATGTTTTTTCTGCTTAATTCAATTGAATTTGTTCATCGTGCGCTCGGGTCCCTCGGTGATATAGCAGATCACGGCCTCGGCCGCCCGCCCGGCGGCGGCGGCGATGTTCTCCGCGTCCTGGTTTTTGAAGGCGGACAGCACCCAGTCGGCCATGTCGTAATCCTCATGGGGCGGCGCGCCGACGCCGAGGCGGATGCGCGGGAACTGATCCGAGCCGAGGCAGGCGATGATGCTCTTGAGGCCGTTGTGCCCGCCGGCGGAGCCCTTGCTGCGCACGCGGAGCTTCCCGATGGGCAGGGCCGTCTCATCCGAAACGACGATCACCCGCTCGGGCGGGATCTTGTAAAACCTCGCGGCCGCGGCGGCGGCCTCGCCCGAGAGGTTCATATAGGTCTGCGGCTTCATCACGAGCACGCTCTCTCCCCCGATCTCGGTCTTGCCGGTCAGGGCCTGAAAGCGCGCGCGGTTGATGCTGAGATTCAGCTTTTTGGCCAGGGCGTCGGCCGTCATGAAGCCCGCGTTGTGGCGCGTGCCCTCATAGCGCAGCCCGGGATTGCCCAGGCAGACGACCAGCCAGCGCACGCCGCCGGAAGATTGAAACAGCGCCATCAGGTATCGAAGATGCTGGCGATGGAGACCTCTTCGTAGATGCGGCGGATCGCCTCGGCGAAAATGGACGCCGTGGTGAGGTAGCGGATCTTGTCCACTCTGGGCTTGTCGGCGGGATAGGGGATGGTATCGAGCAGGAGCAGCTCCTTGATGCAGCTGTCCTCGATGCGCTGCAGCGCCGGGCCGGAGAGCACGCCGTGGGTCGCGCAGGCGTAGACCTCCTTCGCCCCGCCGATCTCCTTGATGGCTTTGGCCGCGCCGCAGAGGGAGCCGGCCGTGTCCACGATGTCGTCGAGCAGGATGCAGGTCTTGCCCTCGACGTTGCCGATGATGTTCATGACCTCGGACTGGTTGGCCTTCTCGCGGCGCTTGTCGACGATGGCCATGTTGGTGCCGAGGCTCATCGAGAAGGCGCGGGCGCGGGCGGTGCTGCCCACGTCGGGAGAGACGACCATCACGTCCTCGTTGTTCTTGCCGAAGACCTTGAGATAGTGCTTGGCAAACAGGTGCGCACCCATCAGGTTATCCACCGGGATATCGAAGAAGCCCTGGATCTGGGCGGCGTGGAGATCCATGGTCAGCACGCGGTCGGCGCCGGCGGCGGTGATCAGGTTGGCGACGAGCTTGGCGGAGATGGGATCGCGGCTCTTGGCCTTGCGGTCCTGCCGGGCATAGCCGAAGTAAGGGATGACGGCGGTGATGCGGCCGGCGGAGGCGCGGCGCATGGCGTCGATCATGATGAGCAGCTCCATCAGGTTGTCGTTAACGTGGTTGCAGGTGGAGTTGACGATGAATACGTCCTTGCCGCGGACGGGCTCATAGACGGACACGGAGCATTCGCCGTCGGCGAACTGGCCCACGTTGGAGTCGCCGAGCTTGATGTACAGCTGGCTGCAGATGTCTTTTGCAAGTTCGGGGTTGGCGTTGCCGGTGAAAACCTTGATCTCTTTACCGTGTGCAATCATCTTGTTTTCTCCTCTGAATCTATATGATTTTGAATTACGCACTTTGGGAATTTAAGTATATCATAAAGGCTCTCAAAAGAAAAGCCTTCAATTCGGCTTTGACCGAGAAAAAAGCCGATAAAATTCCGCATTTACAAGACGGCAATTTTTGTATATAATATATCGACAAACTTTGAGGAGAACGAATCGCCATGCTTGAATTTGAAGAATATAAAGGCAAACTCAACGCCGCCAAGCCCACGCTGGAGGTGCTGCGCGGCGCGCTGAAGCTTGAGGCCGCTCAGAAGGAGATCGAAGAGCTGGAGGCCGCCAGTGAGCGCGAGGGCTTCTGGAACGACGTGGCCAACTCCCAGCGCGTGCAGAAGCGCCTCAAAACGCTCAAGGCCAAGGTGGAGGGCTACCAGAAGCTCTGCGCCGCCTGGGACGATATGTACACGCTCTGCGACATGGCGCTCGAGGAGGGGGACGACTCCATGCTCGAGGAGCTGCAGAGCGAATTTCAGGAATTCACCGAGAAGGCCGAGGCCATGCGCCTGAGCACGCTCCTGTCCGGCGAATACGACGCCAACAACGCCATCCTCACCTTCCACGCCGGCGCCGGCGGCACCGAGGCGCAGGACTGGGCCTCGATGCTCTACCGCATGTACAACATGTGGGCCGAGCGTCACGGCTACAAGGTGAAGGTCATGGACTACCTCGACGGCGATGAGGCCGGCCTCAAGAGCGCCACGATCATGATCGAGGGTGAGAACGCCTACGGCTTTCTGAAGAGCGAGCACGGCGTGCACCGCCTGGTGCGCGTCAGCCCCTTCGACGCCGCCGGCCGCCGCCACACCTCCTTCGCCGCGGTCGAGGTCATGCCCGAGATCGCCGCCGACGACACCGAAATCGAACTCAAGGACGACGACATCGAAATGCAGGTCTACCGCTCCTCCGGCGCGGGCGGCCAGAAGGTCAACAAGACCTCCTCCGCCGTGCGCCTGATCCACAAGCCCACCGGCATCGTGGTGTCCAGCCAGGTCGAGCGCAGCCACTTCCAGAACCTCGAGAACTGCAAAAACATGCTCCGCGCGCGCCTGGCCGAGATCAAGGAGCGCGAGCACCTCGAGAAGATCAGCGACATCAAGGGCGTGCAGATGAAGATCGAATGGGGCAGCCAGATCCGCTCCTACGTCTTCATGCCCTACCAGCTGGTCAAGGACCTGCGCACCGAGTATGAGACCGGCAACATCTTCGCCGTCATGGACGGCGACCTCGACGGCTTCATCAACGCCTTCCTGTCAATGAAGGCGGCGAATTGAGTTTTTAGTTTTTAGTTTTTAGTTTTCAGAAGACAAGGCATGGGCGATTTGTAAATCGCCCATGCCTTGTTCTGCGAAAGACTTCTTTCCCGTCGTAGGGGCCGCCGCCCTCGGCGGCCAGCTCCCCGTTGGCCCCCTTTCGCGAAAGGGGGCTGTCGCCGTATCGCGACGACTGGGGGTTCCCCTGGCTCCGCTCCGCCTTCATTCCGAATTCCGAACTCCGCATTTCCCGTAGGGGAGGGGCTGGCCCCTCCCGAAAAAAACCGCCCGGGATATACCCGGGCGGTTTTCATGCTGACCCCTGAAGATCTCTCAGTAATTCGCCTCGTGGACCTCGAAATAGGCCTGCGGATGATTGCAGACCGGGCAGACCTCGGGCGCCTTGGTGCCGACCACGATGTGGCCGCAGTTGCGGCACTCCCAGACCTTGACCTCGCTCTTCTCGAAGACCTTGGCGGTCTCGACGTTCTGAAGCAGGGCGCGGTAGCGCTCCTCGTGCATCTTCTCGATCGCGCCGACGCCGCGGAACTTGGCGGCCAGCTCCGGGAAGCCCTCTTCCTCGGCCTCGCGGGCCATGCGCTCGTACATGTCGGTCCACTCGAAGTTTTCGCCCTCGGCGGCGTGCTCCAGGTTCTCCGCCGTATTGCCCAGCTCGCCCAGCTCCTTGAACCAGAGCTTGGCGTGCTCTTTTTCATTCTCGGCGGTCTTCAGGAACAGGGCCGCGATCTGCTCATAGCCCTCCTTCTTCGCCGCGGAAGCAAAATAGGTGTACTTGTTTCTCGCCTGGGATTCGCCGGCAAAGGCCTCCCAGAGATTCTTTTCGGTTTTGGTGCCTGCGTATTTGTTCGCCATGTGTCTCTCCTCCTTTTTGAGCTCTTGTCTCCACTATAACCGGGAGCGGGTCATGCTGTCAAGCAGTATGACCCGCTCTCTTCCTTTTCATTCCGAATTCCGATGTCAACACACCGGGTGGAGGGGCTTTCCTCACGAAACAGCCGGGGCAAAAATCGTGGCAGGCTCACCATCGATCCGTGCTTCGATTTGATAAACCGGATGGTAACAGCCTTTGCCGTCAATAATCCAGGTGATGGTCAGGCTCTCGCACACGAGATCTGTCATATCTCTGCGCTGCGGACCGCCGTAAACACTGAAGCGGCCCTCCAGAAGCGCCTCACGAAGGGCTGCGGCGTCATAGGCCGCGCAGGATGTGCCCGGCTGCAGGCGGCGCAGACTGGCTTCGATAACGGTACCGCTGTACGTTTTTGTCACGACATGGATCTCTCCGTCGTAAAGCAGACCGTCCGCCGGCTGGAAGGACCAGCTCATGCGGTCTTCCTCCGCTTCATCGGGCGCGGGCAGCGAAAAGCCCGCCTGCTTCAAAAGTTCGAGCGCCGCTTCAGCCGGCGTTCCCTCGACCGGCAATCCGTTGGGGATATGCAGGTCAAAATCGCCGTTAAAATACACCCAGACATATACGTTGGAGTGCTCGGCCCAATAGACCGCCAGATCGTCATATACGTCGGAAAGGTTCATGTTCCTTGTCAGGCCAAGCGCGGTGAACAGGCGATCCGCCGTCTGTTCTGCTTCCTTCTCCGACAGACTGACAATCCGATAAACCGTGACGCTCTCGGGAAGCTGGCCGTCCAGCGCGTCCACGCAGACGCTCTGCGGTTTCCCGTGGGTGGGATCGGTGAAATCCTGCGGCACGAAGCCGTAGGGACGGGCGGACAACCAAAGCAGCCCGGCCGCGATCACAGCAACCGGCAACAGCACGCCGAGCGCTGGGAGCAGGACGGATTTGTGCTTTTTGAGGTTAACACAGCATAATCCAAGGCAGAGGCCCCAGGCCCCGCCCAAACTGTTGAGCAGCAGATCGTCCGGGTCAAGGAGACCGAGACCGGTGGCGAACTGGATCAGTTCGATCCCGAGCGGCAGCAGGAGTACGAGCCAATAGAGCTTCGCACCCTTTTCGCGCCGCTGCGCGTGCCAGACGAGCAGCAGCCCCAACGGTACAAAGAGCAGGACGTTCAACAGCATCTGGTTCTGCGCGTGCCTGTCCGTGCTGACAAGAGCCTCCCGCAGTGCATCAAAAGGCCGCAGCGACAGCGCGGTAAAGGGTGCGAGGCGGCTGGCCCAGCGCCCGGCGAAGGTCACGAACAGCAGCGTGCAGAGATACCAAAGGCTCAGCATCCACCGCGCGCGATATTCTTTACTGAGTGCGCGCTTCTTCCACGGGCGGAGCACGAACAGCAGATACAGAACGATGGCGGCGAACAAGCCGGCAAAGACGAATTTCCCTCCAAGCCGCAGATAAAGTTTCAGGGAAGCCATAGGTACACCTCCTTCATGAGAAAAATGTACCATAAAACAGCTTCCCTGTTTCTTAATATTTCTTATCGTCAGTCAGATCGCTTCGTCCATCTCCTGACGCGCGACCTTGCGGATCGGCGTACCGAAATAGAGCGCCAGTGCGATGGCGGAGCCCACGGCCGTCTGCAGGATCTGGAAGGGGAACTTCATCACCGCGTAGGCCGGCGTGCTGTAAATGTAGGCGCGGCCGAGCGTATAGCCCGTCACGGTGAGGATCAGGCCCAGAACGGAGGCGATGACCGAGGAGGCAAGCGGCTTCGATTTCAGCACGTGCCGCACGAACAGCGAGATCAGCACCGCCTGCAGCCCGTGCGTCACCAGGGACACGAACATCGGCGTCGGATAAAAGATCATGTCGCCCAGGAAGGCCCCAATGCCGCCCACGATAAAGGCGCAGAAGGGATCGAGGATCAGCGAAGCCATCACGATGATCACGTCGTTGAGGTACATGTGCCCGCCCGGCACGGGGACGCTCAGGATACTGCTGCTCATGATGATGTTCATGCCCAGCAGCAGCGCGGTCACGGTCATTTTTTTGATCGGCATCTTTTCCAAGGCGATCAGCTCCTTGACAATTTCTATGTTTTACTATACACTGTTTCTGGACTTATAAATAGCACCAGATTTGAATATTTTTATAAGACCAGTTTGGAGTCATGCCATGAAATATCAGATCGACCGGAACTCCGGTGAGAGCGCCTATCTGCAGCTTTACCGCCAGCTGCGGGAGGATATCGTCTCGGGCGTGCTGCCGCGCGGCAGCCGGCTGCCCTCGAAGCGTCAGCTCGCTTCCGAGCTGGGGCTGAGCCTCATCACCGTAGAGCACGCGCTCTCGCTGCTCGTCGACGAGGGCTACGCCCTCTCCCGCGAGCGCAGCGGGCTGTATTCCGCCTTCGGCGGTGCGGCCGCAGCGGCCCCGCGGGCCAGGCTCGAGGACATGAGCCTGCCGGCCGCGGCGGAGGACCTCCCCTTCTCCGCGCTGGCGAAGATCATGCGCCGCGTGCTCTCGGACTATGGGGAGCGGATCCTGATGCGCTCCCCGAATGCCGGCTGCGGCGAGCTGCGCACGGAGCTGGCCGCCTACCTCGCGCGCAGCCGCGGGATCCTGGTGCGCCCGGAGCAGATCGTGGTCGGCGCGGGCGCGGAGTATCTCTACGCGCGGGTGATCCAGCTGCTCGGGCGCGAGCGGCTCTATGCGCGCGAGGAGCCCTGCTATCAGACGATCCGCCGGGTCTATGAGGCCAACGGCGCGCGCTGCGAGGGCCTGCCGATGGCCGCCGACGGCGTGGACGGCGCAGCGCTGGAAAAAAGCCGCGCCTCGGTCCTGCACGTCACGCCCTACCAAAGCTACCCCAGCGGCGTAAGCGCCACGGCCGCGCGGCGGCACGAATACGCCGCCTGGGCCCGGGCGCGCGGCGGCTATCTCGTGGAGGACGACTACGGCTCGGAGCTTGCGGTGAGCACGCGCCAGGTGGAGACGCTCTTTTCCCTCGCGCCGGAGCGCACCATCTATCTCAACAGCTTTTCCAAGACCCTCGCCCCCTCGATGCGCATGGGCTATATGGTGCTGCCGGAGGAGCTGCTGCCGCTGTATGAGGAAAAGCTCGGCTTCTATTCCTGCGCCGTGCCGGTCTACGAGCAGCTGGTGCTGGCCGAGCTCATCCGCAGCGGCGAGCTGGAGCGCAGCATCAGCCGCCGCCGGCGAAAACTGCGCGAAAAACAGAAAGACTGAGCGTGTCAAAAGACACGCTCAGTCTTTTTGCTAAAAACTAAAAACTAAAAACTGAAAACTATTACCGTCCCGCGATGCAGCGCGCCACGTGCACGCCGCTGGCGGAGGCGTGGCTGAGCGAGTGGGTCACGCCCGAGCCGTCGCCGATGACGTAAAGCCCCTCGCAGCAGGTCTGGAGGCTGGAATCGAGCTCGACCTCCATGTTGTAAAACTTCACCTCCACGCCGTAGAGCAGCGTGTCGTCGTTGGCGGTGCCCGGTGCGATCTTGTCGAGGGCGTAGATCATCTCGATGATGCCGTCGAGGATGCGCTTGGGGATCACCAGGCTTAGGTCGCCCGGCGTGGCGTTGAGCGTCGGCGTGACGAAGCTGCCCTGGATGCGGCTTTCGTTGCTGCGCCGCCCGCGCACCAGGTCGCCGAAGCGCTGCACGATCACGCCGCCGCCCAGCATGTTCGAGAGCCGTGCGATGCTCTCGCCGTAGCCGTTGGAGTCCTTGAAGGGCACGGAGAAGTGCTTGGACACCAGCAGGGCGAAGTTGGTGTTTTCGGTGTGCTTGGCCGGGTCCTCATAGCTGTGGCCGTTGACGGTGACGATGCCGTTGGTGTTTTCGTTGACCACCACGCCGTGGGGGTTCATGCAGAAAGTGCGCACCAGGTCCTCGAATTTCTGCGTGCGGTAGACGATCTTGCTCTCATAGAGTTCGTCGGTCAGATGGGCGAAGACCTCCGCCGGCAGCTCCACGCGCACGCCGATATCGACGCGGTTGGACTTGGTGGGGATGTTCATCTCCCGGCAGACGGATTCCATCCACTTGCTGCCGCTGCGGCCGACGGAGACGACGCATGTTTCGCAGCTGTAGCCGCGCTCGCCCGCCTGCACCAGATAGCCGCCCTCGATGCGCTTGATGTCGCCGACGGCGGTGTTGAAGTGAAAGTCCACGCGCTCTTTGAGCTCGCGGTAGATGTTTTCCAGCACCACATAGTTGATGTCGGTGCCGAGGTGGCGCACCTGCGCGTCCAGCAGATGCAGACCGTTTTCGAGGCACATGCGCTTGATCTTCGTGTCGGCGGTGGAATAGAGCTTCGTACCCGCGCCGCCGTGGCTGACGTTGATTTCGTCCACGTAGCGCATCAGCTCGATGGCCTCCTGCTTGCCGATGTACTCGTAGAGCGTGCCGCCGAACTGGTTGGTGATGTTGTATTTCCCGTCGGAAAACGCGCCCGCGCCGCCGAAGCCGCTCATGATGCTGCACACCGGGCACTTGACGCAGGTTTTGATCTTTTTGCCGTCGATCGGGCACTTGCGCTGGTCGAGCGGACGGCCGAGCTCGAACACGGCGATCTTCTTTTCCGGCGCGAGCCTGCTCAGCTCCCAGGCGGAGAAAATGCCGCCGGGACCGGCGCCGACGATGATCACGTCATAATCAAAGGGCATTGGAATCATCCTTTCTCATCATGAAAAAGCCGCCGCGCCTCGGGGCGCGGCGGCAAACGTTTATCCTTGGAAACAATCTATCACAGACCCGCCCGCTTGTCAAGCGCGCGCCGCATATTTCCCCCTCCGCGCGGGAAAACTGGAAAGGAAAACCTTTTTGCTGAGGTGCGTCATGGATCAGATTTTTTCCGGGCTGTACATCGAAGAAGACAAGCTGGCTGCCTTTGCCGCCAACAGCGCAAGGCTGCTGGAAACGGAGGGCGAAGGCTCCGGCGCGCCTGCGGCGGCGGAGCTGCGCCGCCATCTGGCCGCCGTCCGCCGCTGCCGCGACGCGGTCGCGGCGCGCTATGCCGGGGCAGAGACCGTCCCCGCCGCCTGCGAATGGCTGCTGGACAACTGGTATCTGGCGCAGCGGGAGGCCTCCGCCGCGCATTCTGACCTGCGCGCAGCCCGGCGGCAGCGCCGTGGGAAAGAGGGGCTGCTGATGCTCTCGCTCTGCCGGACGCTGCTCTCCTCCGGACAGGGATGGCTGGACGCCGGGCGCTGCGCGGCGTTTCTGCGCGGCTTTCAGACAGTCACGCCGCTGCGGCGGCGGGAGCTGCTGCTCTTCCCCGCCGCCATGCGCGCCGCGATCCTGGAGGCGATGGCCGCCGTGTGTGAAACGCTGCCCTATGCCGCCGACTCCGCGCCGCAGCGCGAGGCCTTCGAGGCGCTGTTTTCCTCGCTGCGATGGCTGGCGGGCGCGGATATGGAGGAGCTGCTGCGCTCGGTCGATCTCTGCGACGAAGCCTTCCGCGAGGACCCCGGAAACGTCTATGCCCGCATGGACCGGGAGAGCCGGCAAAGCTATCTCGAGCGGCTGGAAGTTCTGGCCCGCGCGGAGGGTGTGGAGGAGCATCTGCTGGCCCGCCGTCTGGTCCGGAAGGCGCGGGAGGAAGGGCGGCACCTCGGCTTTTTCCTCTTTGACGAGCCTGCGGACGCGGGCTCCGGGCTGTACATCGCCGCCCTCGTGCTGACGAGCCTGTTTCTGAGCCTGCTGCTGGCTTTTGCCGCGGGCAGCGTCTGGGCCGCTCCCCTGCTGCTGCTCCCCGTATCGGAGCTGGTCAAGGGGCTGGTCGATCTGGTGCTGCTGCGCCTGATCCCGCCCCGGCGGCTGCCGCGGATGGACCTGACGGAGGGCGTGCCGCCCGAGGGGAAAACGCTCTGTGTCCTGTCGGCGCTGCTGACGGACGCGCCGGGCGCCGAAGCGCTCTGCCGGCGGCTGGAGGAATTTCGCCTTTCCCACCGGAAAGCCGGGCAGAACCTGCAGTACGGCATCCTGGCCGACCTGCCCGCCGCCGATACGGCGGAGACGGAGGCGGACGCCGCCGTACTGCGCGCCGCACGCGAGGCCGTCACAGCGCTCAACCGGCGTTATGGCGGCGGCTTTTATCTCTTCACCCGGCCGCGCCATTTTGACGGCGCGCGCTGGAGCGGCGAAGAGCGCAAGCGGGGCGCGCTGCTGGAGCTGGCAAGGCTGCTCACCGACGAAGTCTCCTCCCTCTCCGTCTCCGGCGAGCGCGACGCGCTGGCCGGCACGCGCTATATCCTCACCCTTGACAGCGACACGCGCATGCAGCCCGGCGCCGCGCTCTCGCTGATCGGCGCGATGCTCCACCCGATGAACCGCGCCCACATCGACCCCGAAAAGCGCGTGGTGACGGCGGGCTACGGGCTCATCCATCCCCGGCTGACAACCGAGCTCAACAGCGCCAACGCCACGGACTTTGCTCTGATCTTCGCCGGGCCGGGCGGCAGCGATCCCTACGGCGGCCTCTGCGGCGAGCTGTACATGGACGCCTTCGACTGCGGCGGCTTTGCCGGCAAGGGCATTCTGGATGTTCATGCCCTTCTGACCTGCACGGCCGGGCGCATCCCGCCGCAGACGGTCCTCTCGCATGACGCGCTGGAGGGCGCCTTCCTGCGCGGCGGCTATCTGGGCGACGCCTGCTTTGCCGACGGCTTTCCCGCCCGGCCTCTTTCCTACTACAAGCGCCTGCACCGCTGGGTGCGCGGCGACTGGCAGAACAGCCCCTGGCTCTTCCGCCGCGGCCGCGAGCTTCGGCCGATCGACCGCTGGCGGCTGTTCGACAGCCTGCGCCGCAGCCTGCTTGCCCCGATGACCCTGCTTGCCATCCTCGCGGGCTTTTTCCTGCGCTTTTACGGGCTGCAGCTGTCCGCCTGGGCGGCGCTGCTGGCGCTGCTGGGCGGACTGCTGGCAAGCCTGGCGGAGGGCACACGCAGGCCCTCCCGCGCGCCGCGCCTGCGGCGCTTTGCGCGGCTGCTCACCGGCGTGGGCGGTGCGATCGTGCAGAGCCTGATGCGCCTGTGGCTGCTGCCCTGGGAGGCCTGGGTCTGTCTCTCCGCCGCCGTCACCGCCCTCTGGCGCATGCTGGTCTCCCATCAGAAGATGCTGGAATGGGAGACCGCCGCCCAGGCCGAACAGAACAAAGGCGGTCCCGGCGCCACGCTGCGCGCCATGGCCGTACCGGCGGCGCTGGGCCTGATCTGCCTGCTGGCTTCCCCCACGGTGATCGGCCGCTCGGCGGGGCTCCTATGGCTTTTATCCCCGGCGGCGCTGGCCGCGCTCGGTCTGCCGGCCTTCCGCGTCGAGACGCTCAGCCGGGCCGACCGGGACTGGCTTTCCTCCTGCGCCGCCGCTACCTGGTGCTATTTTTCCGAATTTTGCACCGAAGAGGATCATTTTCTCCCGCCGGACAACGTCCAGCACCAGCCGCCGAAGGGCCCGGCGCACCGCACGTCGCCCACCAACATGGGCCTCGCGGCAGCGGCCGCCGTCTCGGCCTGCGATATCGGGATCCTCCCCGCCGCCGAGGCGCTGGCCTTTCTTTCGCGGCTCATCGGCGGCATGGAGCGCCTGCCCCGCTGCCGCGGCCATTTTTACAACTGGTACGATACCCGCTCGCTGCAGTCGCTGCACCCGCCCTTCCTGTCCACCGTGGACAGCGGCAACTGCTGGGCGGGGCTGCGCGTGGCGGCGGTCTTCGCCCGCGAGCAGGGCGACGAGGCGCTCGCCGGGCGGATCGAGGCGCTGCTCGCGCCGATGGATTTCCGTCCGCTCTACGATCCCATACGCGAGCTGTTTTTCATTTCCTACGACACGGCGAAGGGCTGCGGCGCGGGCGGCTGCTATGATCTGATGGCGAGCGAGGCGATGCTGACAAGCTACCTTGCCGTCGCCAAAGGCGAGGTACCGCTGCGGCACTGGAAGCGGCTCGGCCGCGGACAGCTGCAGAAGGACGGCTTCCGGGGTCTCGCCAGCTGGGCGGGCACGATGTTCGAATACCTGATGCCGCTGCTGTTTCTGCCGGCGGAGCGCGGCAGCCTCCTGTATGAAAGCAGCCGCTTCTGCCTCTATGCGCAGCGCAGGAGCGTGCCGGTCGGGCAGCCCTGGGGCATCTCCGAGAGCGCCTATTTCGCCCTCGACAGCAGCAAAAACTATCGCTACAAGGCGCACGGCTGTCCGGCGCTGGCGCTGCGGCGCAGCCCGGAGCCGGAGCTCGTCGTCGCGCCCTACGCAAGCTTTCTGGCGCTGGCCGTGTCGCCGCGTGCGGCGGTGCAGAACCTGCGCCGCCTGGAGCGGCGCGGCCTGCTGGGGCGCTGGGGCTTCAAGGACGCGCTCGATCTCACGCCGGGCCGCTGCCGCAGCTCGTCGGGTGAGATCGTGGACTGCACGATGGTGCACCACGCGGGCATGAGCCTGCTGGCCGCGGCCAACGCCCTGTGCGATAACAGCATCCGCCGCCGCTTTTTCGCCGACCCCGCCATGCGCGGCCATGAGCTGCTGCTGCAGGAGCAGCCGGGGGACGGCGCGGTGCTTGTCCGCCGCCGGGAAGCGCCCGCCGGGCCGCCGGAGCTGCGCGGCGAGGCCGGGCGCTGGCTGCGGCGCGGCGTGGCCGGGGAAAAGGGCCTGTGCCTGCTCTCCAACGGCGCGTATCACCTGCTGCTCGACGAGCGGGGCGGCAGCCGCGCGCTGGCCGATGAGCTGCTGCCCTATGACGGAGGGCTGCAGCTGAGCCTTGACGGCGAAGCGATCCTGCCCGGCCCGGCGGAATTCTGGACTTTTCTGGAGGACGGCGCCTCCTGGAGCCTGTGGAAGCCCGGCCTCAGCCTGACGGCGGGCGCCTTCGTCTCCGCGGAGGACGCGGGCGAATGCCGCGTTCTGCAGCTCAAGTCCGCCCGCGACCGCAGTCTCCGCCTCCGGCTGCACTTCCGGCCCGTGCTGGCCCGCCGCGCCGACTGGGATAGCCACCCCTCGTTCTGGCGGCTCGGTCTGTGGAGCGAGGCACGCGGCGGCGCGCTGCTGATCCGGCGGCTGCCGCGCGGAGACTTGCCCGGCTGCTGGCTGTGCCTGCGCGCGAGCGTGCCGCTCACGCTCTCGGCGGACGAAAACGGCGGCCTCGGCTGGCTCTCCCGTCCGTATGTCACGGCGGAAGCAGCGCTCTCCCTCCCCGCCGGGGAGAAGGCGGAGCTGCGCTTTGCCCTGTGCCTGGGCGTGAGCGCGGAGGCCGCGCTCTACGGCGCGGAGCGCATGCTGACGGCCGGCGACACGGAGCGCGGCCGCATGATCGGCGGCGCCGCCACGCTGCTGGGTCTCAGCGCCGCCGAGATCGGCCGCGCCATGGAGCTGCTCCCGGCGCTGACAAGCCCCCGGCTCCATGAGGCCGCGCCCCAGCGCGAGCTGTGGCCCTTCGGCCTCTCCGGTGACCTGCCGATCCTCGCCTGCCGGGCCGACACGCGCGAGCGCGACGCTCTGCTGCGCCGTTTTCTGCTGCTGCGCGCGGCCGGGCTGGAGGCCGATCTCGTCTATTTCAGCGATGAGGACGGCGAATACCGCCAGCCCTTCCGCCGCTCTGTGACGCGCGTCCTCTCGCGCCACGGTCTCGAGCCGCTGCTCGACGCGCGCGGCGGCGTGCACATCCTGCCTCTGCGCGCATGCGAGACGGTCGAAAGCCGTGCCGCCCTCTGCTTCGGGCAGGCGCGGCCGCTGCCGCCGGAGATGCTGCTCCCGTCCCTGAGCGCGCCTCGCGAGCCCGGTACGACGCCCGCCTATACCTGGGGCGAGCGCGACTTCCGCTTTGAGGTGGGCGGCCGCCTGCCCGCCCGGCCCTGGCAGCTGCCGCTGACGAACGGGCGGCTGGGCTTTCTGGCCACGGACTGCGGCAGCGGTTTTCTGTGGCTGGAAAACGCCCGCGAGATGCCGCTGACGCTGCCGCCCTCGCTGCCGGAGGAGGTCTCGGGGGGCGAAGCGCTGTGGATCGAATGGGAGGGCCGCGCGGTGAGCCTCTTTGCCGCAAACGACGGCTATCCCTGCACGGTGAGCTACGCGCCGGGCCTTGCGGTCTGGGACAAGCGCATCGGGGACCGGCGCATCAAGACCAGCGCCTTCATCCCCCGCGACACGGACGCCCGGCTGCTGCTGATCGAAGGCGCGGAGGATCTGGAAATCTTCTGGGCGCAGCGTCTGGCGAGGCCGGACAGCATTCGCTGCCGCCGCGAGGGACAGCTGCTGCGCGCTGAAAACCCGGACGCCTGGCTGCCGGAGCGGGTGTATCTGGCCGGGGCGAGCCGGCGCGTGCAAATCGACTGCGATTTTGCGCCCGCGGCCTTCCGCCTGCGCCTGCACGCGGCGCATCTGACGGTGCTTGGCTGCGGCTGCTGCGGCGAGGAAGCGCTGGCGGAGCACTTAAAGCCCTCCGCCGCCCTCGCCGCGCTCAGCCGTACGGCCTCTGATTGGGCAAGGCTCTGCGGGCGCGCGGCCATTCCGGCGGAAGATCCCGCGGCGGCGCACATCCTGGGCGGCTGGTGCGCGTATCAGGTCATTGCCTGCCGCCTGCTCGGCCGCTGCAGTCTGTATCAGCGCGGCGGGGCCTACGGTTTCCGCGACCAGCTGCAGGACGCGGCCAACCTTCTCCCGCTCGATCCCGCTTATCTGCGCGAGCGGCTCGCCGACGCCGCCCGCCATCAGTACGCCGAGGGCGACGTGATGCACTGGTGGCATCCGCACCCCGACGGCGACAAGGGTCTGCGCAGCCGCTGCTCGGACGATCTGCTCTGGCTGCCCTGGGCGCTGTGCGAATGGTTTGAGGCGACCGGGGACGCAGCCTTCTGCCTGCGCGAGGAGCCCTTCCTTGCCTCGGCCCCGCTGAGCGAGGCCGAGCGCGACCGCTACGAGACGGCGGCCGTCTCCGAAGATCGCGCGACGCTGCTGGAGCATGCGCGAAGGGCGCTGGACTGCTGCGTTTCGCGCGGCTTCGGGCGGCACGGGCTGCCCCGAATGGGCAGCGGCGACTGGAACGACGGTCTCGACCGCTGCGGCGGTGAGAGCGTATGGCTGGGCTTTTTCCTGGCGCATGTCGCCGCGCGCTTTGCCGCGCTGCTGGATTCGCTCGCCCAGCCCGGCGCGGAGCGCTGGAAAAAGCTCGCCGTCAAAGTCGGCCGCGCGGCCGACGCGGCCTTTGCCGACGGGCATTATCTGCGCGGCTACCGGCCGGACGGGCGCGCCCTTGGCGGAGAAGACCGCATCGACGCGACCGTGCAGAGCTGGGCGGTTCTCTCCGGCTTCGGCAACCCAGAAAAATGCGCCTCCGCGCTTACGCAGGCGCTTGAGCGCCTCGTTGACCGGGAGCACGGCCTCGTCAAGCTCTTCGACCCGCCCTACGGTCCGGAGGAGGAAAGCCCCGGCTATATCACGAGCTACGGCGAGGGCTTCCGGGAAAACGGCGGGCAGTATACCCACGGGGCGGTCTGGCTGGCGATGGCGCTGCACCGCAGCGGCCGCAGCGCCGAGGCGCGGGAAATCCTGCGTCTGCTGCTGCCGGAGGGACACGACCCGGCGCGCTACGGAGCCGAGCCCTTCGCCCTGCCGGCGGACGTCTATGCCGCGCCCGGCCGTGAGGGCGAGGCGGGCTGGACCTGGTACACGGGCTCGGCCGGCTGGTATCTGCGCGCAGCGCGGGAGATCAAATTGTAAACTCTTGTCAAACGTCGGAAAATGCAGGATGTTCTTGCCTTTTCCGGCGTTTTCCGTTACAATGTAAATTGTAGGATTGCGGGGTTATGGTCCCCGCGCCATTACGGAAATATGGAGAGTGAGACAATGGCTGAACTGAGACCGAAAATCGTAAAACTCTGCAAAGTGGTCGGCGGCCTCACGGGCATGGTCAACAAGATTGACGAGAACGCCCCTGAGTACTATTCGCTGGCCAGCATCCTGACCGACGACGAAGCCGACGTCGCCATCGCGGCCGGCCTGCGCAAGGAGCGCACGGTGGAATATCTGGCCAAGAAGGTCGGCAAATCCGAAGAAGAAACCGAAAAGCTCTGCAAGCACCTGGCCTGGATCGGCGTCTTCCGCGGCACGACCGACCGCGAAGACGGCAAGGACCGCTACTACATGCAGATCTTCGCCCCCGGCATCATGGAGATGCTGGTCAACAACCAGGAGCTGCTGAAGACCCATCCCGAGGTCGGCCGCGCCTTTGAGGAGTACACCCGCATCCGCATGCAGAACATGACCCCGATCCTGCCCAACGGCTACGGTCTGATGCGCGTGGTGCCCGTGGAAAGCGCCCTCAAGGACATCCCCGACGTGGAAAAGTACGACCGCCTGTCCTACTACCTCGACAAATACGACACCTTCTCCGTCTCCCCCTGCTCCTGCCGCGCTTCCCGCACCTCCCTGGGCGACGGCTGCGGCCACCTGGACGAGGAAATGTGCGTCCAGATGGGCAAGGGCGCCGAGCATTACATCAAAACCGGCCGCGCCCGCAAGATCACCCGTGAGGAAGCGCTGGAGATTATCAAGCGCGCCGAGGACAACGGCCTGATGCACGACATGCCCAACATCGAGGAGCTCGGCGAGAGCTCCGCCATCTGCAACTGCTGCTCCTGCGCCTGCTTCGGCCTGCGCGTGGGCCTGATGTTCGGCGCGCGCGACGTCATCCGCTCCAACTATGTGGCTCAGGTCGACGAGGCCAAGTGCGTGGCCTGCGGCCAGTGCGTGGAAAACTGCCCGGCCAACGCCCTCAAGCTCGGCCAGAAGCTCTGCACCCAGAAGCCCCTGCCCGAGAGCAGCTACACCAAGCTCAGCGAGACCTTCATCGGCAAGCACGCCTGGAACGTCGATTACCGCGAGAACCACGAGGACGTCGTCGAGACCGGCACCGCCCCCTGCAAGACCGCCTGCCCGGCGCACATCGCCGTCCAGGGCTATCTGAAGCTGGCCGCCCAGGGCCGCTACACCGAGGCCCTCAAGCTCATCAAGAAGGAAAATCCCCTGCCCGCCGTCTGCGGCCGCATCTGCAACAAGCGCTGCGAGGCCGAGTGCACCCGCGGCGGCGTGGACGAGGCCGTGGCCATCGACGAGGTCAAGCGCTTCATCGCCGACCATGACCTGCACGAGGAGACCCGCTACGTGCCGCCTCTGCTCAACCAGATCGGCCGTCCCTACCCGCAGAAGATCGCCGTCATCGGCGCCGGCCCCGCGGGCATCAGCTGCGCCTACTACCTGGCCGAGAAGGGCTACCCCGTCACCGTGTTCGACCGCAACCCGGTCCCCGGCGGCATGCTGACCCTCGGCATCCCCAACTTCCGCCTTGAAAAAGACGTGCTCAACGCCGAGATCGACATCCTCCGGGAGATGGGCGTGGAGTTCAAGTGCGGTGTGGAGGTCGGCAGGGACGTCACCATCGCCGAGCTGCGCGAGCAGGGCTACAAGGGCTTCTATCTCGCCATCGGCGCCCAGAAGAGCGCCAAGCTCCGCCTGCCCGGTGAGGAGCTCGAGGGCGTGTTCGGCGGCGTTGACTTCCTGCGCGAAGTGAACCTCGGCAACAAGCCCGAAATCGGCAAGAAGTGCGCCGTCATCGGCGGCGGCAACGTCGCCATGGACGTCTGCCGCACGGCCGTCCGCCTCGGCGCCGAGGAGACCTACATCATCTACCGCCGCACCCAGGCCGAGATGCCCGCCGACAAGGACGAGGCCGCCGAGGCCATGGACGAGGGCGTGAAGTTCCGCTTCCTCAACGCGCCCACCGAGATCATCGGCGAAAACGGCAAGGTCAAGGCCCTGATGGTCGAGATCATGGAGCTGGGCGAGCCCGACGAGAAGGGCCGCCGCAAGCCCGTCGGCACCGGCAAGTTCGAGCGCATCGAGGTCGATTCCGTCATCGGCGCCATCGGCCAGACCGTCGACTGGGGCAAGCTGGACGTGGGCGAGCTGAAGACCGACAAGAAAGGCCTCGCCATCGCCGACAGCCTGACCTACCAGACCGCGCAGCCCGACATCTTCGTCGGCGGCGACGTGTACACCGGCCCCAAGTTTGCCATCGACGCCATCGCCGCCGGCAAGGAGGCCGCCATCTCCCTGCACCGCTTCGTCCACGAGGGCCAGACCCTCACCAAGGGCCGCGACCGCCGCGAGTACCGCGCTCTGGACAAGGACAACATCATCCTGCCCGTCGAGGGCTTCGACGGCGGCCACCGCCAGGCGCCCGGCTACAACAAGGAAAAGGCCAAGACCTTTGCCGACGCCCGCGTGACCTTCACCGAAGAGCAGGTCAAGAAGGAATGCGCCCGCTGCCTCGGTTGCGGCGCCACGAAGGTGGACGAGTACATGTGCATCGGCTGCGGCCTGTGCACCACCAAGTGCGCCTTCGACGCCATCCACCTCAAGCACGTGCGCAACTGGCAGGCCGGCGCCTTCGAGACCATGCCCATCAAGGTCGCCGAGCAGGTGGTCAAGAAGACCGTCCGGATCATCGGCAAGGCCGTCAAGGGTTAAGGCATGCACGAGCTTGGTCTGACCGATGCGCTGCTGCGCATGGTGCGCGACATCGCCAAAAAGGAAGAGCTGGAGCACGTGGAGTCCGTCACGCTGGAGATCGGCGAGCTGTCCGGCGTCGTGCCGCACTACATGGCCGACTGCTGGCAGGCCGTCATCGACGGCACCGAGTACGCCGACACCGAGCTCATCATCGAGACCGTGCCCGGCATCGCCAGCTGCATGGACTGCGACGAGGAATTCCGCATCGACGTCAATGATATGCGCTGCCCCTTCTGCGGCAGCCACAGCCTGACCCCCGTCTCCGGCCGCGACATGACGGTCAAGGAGATCGCGGCCTGGTAAAACACAGCGACAAGCAAAAAACCGGACTGCTGCAGCCGCAGCAGTCCGGTTTTCATTTCTTGCTCAGAGCTTTTTGCAGGTAAAATCGTCGTACGTCACGCAGCCGTCGCCGAAGCTCAGCTTGAGCAAGCCGCCCTTGCGGCCAAACTCGTTTTCGCCGATGGGATAGAGACGGAAGCTCAGCTCGTCTCCATCCTCGTCGATGGCGTTGGCATGCAGTTCCCCGTCTTTTAGGAAGATCTCGTCAACAACAAAATCGGCGTCTTCGGGATGCTCGTATTTGCCGCAGAAGCTCTCCCACTTCGACTTGTCGGGATCCTTGATCGCGAGATCCTCGATGGTGACGATGGGCTTGGGCTCCTTGTCCCTTGCGATCGCTTCCATGCCATCCCAGTAGCCCAAATACGCTCTGACGTCCCTGTAATCCCGGCAGGCGAGGATCACAAGCACCCTGTCCGCGTCAATGAAACGCTCAAACCAGGTAGCGACGCCCGGCATGCCGCCGCTGTGGCTGACAACGAGCCCAAGCTCCTCGTCACGCGCGATCCCCCAGCCGAAGCCGTAGCCGAGCCCGTCGTCCTCATCGTAAACGGCATCCTCGCCGTTGTTGAGCTTTGCAGGGGTGTACATGAGCTTCTGCTCTTCCGGGGTAAGCACTTTGCCCTCGCGCAGCGCCCTGTCCCATTTGAACATGTCAAAGATGTTGGTGTACACGTAGTCGTCGCCGTTCAGTCCGTCAAAGGCGACCACGTCGCCTTCCTCTGCGGAGTCGATGTCAGCCACGCATTTTCCATCGTCATACACCGTCGCCTGAGCATATTTTTCAAACGGAACGCCGTCTCTGCGGATATGGCAGCAGCGGGTGGAGTTCATGCCGGCGGGCTCAAAAATATTCTTCTGGAGGAACTCTTCAAAGGGAAGGCCGGACAGCCGCTCCACCAGCAGCGCCAGCAGGTTGTAGCCGGTGTTGGAGTAATGCAGGCCTTCCCCCGGGGCGAAGTAGGGCTTCGCCTTGGTTTCCCGGAGAAAGCGCAGGATCTCGTCGTTGCCCGGCACCCGCTTTTCTTCCTTCCAGATCCTGACGAACCAGTCCGCGTCGTCAAAGTAATCGGGGATGCCGCTGGTGTGGGTCAGCAGATGCCGGACCGTCACGCCGGGATAAGGGATCTCGGGGAAGTACTTTGTGATCTCGTCGTCGAGGCCCAGCAGCCCTTCCCGCCGGACCAGCATGACCGCCGCCGCGGTGAACTGCTTGGTGACCGAAGCCAGCTGGAAGATCGAGTCCTCCGTGATCGGCAGCGTGTCTTCGGGATCCCGGAAACCGAGAACGCCCTTG
>CAMNOV010000017.1 GCA_946547105.1 uncultured Clostridia bacterium | reverse complement strand
CCCCAAGATGATGGGCACTGTCGGCCGTCTCGGTAAGATCCTCGGACCCAAGGGCCTGATGCCCTCCCCGAAGGCCGGCACCGTCACCCCGAACGTGGCCCAGGCCGTCAAGGAAGCCAAGGCCGGTAAGGTCGAGTACCGTCTGGACAAGACCAACATCATCCACTGCCCCATCGGCAAGGTCAGCTTCGGCGCCGACAAGCTCTACGAGAACTACGCCGCTCTGCTCAACGCCATCATCAAGGCCAAGCCCGCGTCTGCCAAGGGCCAGTACATCCGCTCTTGCGTCACCGCCTCCACCATGGGCCCCGGCGTGAAAATCAACGCCCAGAAGCAGCTGTAATCATTGCCTGATAAAAAACACCGTCGTTTGAAACGACGGTGTTTTTTTGTCGTCATGTAACTGTCCGGAGTGATAGCGTGCTGCGCTGTGCCTTCCCCTTGAGGGGAAGGTGCCCCAGTGCATACACTGGGGCGGATGAGGTGTTCTCCTCTTTTCCACCTCATCAGTCGCTTCGCGACAGCTTCCCCTCGAGGGGAAGCCATAAAAACAGCCCCGGGATTGCTCCCGGGGCTGTCTGCATATTGGTTTGATTCCGGATAATTCCGAATTCCGAACTCCGAATTCCGAATTATTCGTACAGGGCCTTGAGCTTCATCAGGTGCTCGTAGCGGGCCTTCGCATTGGCCTCGTTGGCAGCGAAGAGGCGCTCGGCACGATCCGGGAACTCGCGGGTCAGGCGGCTGTAACGGGCCTCGTTCATCAGGAACTCCTGGTAACCGCCGGCCGGCTCCTTGCTGTCGAGCGAGAAGGGCTTCTCGGCGTCCGGGTTGAAGCGGAAGAGGTTCCAGTAACCGCACTTGACGGCCTTGTCCATCTCCTTCTGGCAGTTCTCCATGCCGCCCTTGATGCTGTGCATCTCGCAGGGGGCGTAGGCGATGATGAGGGACGGGCCCTTGTGAGCCTCGGCCTCGGCAATGGCCTTCAGGGTCTGGACCTTGTTGGCGCCCATGGCGATCTGGGCCACGTACACGTAGCCGTAGGTCATGGCCATCTCGGCAAGGCTCTTGCTCTTGAGTTCCTTACCGGCAGAGGCGAACTGCGCCACCTGGCCGATGTTGGAAGCCTTGGAGGCCTGACCGCCGGTGTTGGAGTAGACCTCGGTGTTGAACACGAAGATGTTGACGTCCTCGCCGGAGGCAAGCACATGGTCAACGCCGCCGTAGCCGATGTCGTAGGCCCAGCCGTCGCCGCCGAAGATCCACATGGACTTCTTGTTCAGGTAATCCTTCTGCGCGAGGATCTCGCGGGCCAGCTTGCAGGCGTCGCAGTCGCAGCCGTCGGTGATGCCCTCTTCGAGCGCCTTGACGAGCGCCTTCGCGGGCTCCTGGTTGGTGTTGCCGTCGGCATAAGACTCGAACCACTTCGCAGCGGCTTCCTTGATGGCCTTGTCGCACCAATCGATGGCGACAAGCGCCTCGACCTTGGCCTTCAGATCGTCGCGGATCTTCTTCTGGCCGAGGTACATGCCGAGGCCGTGCTCGGCGTTGTCTTCAAAGAGGGAGTTGGCCCAGGCGGGACCCTTGCCTTCCTTGTTGACAGCGTAGGGAGAAGTGGCAGCCGGGCCGCCCCAGATGGAGGAGCAGCCGGTGGCATTGGAGATGAGCATATGGTCGCCGAAGAGCTGGGTGACGAGGCGGGCATAGCTGGTCTCGGCGCAGCCGGCGCAGGAGCCGGAGAACTCGAGGTAGGGCTGAGCGAACTGGCTGAACTTCACGTTGTCGGCCACGAACATCTCGGGCTTGGCGGAAACCTTCTCGACCATGTAGTCGAAGACTTCCTGCTCGGGCAGCTGGGTCTCCATCGGGACCATCTCG
This sequence comes from uncultured Clostridia bacterium, assembly GCA_946547105.1. Classification (GTDB taxonomy): domain Bacteria; phylum Bacillota; class Clostridia; order Oscillospirales; family Oscillospiraceae; genus Limivicinus. The sequence goes on along the minus strand of CAMNOV010000017.1, from coordinate 27,678 downwards.
ATGGCGTGGACGGCGCACTGGCTGATGCAGACGCCGCAGCCCATGCAGTCGAGCGGGGAAACGGCCATGGCGAACTTGTACTCGCCCTTGCCCTTGCCGACCTTGATGTCGGCCAGCTTGGTCTGCGCGGGAGCCGCGGCGGCCTCTTCGGCGGTCAGCGCGAAGGGACGGATGGTGGCGTGCGGGCAGACGAAGGCGCACTGGTTGCACTGGATGCACTTGGTCTCATCCCACTTCGGGACGGAGACGGCGATGCCGCGCTTCTCATAAGCGGAGGCGCCCAGCTCGAAGGTGCCGTCGGCGTGATCGACGAACGCGGAGACAGGCAGGCTGTCGCCGTCCATCTTGTCGACGGGATCGAGGATGGTGCTGACCATCTTCACGGTCTTCTCGCGGCCGTGCTTGGCAACGACTTCCTTGTGGTCAACGGCATCACGCCAGGAGGCGGGCACTTCGACCTTCTCGAAGGCGGTGGCGCCGGCGTCGATGGCGGCATAGTTCATGTCGACCACGTCCTGGCCCTTCTTCAGGTAGGAGTGCAGGGCGGCGTCCTTCATGTACTGGATGGCCTCGGCCGCGGGCAGGACCTTCGCCAGGGCGAAGAAGGCGGACTGGAGGATGGTGTTGGTGCGCTTGCCCATACCGATCTTCTTGGCCAGGTCGATGGCGTTGATCATGTAGAGCTGGATGTTGTTGTTGGCGATGTAGCGCTTGGAGGCGGCGTCGAGGTGATGCTCGAGCTCCTCAAAGCTCCACTGGCAGTTGATCAGGAACACGCCGCCGGGCTTGACGTCGCGGACGATGGGGAAGCCCTTGGTGATGTAAGAGGGAACGTGGCAGGCGACGAAGTCGGCCTTGTTGATGTAGTACGGGCTCTTGATGGGCTTGTCGCCGAAGCGCAGGTGGCTGATGGTCACGCCGCCGGTCTTCTTGGAGTCGTACTGGAAGTAGGCCTGGACGTACTTGTCGGTGTGGTCGCCGATGATCTTGATGGAGTTCTTGTTCGCGCCGACGGTGCCGTCGCCGCCCAGACCCCAGAACTTGCACTCGATGGTGCCGGCAGCCGCGGTGGCGGGAGCGGGAACTTCCTCGAGGGAGAGGTTCGTGACGTCGTCGACAATGCCGATGGTGAACTGACGCTTCATCTCGTCCTTTTTCAGCTCGTTGTACACAGCGAAGACGGAGGCAGGAGGCGTATCCTTGGAACCGAGGCCGTAGCGGCCGCCGATCACTTCGATGCCGGTGCGGCCGGTGGTGGCCAGCGCGGTGACGACGTCGAGGTAGAGGGGCTCGCCCTGGGCGCCGGGCTCCTTGGTGCGGTCGAGCACGGCCAGCTTCTTGCAGGTGGCGGGGATGGCCGCGACCAGCTTCTCGGGGCAGAACGGACGGTACAGGCGGACCTTCACGAGGCCGACCTTTTCGCCGTGGGCGTTGAGGTAGTCGATGACTTCCTCCGCGACGTCGCAGATGGAGCCCATGGCCACGATGACGCGGTCAGCGTCGGGAGCGCCGTAGTAGTTGAACAGCTGGTAGTCGGTGCCGAGCTTTTCGTTGATCTTGCCCATGTACTCTTCCACAACGGCGGGAACGGCCTCATAGTACTTGTTGGAGGCCTCGCGGTTCTGGAAGAAGATGTCGCCGTTCTCGTGGGAGCCGCGCATGGTGGGGTGCTCGGAGTTGAGCGCACGGTCGCGGAAGGCCTTGACGGCGTCCATGTCGACCATGTCCTTCAGATCGTCATAGTCCCAGACTTCGATCTTCTGCAGCTCGTGGGAGGTGCGGAAGCCGTCGAAGAAGTTCAGGAAGGGAACGCGGCTCTTGATGGCGGCCAGATGGGCCACGGGAGCCAGGTCCATGACTTCCTGCACGTTGGTTTCACACAGCATGGCAAAGCCGGTCTGGCGGCAGGCCATAACGTCGCTGTGGTCACCGAAGATGTTCAGGGTGTGGCTGGCAAGGGTACGGGCGGAGACGTGGAACACGCCGGGCAGCAGCTCGCCTGCGATCTTGTACATGTTGGGGATCATCAGCAGCAGGCCCTGGGAGGCGGTGTAGGTGGTGGTCAGGGCGCCCGCGTTCAGGGAGCCGTGAACCGCACCGGCCGCGCCGGACTCAGCCTGCATCTCCTGCACCTTGACGGTGGAGCCGAAGATGTTCTTGCGGCCCTGGGCGGCCCACTGGTCAACATAGTCGGCCATGGGGCTGGACGGGGTGATGGGGTAGATGGCTGCGACTTCAGTGAACGCGTAGGATACATGGGCGGCTGCGTTGTTGCCGTCCATGGTCTTGAAGTGTCTCTTCATACATTCATCTCCATGCAATTATTTCTCAAAAGACGGGTGTGAAACCCCCTTTTTCGCAGTTTACAGTTTATCATTTTTTCCGCCTCTTGTAAACAGAAAAGACGCACAAAAAATTGCCTTTTTCGCGCTCCTGCCCTCGCCCGATCCCAACGGCTGCGGCACATATATTAAATTGTGCTTGTGCTTTTGCAGCAAATAGTATATAATTGTACAGTCCGTCATAGCGGCTGTTGCCGCGCGGCGGCGCATCACCGTGAAAGGAGATCCTGGTTTATGGTGAATATCAAGAACGACAACGGACAGATCAGCATCACCAGCGAGGTCTTCACCTACCTGGCCGGCGACGCGGCCACCAGCTGCTTCGGCGTCAAGGGCATGGCCGGCCGCAGCGAAAAGGGCGGCCTGCAGCTGCTGCGGCGCGTGGATATGTCCAAGGGCGTGGTCGTGAACTTCAACGACGACGGCAGCCTCTCCCTGGAGCTGCACATCGGCGTGGATCACGGGGTCAACATGGCCGCCGTCTCCCGCAGCATCATCAAGGAAGTCAGCTACAAGCTGGAGCGCTCCACCGGCGTCCCGGTGAAAAACGTGGACGTATATATAGATACGATTATCGGATAAGCTCTGCTTTGTCCGGGAGGTAGAAGAACTTGAAAGAATATATCGACGCCGTCGCCTTCAAGGAAATGATCCTGTGCGCCAACGCGGCGCTTCACCGTAACGTCCAGTCCATCAACGAGCTGAACGTCTTTCCCGTGCCGGACGGCGACACCGGCACCAACATGGGCCTGACCCTCGGCAACGCCGCCGACGAGCTGAAAAAGCGCGACTTCAACACCGTCGCCGAAGTTTCCTCCTGCGTTTCCTCCGCGCTGCTGCGCGGCGCGCGCGGCAACTCCGGCGTGATCCTCAGCCTGCTGTTTCGCGGCATCGCCAAGCGCCTGAAGGACCTGGACACCGCCGGCGCCTATGAATTCTCCGCCGCCATGGTCGACGGCGTGGAGGCCGCCTACAAGGCCGTCATGAAGCCCGCCGAGGGCACCATCCTCACCGTTTCCCGTCTGGCCTCCGCTGCGGCGAAGGACGCCGCCAAGGCCGAAAAGAGCCTGGAGGAGGCGCTGCAGTGCGCCCTGCAGGCCGGCGACGAGGCTCTGGAGAACACCGTCAACCAGAATCCCGTGCTGAAAAAGGCCGGCGTCATCGACGCGGGCGGCAAGGGCTACATGGTCATCCTCCACGCGATGCTCGCCTCCCTGCGCGGCGAGATCAGCTCCTCTGAGGAGGAGGCTTCGGCCTCCGCCGTCACCGAGGAGACCGCCTTTGAAGAGGGCAAGGTGGACGTGCCCGAGGTCAACGTCTTCGACACCGTGTACATCGTCCGCAAGGAGAACCCGGACGTGGATCTGATGCCGCTGCGGCTCTATCTGGACAGCATCGGCGATTCCCTCGTCATCAGCGACGACGACGAGATCTTCAAGGTGCACGTGCACACCGACATTCCCGGCCAGGCCCTGACCGAGAGCCAGAAGTACGGCACGCTGGAGCTGGCGAAGATCGAGAACATGCGCACCCAGGCGCTGGATATGCTCGCCGGCCGCAAGGCGCAGAGCACCGACGATCTGGAGCAGGTCGAGCAGGAACTGGAGCAGATGGAAAACGGCTGCGCCGAGCCCGAATTCGCCGAGCCCGAGAAGCAGTACGGCGTGGTCACGGTCTGCGCAGGCAAGGGCATGGAGGATCTGTTCCGCGATCTCGGCGCCGACGGCATCGTCACCGGCGGCCAGACCATGAACCCCTCCACCGACGATATCCTCCGGCAGATCAACCGCACCCCGGCCTCTACGGTCTTCGTCTTCCCCAACAACAAAAACATCATCATGGCCGCCCAGCAGTGCGTGCCGATGACCGAGAAAAAGGTCATCGTCATGCCCACCCGCACCGTGCCGCAGGGCGTGGCCGCGCTGCTGAACCTGAACATCGACGAGCCGGAGGCGCAGATCGTCTCCGACATGAACGAGGCCATCAGCCACGTCCACACCGCCATGATCACCTACGCCGCCCGCGACAGCGAGTTCGACGGCCACAGCATCCACGCCGGCGAATACCTCGCGCTGCTCGACGGTGCGCTGATCGAAAACTGCGCAGAGACCGAGGAGCTTTTCAGCTCGCTCAGCCGCGCCGTGCAGCCGATGAACCCCGAGTTCATCACCGTCTATTACGGCGCCGACGTCAGCGCCGAGGACGCCGAAAAGACCGGTGCCTTCTTCTCCGGCCGCTTCCCCGAAGCAGAGATCAGCGTCGTCAGCGGCGGCCAGCCGGTCTACTACTACATGATCGCCGTGGAGTAGTTTTTAGTTTTCAGATTTTAGTTTTTAGAAACAAAGAAGCAGCGGGGACGCATTGCGTCTCCGCTGCTTTTCTAAGCACTAAAAACTCAGATCCCCGTTTCCTCTTCGTCTGGCCTGGGGAATTTGACGACGAAGACGGAGCCCTGCGGCTTGTTTGCGCCGACGGTGATGCTGCCGCCGTGGGCCAGCACCGCGTCGTGCACGATGCTCAGGCCGAGCCCGGTGCCGCCGGAGGCGCGGGAACGCGCCTTGTCCACGCGGTAAAAGCGGGAGAAGATGTTCAGCCGGTCCTCCTCCGGGATGCCGATGCCGCTGTCCTCCACGGTAAAGGTCACGTTCTCCTCATCTGCCGAAAGATGCAGCCACACCTCGCCCTCCGGGACGTTGTATTTGATGGCGTTTTCCGTCAGGTTGAAGATCACGTGGAACAGGTCGTCGGTGTTGGCCATGATGACGCAACCCTCGCTGAGATCCAGATGCAGCCGCACGCTGCGCTCCGCGGCCAGCGGCCGCAGCAGCACCAGCGCGTCCAGCGTCACCTGCTTGAGATCCACCGGCTCCGGCATGCGCTGCACGCCGTCGTCCAGGCGGCTCAGGTCGAGCAGCTCCTCCGTCGTGCGCTGCAGGCGCTTGGCCTCATTGCTGATGTCGGCGGCAAATTCGCGCACCGTGCCCATGTCCACGTTCTCGTTTTCCACCACGCTGTCGGCCAGCAGGCGGATCGAGGCCAGCGGCGTTTTCAGTTCGTGCGAGGCGTCCGACACGAAGCGGCGGCGCTGCTTTTCCGTCTCGTCGAGCCGCTCGGTGAGCAGGTTGAATTCCTCGCCGAGCTCCGCGATCTCATCCTTCCCCTTCACGGCCAGGCGGTGGTCATAGTCGCCGCCGGCGACGATGCGCATGGATCTGACAAGCTCCCGGACGCGGCTGAGCAGCAGCTCCGAAAAGCCCAGCACCAGCACGACGGCCAGCCCCGCGATCGCCAGCGAAGCCACGCGGATGCGGCCCTGCACCGTCATGATCAGGTCTGCGCGCTCGGTATCCCTCTCGAAGAGATACACCGCGCCGCGGCCGCCGTTCTGCGCCACGAAGGGCACTGCGCAGGCGCTGGAAAAGGCCGTCTCGTCAAAGGCCGAGCGGAACACGTTTTTCCCGTCCAGCGCGCGCTGCAGCTCCTCCGGCGTGCCCCCGCCGCCATTGTCGTACATCAGCTCTCCCTGCTCGTTGGCCACGGCGATCCGCCCGTAGCCGCTGACGTCCATCAGCCGCAGCACCTCCTCGATACCGGCGCGGCTGAGGCTGTCCAGACCCGAGAGGGAGGACGCGATCACCGAGGCCTGGCTGAGCATGCCGCTCTCCTTTTCCTGGAACACCAGGTCGCGGGAGGAGACCAGCGGATAGGAGTTGAGCAGCACCAGCAGGATCAGCAGGATCACAACGATGATGCTGAAAAACTGAAGGCGGATACTGCGCATCGCTCAGCCCTCGTCCGCGAAGTAGTAGCCCACGCCCCACTTGGTGATGATATAGGCCGGATGCCCGGGGTCGAGCTCCAGCTTTTCGCGCAGGCGGCGGATATGCACGTCCACCGTGCGGGTATCGCCCTGATAGTCATAGCCCCAGACCAGATCCAGCAGGCTTTCGCGGCTGTATACGCGGCCGGGATTGCGCATCAAAAATTCGATCAGATCGAATTCCTTCATCGTCAGCTCCACGTTCTGCCCGTCCTTGCTGGCGCTGCGGCGCTCGGGATCGATGCAGATATGCCCGCGCCGGAGCACGCTGCTCTCCTGGGGCGCCGCGGCCATGCTCGAGCGGCGCAGCAGCGCGCGGATGCGCGCCTTGAGCTCCAGGATGTTGAAGGGCTTGGTCACATAGTCGTCCGCCCCGGACTCAAAGCCCATCAGCAGGTCCGCGCCCTCGCTGCGGGCAGTGAGCATGATAATCGGCACCGTGGAGAAGCTGCGGATCTCCTGGCAGGCCTGCAGCCCGTCCTTTTTCGGCATCATCAGATCCAGCACGATCAGGTCGTAGCCGCCCGTGCGGGCCAGCTCCACGGCTTCCTCGCCGTCATAGCCGGCGTCCACGGTATATCCTTCGTTTTCCAGGTTGAATTTGATTCCCTTGACGAGCAGCCGCTCGTCGTCAACCACCAGTATTTTCATCGCTGTTCCTCCGCTTTCCCGATTCAGCGCGAAGCGTGTCGGTGAAATTAAGTTGCTTTTTTTGCTCTCAGATTATATAATAGCATGCATGCCTTTACTATACCATGTTTCCTGGCAAATCGGGAGAGAAAAATGAAAAAAAACCGAATCTTTAGTATTTTAATCATATTCTGTCTGCTCTTCAGCGCCGCCGCGCCGTCCGCCTTCGCCGCAGAGGCGCCGGAAGTCACGGCCAAATCCTGGATCATCGTCGATCTGAACACCGGCAAGGTCATCGACGAATTCAACGCCGACGAGCAGCGCTCCCCCGCCAGCCTGACGAAGATCATGACCGGCCTTCTGTCCGTGGAGGCCGCGGAGCGCGGCACCGTGAGCATGGACGAGACCGTTACCGCCGGGCTTGACTGTCAGACCGGCATGGATTCCACCAGCAGCAACGCCAGCATCGTGGCCGGCGAGCAGATGAGCTTCCGGGATTATTTCTACTGCGCCATGGTCGTCTCCGCCAACGACGCCTGCAATGTGATCGGCAGCCGGATCGGCGGCAGCATCGGCGGCTTTGTGGAGCTGATGAACCTGCGCGCGGAGGAGCTTGGGCTGAAGAGCACCCATTTCGCCGACCCGAACGGCCTGTCCTACGAGAACAAGACCACCGCCCGCGAGCTGAGCCTCATTCTGCAGGAGGCGCTGCAGCACGAGGACTTTCTGGAGGCCTTCACCACCTCGACCTATACGGTGCCGAAAACCAACATCAACGACCAGCGCGAGCTGAAGAGCACCGACGCGCTCACCACCCGCGACTCCTATTATTCCCAGTACGGCGACTTCTACTACGAGCCCGCCATCGGCGGCAAGACCGGCTTCACCCGCGCGGCGGGCTACTGCCTGGCCTCGGTTGCCGAAAAGGACGATCTGCGCGTGCTGACCATCGTGATGGGCTGCCCCGGCCCCCTGTCCCAGGATTCGGAACAGCCCGAGAACTTCAACGACAGCATCCGCCTGTACGACTGGGTGTTTGAAACCTTCTCCTACGGACAGGTGCTCAGCAGCAGCGAGGTCATCCGCCGCGAGCCGGTGGAGCAGGCCGAGGGCGAGGGCTTTGTCAGCCTCCGTCCCACCGAGGACCTGACGCTGCTCCTTCCCTCCGACGCGCCGCCGGAGAGCCGGGAGCTGGAGGTCACGCTGCTGAAAGATCATCTTGTCGCGCCCATTCCCTCCGGCACCATTCTCGGCCAGCTGACGCTGAAGATCAACGGCGAGAGCTACGGCCCTTATAACCTGGTCAATGCCGCCGAGGTGAAGATCGCCAAGCGCGAATTCATCCGCACGCAGGTGGACAGCTTTTTCGCCGCCCGCAGCGTACGTCTGGTCATCGTTGTGCTGGCGCTGATCCTGGTGCTCTATTTTGCGCTGGTGCTGCGCTATCGCGCGCTGCGCAGGAAGCACCTCAAAGAGGTGCGCCGGGCCGAAAAGCGGCGGCAGGCCGCGCAGGAGCTCCGCCGGCAGCAGCGTGCCGCCGAAGAGCCGACCCTGCGCTTTACCGCCGTGGACCCCTCCGAGCGCGACGCGGACACCATCGATCTGGCCCGCTTCTTTGACGAAGACAAAAAATCATAAACACGAGCCATGAGGAGCGGGGAAGGTTCTCCCCGCTCCTTTTTCCTTTATACAGACAGGAGGCGCAAGCCATGCTCAAGCTTTATATCGGCCCGGCGGGCAGCGGCAAGACCGCGGCCGTGATGGACGAGATCCGCCGCCGGGTGCTGGCGCGCCAGCCAGACAGCTGGCTGATCGTGCCGGAGCAGTACAGCCACGAGGCCGAGCGCGAGCTCTGCCGCCGCTGCGGCGACACGATGAGCCGCTACGCCGAGGTGTTCAGCTTTTCGGGTCTGGCCAGGCGCGTGCTGAGCGAGCAGGGCGGCGCCGCTCTGCCCGTGCTCGACAAGGGCGGACGCCTGCTGTGCATGTCGCTGGCGCTGTCCGGCGTGGGCGGGCAGCTGCGCGCCTACAAAGCGGCGCGGCGGCGGCCGGAATTTCCCGCGCTGATGCTCTCCGCCGCCGACGAACTGAAAAGCGCCGGCGTGAGCGCCGGAATGCTGGAGGAGGTGGTCGCGGACTGCGACGAGCGCCTCGGCGACAAGCTGCGGGACGCGGCGCTGGTGCTGGAGGCCTATGAGGCCGTCGTTTCCAACGGCCGCGCCGATCCCTCCGACCGTCTGACGCTGCTTGCACAGCAGCTGCCCGGCTGCATTGGCCCGGAAAACCATATCGTCGTTGACGGTTTTATCGACTTTACCGGCCAGGAACGGGAGATCCTGCGCGCCATGCTGCAAAGCGGCGCGGATCTCACCGTCTGCCTGACGCTGGACGCCATGGACAGCGAGGACGAGATCTTCGTCCTCTCCCGGCGTGCCGCGCGCTCGCTGCGCGCCTGCGCCGCGGAGCTTGGACAGGAGACGGAGATCCGCAGCTTTACGCCCGCCGGGGGCAAAGACCCGGCGCTGCGCTTTTACACCGGCCGTCTGTTCCGCTTTTCGCCCGACCGATACGAAGGCCCCACCGAGGCCATCCGTCTGCGCCGCGCCGAAAGCATGGCCGCCGAATGTGAATACGCCGCCGCGCGCGCCCTGGAGCTGGTGCGCTCCGGCTGCCGCTGGCGCGATATCGCCGTGGCCGTGCGTGGCTTTGAGGATTACCGCCCGCTGCTGGAAAACGCCTTCCGGCACTACGGCGTGCCGCTGTATCTGACGCGCCGCAGCGAACTGCTGCAAAAGCCGCTGCCCGCGCTGATCGCCGGCGCTTACGAGATCCTGGAAAACGGCTGGGACGTGGACGACGTGGTCAGCTACCTGCGCACCGGCCTCACGGGCCTGAGCCTCGCCGAGTGCGACGCGCTGGAAAACTACGTCTTCAAATGGCAGCTGCGCGCGCCCGCCTGGCAGCGAAAGGGCGACTGGAAACAGCACCCGGACGGCTACGGCGCAACAGTGACGGAGGAATCCGAGGCGCGGCTGCGGGAGATCAACGCCCTGCGCCGCCGCGTGGCGCTGCCGCTGCAGAATCTGGAGCGGCGCGGCAAGGAGGCCGCCACCGCCGCCGGGCAGGCCGCAGCCCTCGCCCGCTTTTTTGAAGATCTGCAGCTGCCCGAAACGCTCGAAGCGCGCGCCGACGCGCTCATCCGGGCCGGGCAGGAGCGCCTGGCCGCGGAGTACCGCCAGCTCTGGGAGCTGATCGTCTCCGCGCTCGAGCAGAGCGAGGCCATCCTCGGCGGGACGGAGATGGATTTCTCCGCCTTCGGCCGCCTCTTTTTACAAATGCTCTCCCAATACGACGTGGGCACCATCCCGGTCGCGCTCGACCGGGTCTCCGCCGGCGACTTTGACCGCATGCGCCGCCGCAGCATCCGGCACCTGATCGTGCTGGGCGCCTCCGACGACCGCCTGCCGCTGGCGCAGGAGCAGGGCGGCCTCTTCTCCGAAGAGGAGCGCGAGCGCCTGCTTGCCCTCGGCATCGACCTCGGCGGCGCGGGCGAGGAGGAGCTGTGGCGCGAATTCGCGCTGATCTATCACGTGCTGACCCTCCCGTCCGACACGCTTGATCTCTGTTATTCCGCGCTCGGCGCGGACGGCGCCGCGCTGCGCCCGTCCATCGTCATGAACCGCGCCGCGGCGCTGTTTGAGCTGTCCGTAAAAGACGTGCAGCCGGAGCGCTGCCGTCTGGCCGCTCCCGCCCCGGCGCTGACCCTGGCCGCCAACGCGCTGCGCGGCGGAGACGCCGTACAGCGTGCTGCCGCCGAATACGCGCGCGAGCACATGCCGGCGCGCATGGCGCCGCTGGAGACTGCCGCCGCCATCAGCCGCGGGAGGCTCTCCCCGGCCGCGGTGGAAACGCTCTACGGACCGAAGCTGCGGCTGACCGCCTCGCGCATCGACAAGTTTTCTTCCTGCCGCTACGCCTATTTCTGCCAGTACGGTCTCAAGGCGCAGCCTTATGAGCCCGCGGGCTTCACGCCGCCCGAAATCGGCACCTTCCTGCACTACGTGCTGGAGCGCTGCGCCCGCGAGGCGAAGGCCCAGGGCGGCTTTCGCGCCGTGACGGACGAAGCGCTCCAGGCGCTCGTCCGGGAGGCCGTTTCCGATTACGTGCAGCGCGAGCTCAACGATTTCCAGGAAAAGAGCGCTCGCTTCGTCCACCTGTTTCAGCGTCTCAGCCGCGACGCCGAGCGCATCGTGCTGGACACGGCGCGCGAGCTGCGGCGCTCCGATTTTGAGCCGCTGGACTTTGAGCTGGACTTCTCCAAGGCCCGCGACCTGCCGCCGGTGGAGCTGGGGCAGGGGCAGGGCCGCCTGACGCTGACGGGCGTGGCCGACCGCGTGGACGGCTGGCTGCACGAGGGCAAGCTCTACCTGCGCGTGGTCGACTACAAGACCGGCGTCAAGAAGTTCTCCCTGTCCGACGTCTGGTACGGCATAGGCCTGCAGATGCTGCTCTACCTCTTCGCCCTCGGCGAGGGCGGCGAAGGGCGCTACGGGCACGAGATCGTGCCCGCCGGGGTCATGTACCTTCCGGCGCGCGACGCGCTGCTTGCCGCCGACCGGAAGCCCGGCGACGAGGAGCTCGATGAGCAGCGGGCCAAGGCCCTGCGGCGCAGCGGCCTCGTCCTGGGGGACGAGGCGCTGATCGAAGCCTGGGAAAAGGGCGAGGACAAGCGCTATATCCCGGTCTCCTTCCGCTCCGGCAGGGCCGTGAGCGGCCTGGCCAGCGCCGAACAGCTCGGCCGCTTGTCGCGTCACATTCAAAAGCGCCTGAGCGAGATGGCAAAGGAGCTGCGGCAGGGCAGCATCGCCGCCGACCCCTATTTCCGCAGCGGCGCGGACAACGCCTGCCAGTTCTGCGAATTTTACGATGCCTGCCAGTTCTCCGACGGAGAAAACGGCGAACGCTGCCGCTATCTGCCCCGTCTGAAGGACGGCGAGGTCTGGGAAAAAATCGACGAGGAGGTGGGCGAAGATGGCTGAATTCAAAGCGACGCCCTCGCAGGCCGCCGCCATGGAGCTGCGCGGCGCGACGCTGCTGGTATCCGCCGGCGCGGGCAGCGGCAAGACCCGCGTGCTCACGCAGCGCCTGCTGCAGCGCCTGACCGATCCGAAGGAGCCGGCCGAGCTCGACCGCTTTCTGATCAACACCTTCACCAAGGCCGCCGCGGGCGAGCTGAAAAGCCGTATCGCCGACGAGCTGAACAAGGCGCTCGCCGCCGACCCGGACAACCGCCGCCTGCGCCGCCAGAGCGCCCTCTGCCGCAAGGCGCCCATCGGCACCATCCACAGCTTCTGCGCCTCGCTCCTGCGGGAAAACAGCGCGGCGCTCTCCCTTTCGCCGGATTTCAAGATCCTGGACGACGAGCGCGCCGAGAGCATGAAGGCCGCGGCGCTCGAGCGCGTGCTCGAGGACTGGTACGACAAACCGGAGGATCACCCCGGCTTCCTGCTGCTGGCCGACACCGCCGGCGCAGGCCGGGATGACCGCCGCCTCGGCGCGCTGGTTCTGGACCTGCACGGCAAGATGCAGAGCCATGCGCGCCCCGCGCTCTGGGCCGAACAGCAGAGCGAACTGCTGGCGGAGCCCTTTGCCGACGCGGGCGAAACGCCCTGGGGGCGCGAGCTGCTGGACGACGCCGCTGCAACGGCGGACTACTGGAGCCGCGAGATCGACCGGCTGATGGCTGCCGTGCGGCACGAAGAAAAGCTGCTGAACTATTACGATCAGCGCCTCGCGCCGGTGGGCGAGCAGCTTCGCGAGCTGCTGAGAAGCATCCCGCTGGGCTGGGATGCAGCCGCCGCGGCCGTCCGCGCTGTCGAATTCCCGAAATTCACGAACATGGGCAAAAACCCGGATCCCGCGCTCACCGCGCACGTCAAGGCGCGCCGGGACGCCTGCAAAAAAGCCGTGGAAAAGCTGCAGGAGGCGCTGACCGACGATTCCGCCTCGCTGCTTGCCGAGCTGCGGCAGACCGCGCCCGCCATGCAGGCGCTGCTACGGCTGTGCCTTGCTTTCGATGAGCGCTACAGCCGCGACAAGCGCCGCCAGTCCCTGCTCGACTATGCCGATCTCGAGCACCTGGCCGCGCAGCTGCTGACCGAGCCGGACGGCAGCCCCACGGCACTGGCCCGCGAGATCGCGGGGCGCTACGACGAGATCATGGTGGACGAGTATCAGGACGTGAGTCCCGTGCAGGAACAGATCTTCCGCGCGATCTCCTGCGAGGATACGAACCGCTTCCTCGTAGGGGACGTGAAGCAGTCCATATACCGCTTCCGCCTGGCCGATCCCGGTATTTTCACCGACAAATACGATCATTTTCCGCTCTATACCGAGGCCTCCGGAGGACAAGCGCGAAAAATCCTGCTGCGGGAGAATTTCCGCTCGCGGCGGGAGATCATCGACGCGGTCAACAGCATCTTTTCCCGCTGCATGAGCCGCCGCCTCGGCGACCTGGATTATGATGAAGAAGCCGCGCTGATCTGCGGCGCAGACTACTACGAGGGTTCCGCCCCCGTACCGGAGCTGTTTCTGCTCTCGTCCGGCGGCGGAGACGATGCGGACGAGGCGCCGGACAAGACCGCCGCGGAAGCCGCCTTCGTCGCGGAAAAGATCCGCGCTCTGGTCGAGGCGCGCACGCCCGTGCAGGCCAGGGACGGCCTGCGCCCGATGGACTATGGCGACGTAGCCATCCTGATGAGCACCGCCAACAGCACCGGCCCCGTCTACCGCCGCGTGCTGACGGCCTATGGCGTGCCTGTGGCCGCCGGACAGGGCCTGGGCTATTTCCGCTCGCCGGAGATCAGCACCGCCCTCTCCCTGCTCGCAGTGCTGGATAATCCCCACCAGGACATCCCGCTGATCGCCGCGCTGCGCTCGCCGGTCTTCGGCTTTACGGCCGACGAGCTGTCCGCCGTGCGCGGCGCCGACCGCGACCGCGACTTCTATGCCGCGCTCTGCGCCCGCGCCGAAAACGACGAAAAATGCCGCGACTTTCTGGCGCGGATCGAGGCGCTGCGCGCTCTTGCCGCCGATCTTTCCGCCGAGGAGCTGGTCTGGGAGCTGCTGGACGGCTTCGATCTGCTGAGCGTGTTCAGCGCCATGGCCGACGGCGCCCAGCGGCGCGCCAATCTGATGGAGCTGGCCGCGCTGGCGCAGCGCTATGAAGGCAGCGGCTACAAGGGCCTGCACCGCTTTGTGCTCTGGCTGCGGCGCCTGGCTGAGCGCGGGGAGGAGCCCGCCGCCGGGCAGGGCGGCGGCGCTGTGCAGATCCTCACGATCCACAAGTCCAAGGGGCTGGAATTTCCCGTTGTCTTCCTCTGCGACACGGCGCGTCGCTTCAACAAAGGCGAGCTGAACGAAACGGTGCTGGTGCACCCGGAGCTCGGCCTCGGTCCGAAGCTGACCGACCTGGAGCGGCGCGTGGAGTATCCGACGCTCGCCCGCCAGGCGATCCGCCGGCGGCTCGACCGGGAGCTGCTGAGCGAGCAGATGCGCCTGCTGTACGTGGCGCTGACGCGCGCGAAGGAGCGGCTGTATATCACCGCCTCCTTCAAGGATCCGGATAAAACGCTGGAAAAGCTGCGCAGCGCCATGTCGAGCCCGCTGCCGCCGGAGCTGCTGGCCGGGCAGACCTGCTTTGCCGACTGGCTGCTCCTCGCCGCGCTCGACGACGGGCAGGAGCATCTGAAGCTGCGATACGCGGATGAGACCGGCGCCGGGGCCGAAGCAGTTCCCGCCGCCGTCGACGGATCCGTCGACGAGGATGCGCTGCGTGAGCTGGAGCGCAATCTCTCCTTCCGCTATCCCCATGCGGAGGCCGAGCGTTTGCCCTCCAAGCTGACCGCCACCGAGCTCAAGGGCCGCCTGGAGGCCGACGAGGACGCGCAGGCGCTTGCCCCGAAGCGCAGGACCGGCGTTTTCCGGATGCCGGACTTCACCCGTAAGGACCGCCCGCTCACCGGCGCGCAGCGCGGTACGGCCACGCACCTGGTGCTGCAGTACATGGATTTTGCCGAGACCGGCAGCCTGGAGAGCGTGCGCGCGGAGATCGAGCGTCTGCGGCAAAAGCAGCTGCTGAGCGACAAGGAGGCCGCAGCGGTGGACGCCGGGGCGATCGTGAAGCTTTTCGCCTCGCCGCTCGGGCAGCGGATGCTGAAGGCCGAGCACCGCGAGCGCGAGTTCAAGTTCTCCCTCCTGTGCGACGCGGGAGATTATTTCCCCGGCGCGGCGGGCGAGCAGGTGCTGCTACAGGGCGTGGTGGACTGCTGCATCGAGGAAGGCGGTGCGCTCACCGTCATCGACTACAAGACCGACGCCGTGCGAACGGAAGATGAGATCGCCGCGCGCGCCGAATACTACGCCGGACAGCTGCGGGCTTACGCCGCGGCGCTGCGCCGCATCTTCGGCAAAGAGGTGCGCGAGGGCGTGCTGTACTTTTTGTCGGTCGGAAAAGCAATCGAGATCGCACTGTAAGAGCGCTTCATGAAGCGCTTCTACTTGACCGGCGCGAAAAAAAGACTATAATATTTCTGTTAAACGAAAAAACGCGCAGAGGAGAGAGACATCATGCCCACCACATGGAATCGCAGCCCGGAGGAATTCCACAAGATCTACGTGGCCAACACCGAGGCCTTTTACCGTCTCGGCCGCGCCGAGCTCGCCCCTGAGATGGACGAATTCATGACCAAATGCGCCCTCGGGCTTTGGAGCCGCGCCGGCGGCATCAACCAGCGCCACGTGGACATGGCCAACCAGATCTATTCCCGCGGGCAGAAGCAGCCGCAGTGGCTGCTGTGGACGCTCACCAGCTCCGTCTGCGAAACCGACGTGTTCCTGCCTCCGGTGTTTTACTGGAACCTCGCGGAGACCGACGCCAAGCGCGGCACCGAGACCTCACGCACCTTCATCCGCATGCTGACGAACATCCTGCTGTATCTGGCCGCGGTGGACGACGACGTGACGATGGGCGAAGCCGAGTACATCACCGAATGCGCCGACCGCCTGACCGCCGTCTGCGACACCAACGGCGTGCGCAAAAGCCGCGAGGCGCTCAATCCCCTCGATTACGTCACCAGCGCCGAGCCGAGCTTTGTCGACAAGCACCCGCCCCAGACCCAGACCTCCGGCGGTGAGGCGAAACCCGAGATCAAGAATGATGCCCCCGAGGAGAAAAAGCCAAGCCTCGAGGAGCTGATGGAGCAGCTGGACGAGCTCGTCGGCCTCGACGAGGTGAAAAAGGACGTCAAGAGCCTCATCAACCTCATCAAGGTGCGCAAGCTCCGCCAGGAAAACGACCTGCCCGTGCCGCCGATGAGCCTGCACATGGTCTTCATGGGCAACCCCGGCACCGGTAAGACCACGGTGGCGCGCCTGGTGGGCGGCCTCTACGCCGCGATCGGCGTGCTGTCCAAGGGACAGCTCATCGAGGTCGACCGCTCCGGTCTGGTGGCCGGCTACGTCGGCCAGACCGCGCTGAAGACCCAGGAGGTCATCAAATCCGCGCTGGGCGGCGTGCTGTTTATCGACGAGGCCTACTCCCTCGCCTCCGGCGGCGAGAACGACTTCGGCCGCGAGGCCATCGAGACGCTCCTCAAGGCCATGGAGGATCACCGCGACGACCTGATCGTGATCGTGGCCGGCTACAGCGGGCCGATGGAGAAGTTCATCACCTCCAACCCCGGCCTGCAATCCCGCTTCAACAAGTATTTCTTCTTCCCCGACTACAACGGCGAGCAGCTGCTGACCATGTTTCGCACACGCTGCGACAAAAACGGCTACAAGCTCACCGAAGAGGGCGAGGCGGCGGCGAAGAAGCTCTTCGACGAGATGTACGAGGAGCGCGACGAGAACTTCGGCAACGGCCGCGACGTGCGCAACCGCTTTGAGGACATGGTCGTGCGCCAGTCCAACCGCGTGGCCGCGATGGAAGCGCCCACGAAGGACGACCTGATGGCCGTCCTGCCCGAGGACTTCCTCGACGAGGACGAAGAATAATTCGGAATTCGTAGTTCGGAATTCGGAATAGAGGGAAGGCGGATCGGCACATGAAGCAAAAATCAACTGACTGGCAGATATATGTCCATGTCATTCTCTTTCTCTTCGCCTGTGCTTTTCTGATCGGCCTTTTTCTCAAAGAGGCCGCACTTGTCTCCATCTTCAGCAAAGCGATGATCGCTTTTTTGCTGCTGAACATTCCTCTGGGGATCATAAGTCTCGTCTCTGTTGCAAAAGGCCGTGTCAAGCAGAACCGCGTCGTCTCTCTTTCCATTTTCTCGATTGTTAATATCCTTGTCGGCGTCGCCGCCTGGATCTTTTTGGTCCTGCTGATGAAAAAGCCGTAAGAGAGGAAGATCTTCGCATGCGCCGCTATTCCTACCAAAGCAGCCTTAGCCCTTCACAGATCCGGGCTCGCCTGGAGGCGCTGACAAGGCCTGCCGCCTCCTTCGGATGGCGGGTTACCGGTGACGCCGCCTTCTACAGCCGTTTTTCCAGGGGCAACCGCTTTCTGTTGGTCAAAACACACCCCGGGCAGAACGGGGCGGGCTCGATCAATCAGCTCGCCTTTCTCGGAAGGCTAACGGAGGGCAATGGGCAGACTCGGATCACAGGCCATTTTGGATGGGAAGGAAAACGTCTCGCCCTCTATGCGGTGATTCTGCTCGTGCTTCTGCTGCTGGCAAGCAGCCCGCTGATGGCGATCCTGACCGGCCTGCTTTTCGGCTTGCTCCTGTTCCTCTTCACCGCCATATCCTCTTCGATGTATTTTCAGGAAGAGGAAGAAGTCAGAACCTTTATTGAGAAGCACCTTTTGTCATAGCGTCAACGCAGCGAAAAATTTTTTCGCTGAAAATAAAGGGAAATTGAAATTTGCGTCGTATAAGAGTCTTGGAAGGGTTTTTCCGAGACTCTTTTTCATTCCGAACTCCGGATTTCTAATTCCGAATTGATCAAAGGCGGTGGTCGCATGTCCTGTCCCAGAGAGCGCCGGGAGGAAGCTGAGCGCTTCATCATCGGCCCCTACGGTCTGCTGTCGAAGGATTCCCGCGGACGGCTCACGCCGGAGGCGGAGGATCCGATCCGCACCTGCTTTCAGCGGGATATCGACCGCATCACGCACTCGAAATCCTTTCGCCGCCTGAAACATAAGACACAGGTCTTCCTCCAGCCGGAGGGCGACCACTACCGCACGCGCCTGACCCACACGCTGGAGGTCAGCCGGCTCGCCCGCACCGTGGGCCGGGCTCTGGAGCTCAACGAGGATCTGATCGAGGCTATCGCCCTCGGCCACGATCTGGGGCACACGCCCTTCGGCCACGCGGGCGAGCGTGCGCTGCGGCGCATCCATCCCGGCGGCTTTCATCACTACGAGCAGAGCCTGCGCGTGGTGGACGTGCTCGAGCGCGACGGCCGCGGACTGAACCTCTGCTATGAGACCCGCATGGGCATCCTGCACCACACGCACGGTGCGCCGGACGACATCCCGGAGGCCGTGGCCGTGCGCCTGTGCGACCGCATCGCCTACATCAACCACGACCTGGACGATTCGATCCGCGCCGGCATCCTCACGGCCGCCGAGGTTCCCGAGCGCATCCGCCGCGAATGCGGCGAGCGCAACAGCGAGCGCATCAACACCTTCATCACCGACCTTGTGGAAAACAGCACGTCAGGCGAACTGAAAATGTCGCCCGCCATGCAGGACACCTTTACATATTTCCACGATTACATGTATTCCGATATCTACGTCAATCCCATCGCCAAGAGCGAGGAGAGCAAGGTGGACGGCATCCTCAGCGCCCTCTACGACTACTATACCGCGCATCCCGAGGCGCTGCCGGAGGACTTCGCCCCGGTGGTCGAGCGCGACGGCCGCGAGCGCGCCGCCTGCGACTACATCTCCGGCATGACCGACAGCTACGCGATGGAAAAATACGGCGAGCTGTTCATCCCGTTTGCGTGGACGGTAAAGTAGTTTTTAGTTTTCAGTTTTTAGTTCTTAGGAGAACGGTTATGGCTTGGACACATTACCGGGAGCTGATTGTCTGGCAGAAAGCCATGGATCTTGCCGATGAAGTCTATACTCTGACTCGACATCTACCAAAAGAAGAGCTGTACGCACTCGCTGATCAGATGCGAAGAGCTGCCGTTTCCGTTCCGTCAAATATAGCTGAAGGTCACGGTCGGCAGACAGATAAAGAGTTCCGACAGTTTTTATCTGTTGCAAAAGGATCTGTTTTTGAAATCGAAACGCAGCTCATGATCTGCATGCGGCAGCATTATTTGAGCGAGGTTCAGACAAAAAGCGCCCTTTCGCTTTGCGGCGAAGTCGGGAAAATGCTGACCCGTATGATCACATCAGTCGCTAAAAACTAAGAACTAAGAACTAAAAACTATCACCGACGAAGGAGGTGATCCCCACGGCCTTTCCCGAAACATTTCTGACCGAGCTGACTGAGCGCAACGACATCGTGGAGGTCGTGTCCTCCTATGTGCGCCTGTCAAAAAGGAGCGGCTCGAACCTCTTCGGGCTCTGCCCCTTCCACAGCGAAAAAACGCCCTCCTTCTCCGTCTCGCCGGACAAGCAGATCTACCACTGCTTCGGCTGCGGCAAAGGCGGCGGCGTCATCAACTTCATCATGGAGATCGAAAACCTCTCCTTCCCGGAGGCGGTGGAATTCCTGGCCCGGCGTGTAAATATGCCGGTGCCGGAGCAGGAGAACGACCGCGAGAGCAAAAAGCGCAGCCGGATGCTCGCCCTTAACAAAGACGCCGCGCGCTTTTTCTACGAGCAGCTCTCCGCGCCCGGCGGCGCGCCGGCCCGGGACTACATGCGGCAGCGCCAGATCGGCCGGGCCACGGCCACGAATTTCGGCATCGGCTACGCGCCTGACACCTGGGACGCGCTGCGCAGCGCCATGAAGGCCAAGGGCTATTCCGATTTTGAGCTTTTCGACGCGGGCCTTGTCCGTAAGGGAAAAAACGGCGGCTTTTACGACACCTTCCGCAGCCGCCTGATGTTCCCGGTCATCGACGTGCGCGGCAACGTGATCGGCTTTTCCGGCCGCATCCTCGGCGACGGCGAGCCCAAGTACATGAACAGCCCGGAAACCGTGGTCTTCAACAAAAGCCGCAACTTGTTCGCCATGAATCTGGCGAAAAAATCAAAAAGCGGATATATCATCCTCTCCGAGGGCAACATAGACGTAGTTTCACTGCACCAGGCCGGTTTCGACTCGGCGGTGGCCTCGCTCGGCACCTCGCTGACGCCGGAGCAGGCGCGGCTGATCTCGCGCTATACGGGCGAGGTGATCATCGCCTACGACAACGACGGCGCGGGCATCAAGGCCGCCCAGCGGGCGATCGGCATCCTCGAAAAGCTGGAGCTCAAGGTCAAGGTCCTGCGATTGACCGGCGCCAAGGATCCGGACGAATTCATCAAGCTCAAGGGTCCGGAGGCCTTCCGGAACCTGCTTGAGGGCTCGGAAAACCAGATCGACTACCGATTGCGGTCGATCTCCGACAAATACGTGCTCACGGAGCCGGAGCAGAAGGTGGACTTTCTGAAGGAAGCCACCGGCATGCTGGCGAGGCTCCCCGGCGCGGTGGAGAGGCAGGTCTACGCGATGCGCGTGGCGGAGCTGGCCGGCGTGAAGGGCGAGGCCGTGGCCGACGAGGTCGAACGCCGGCGCAAGCGGATGCTGAGCGCGGCGCGCAAGAGCGAGGCGAAGGAGCAGAGCCGCCCCGAACGGCAGCTGCAGCCGGAGGAAAAGAGCTTCCGCTACGACGATCCCGCTTCGGCGGCCGCGGAGGAAGGCTTGATCCGCCTGCTGTATCTGGAGCCCTCTCTGGCAAGCCGCGCGGCGCTGCCGCCGCCGGAGGATTTCTCCGCGCCGGTGCTGGCGCATATCTACACGGTGCTGCGGGACAAGGCCCGGCGGGGCGACAGTCTCAGCACCGCCACATTGAGCGGCGAGCTCAGCGGGCAGGAGATGAGCCTCCTTGTCCAGCTGCTGCAGAAGCCCGAGCAGCTCAGCCGGGGCGAGACCGCTCTGAACGATTACATAGCGCGGATCCGGGAACGCAAAGATCTCGGCGGAAGCAATACCGATCTGCTGGCCATGGCCAGGCAGTACCAGGAGAAAAAAGGATATAAGGGGTAAACCGATATGAGCGAAGAAAAGAAATACAGCGAAGAAGAACTCGAGCAGATGGCCGACGCCCTGCTGGCCGACGACGAAAAGGCGCCGAAAGAGGAGCCCAAGCCGAAGAAAAAGAGCTCCAAGAAAAAGGAAAAAGAGCCGGAGCAGCCGCAGAAAACGCCGGAAGAGCGCCTCAACGAGCTGCTGGAAAAGGGCAAGAAGGCCGGCAAGCTCAGCGCCAAGGAGCTGGAATGCCTAGAGGACATGAACCTCGACAGCGAGGTCGTGGACAAGTTCTATGAAACGCTGGAGGCCAACAACATCGATATCGACATGCCCGCCGGCGACGTGCTGCCCGCGCTGGACGACGACCTGCTGCCCGAGATTGAGGAGCTGACCGGTCTGGAAGAGGTCACGGAAGAGGAGATCAGCAGCACCGAGGAGCTGGCCGACACGCTCTCGACCGACGACCCCGTGCGCATGTACCTCAAGGAGATCGGCAAGGTGCCCCTGCTGACTCCCGAGGAAGAGATCGAGCTGGCCGTCAAGATGGCCGACGGCGACGAGGACGCCAAGCGCCGCATGACCGAGGCCAACCTCCGCTTGGTCGTGTCCATCGCCAAGCGCTACGTCGGCCGCGGCATGCTGTTCCTGGATCTGATCCAGGAGGGCAACCTGGGCCTGATCAAGGCCGTGGAGAAGTTCGACCACACCAAGGGCTACAAGTTCTCCACCTACGCCACCTGGTGGATCCGCCAGGCCATCACCCGCGCCATCGCCGACCAGGCCCGCACCATCCGCATCCCGGTACACATGGTCGAGACCATCAACAAGACCATCCGCGTCTCCCGCCAGCTGCTGCAGGAGCTGGGTCACGATCCCAGCGCCGAAGAGATCGCCGACGAGATGGGCATGCCCGTTGAGAAGGTGCGCGACATTCTGAAGATCGCGCAGGAGCCCGTCTCCCTCGAGACCCCGATCGGCGAGGAGGAGGACTCTCACCTGGGCGACTTCATTCCCGACGAGGACGCCTCCGAGCCCTCCGAGGCAGCCAGCTTCTCCCTGCTGCGCGAGCAGCTGGAGGAGGTGCTGGACACGCTCGCCCCGCGCGAAAAGAAGGTGCTGGAGCTGCGCTTCGGCATCGTCGACGGCCGCACCCGCACCCTCGAGGAGGTCGGCAAGGAGTTCAACGTCACGCGCGAGCGTATCCGTCAGATCGAGGCCAAGGCCCTGCGCAAGCTGCGCCATCCCAGCCGCTCCAAGAAGCTGCGCGACTTCCTGAACTGAACAGACGAAAAGAGCCACAAAGGGCGCGCTCACTTAAAGAGACGACAGGTTTTGAGCGGTCCTTTTCCGCCCATACTTCATAGAAAAAACCGGAAATACGTCAAGTATTCCCGGCTTTTTCTATTTTGTCTGAACGAAAAATTCCTCGCTCAAAACTGCTGTGCACGCAAAAAGAGAGATTTTTGTGTCGGGCGAGGCGAAAAACGCAGGAATACTGGCTATGTATTCCGAGTATTTTCAACATAGTCCGGCGCGAAAAGCTCCTTTTTGCGCTGCCGTATCCTTAAGTGAGCGCGCCCAAAGCGGCTCTTTTTTATTCGATCCATCCTGCCCTTGCGCTTCATTGATTTGCTGTGTTATGATAGAAAAAATTCCCTCCGGAGGTGTCCTATGAGCAGTTCGATCATCAGCACCGGTATCCTGGGGCTGGACAAGGTCCTGGACGGCCTGCGCGCGGGCGACATCGTCGCCTGGCAGATGGAGAGCATCGGCGACTACATGTTCGTGGCGACACAGTTCGTCACCGACGAGGTGCCCACCGGCCGCCGCATGGTCTATTTCCGCTTCGGCGAGCATGAGGAGCTGATCCCCACCGAGGCGCTGCAAAAGCGCGGTGCCAACATCGTCCAATACCGGCTCGACCCCTCCGTGGGCTTTGAGACTACCGCTGTGCAGGTGCACCGCATCATCTCCTCCGAGCCGGCGGACAGCTTTTTCCTCTTCGACTGCCTGTCGGAGCTGCAGCAGCACTGGTTTTCCGACATGATGGTCTGCAACTTCTTCGAGCTGACCGGCGAATTCATCCGCGAGCGCGGCGCGCTGTGCTACGTGGCGCTGGAATACGCGCGCCACACCTACGACACGATTGCCCGCATCCGCAAGGCGACGGGCGTGCTGCTGAACATCCGCACGATGAACGGCATGACCTACATCCACCCGGTCAAGGTGCAGGGCCGCCGCACGCCGACGATGTATTTTCCGCTTCGCGTGCACGGCACGCACTGCGAGACCGTCACCTCCAGCGCCGAGACCTCCGGCATCTTCGACATTTTCACCCAGACCGGCGAGCACCGCGACTGCTGGGACAGCATGTTCGACTCGGTCGACCCCGAGCACCCGGAGCCGACGGACGAGGCCGGGCGCGAGCTCAAGGAGCATATCATGAAGTGCCTGCTGGGCACGGAGCCGCTGCGCCTGGAGCTCTGCCGGAAGTACTTTTCCGTCAGCGACCTGATGGCCATCAAAAAGCGCGAGATCGGCACCGGCTGCATCGGCGGCAAATCCGTCGGCATGCTGCTGGCGCGCCACATCATCCGCGACACCGACCCCGCGCTTTACGCCCGGCGCATCGCCCCGCACGACTCCTATTACATCGGCGCGGACGTCTTCTACACCTACGCCGTGCAGAACGGCGTCTGGGAGCTGCGCACCAAGATGGAGCAGCCCGAGGACTACCTCGCGCTGGCCGAGGAGCTGCGGCGGCGGCTGCTGGACGGCAAATTCATGCACTCCATCCGCGAACAATTCAAGTCCATGCTGGAATACTTCGGCCAGTCGCCGATCATCGTGCGCTCCAGCTCCCTGCTGGAGGACGGCATCGGCAACGCCTTCGCCGGCAAGTACGAGAGCGTCTTCTGCCCGAACCAGGGCAGCCTGGAGGAGCGCTACGAGGAGTTCGAAAACGCGGTGCGCACCGTCTATGCCAGCACGGGCAGCCCGGCGGCCTTCCGCTACCGCGCCGACCGGAACCTGCTCGACCGCGACGAGCAGATGGCGCTGCTGGTGATGCGCGTCAGCGGCGACTGCCACGGCGACTATTACTTCCCGCACATGGCCGGCGTCGGCCACTCAAAGAATCTCTACGTCAGCGGCCCGTCCTCCGGTGCGGACAACAAGGGCATGCTGCGCCTGGTCTTCGGCATGGGCACCCGCGCCGTCGACCGCGAGGCCGACGACTATGCCCGCTTCATCCGCCTCGACGCGCCCACCGCGCCGCCGATGGTTGCCTACGGCGACGAGTACAAATACAGCCAGCACAAGGTGGACGCGATCGACCTGAAAAACAACCGCTTCACCACCGTTCCGGTGGAATCGCTCGATCTGAGCACCCTGCGCGCCGACCGTTGGCTCTTCATGGAGCCGGACCTCGCCACCGCCGCGCGCTACCGCGAGATCGGCCTTGTCGGCGAGCCGACGCCCAACATCATCAACTTCCAGAAGCTGCTGCGCAAGACGGACTTTGCCGCGGTCATGACCCGCATCATGGCGATCGTGGCTGAAAAATACGAATACCCGGTGGACCTCGAATACGCCGTCAACTTCACGCCGGAGGGCGATTACGGCGTCAACCTCCTGCAGTGCCGCACCCTGCAGGCCAGCGGCCTCGGCCATGCGGGCGTCAAGCCGCGCGTGACGGACTATTTCTGGCGCATCAAGGGCAATTTCATGGGCGGCAACGCGGCGCTGCCGGTGCGCTACGCGGTCTTTGTCAAGGTCGCGCCCTATCTGGCGCTGACCGAGCAGCAGAAATACGCGGCCGCCCGGCAGATCGGCGAGCTCAACCGGAAGCTCCGCGGCAAAAACGCCATCCTGCTCGGCCCGGGGCGCTGGGGCACCACCACGCCGAGCCTGGGCGTGCCGGTGGGCTTTGCAGAGATCAACAACTATGTCAGCATGTCGGAGCTGGCCTACAGCTCCCACGGGCTGCGCCCGGAGCTGAGCTACGGCAGCCACTTCTTCCAGGATCTCGTGGAGACCGGCATCTTCTACACGGCCATCTATCAGGGCGAGCGCGGCTGCGAATTCAACGAAGCGCTCTTCGACCGCTATCCCGACGTCTACCGGGAGCTGACCGGAGACGAGCAGCTGGCGGAGGTCATCAAGGTCTACGATCTGGGCGAGGGCGGCGCGATCCTCTATTCCGAGATGGAGAGCCAGGAGTGCTTCCTCGGCAAGCTGTAAAACCCTATCGCCCCGGCGGCCCGCTCTTCCTCCCTCCGTAGGGGCCGACGCCCTCGGCGGCCCGAAGCTCTCGCCCTGTAGGGGCGATTCACGAATCGCCCGCTGCCGCGTCCGGCCTCTGTCCTGCGGGCGCTTCATGAAGCGCCCCTACCGTCTGCTTTTTTCAGCTGCTGTGCACCGTCTCGAAATGACAGGATCTGCGGTTTTCCTGTGCAAAAAAGCCCGCGGCTCAAGTGAGCCGCGGGCTTCGCGTATGTGCGGGGTTTTCAGAGGATGGAGAAATCGAAGCTGTCGGCCAGTTCTTCCAGCTGCGCGGCGGTAATGCTGCCGTCCGCGCCATATAAGAGGCTGTCCTCCGAACCGGCCAGAACATTGATGACCGTGAAGCTCTGATCGCTCTCTGCGAGGATCAGCGCCTTGCTCGGGCCGAGGGCCAGCAGCACCGTTTCGCCGCAGGCGGTCGTGTACTCCCATTGCTCATACTGCTCGGCGTCGAAAATGTTCAGGCTGACGGTATCCAGCACGCCTTTCATGCAGCGGCGGATCTGGAAAGAGATGCCGTTAACGGCGCAGTCACTCTGGAAGGTGCCGTCAGTGAAATAATAGCCTGCGCCGTTAACAGCCGTGGTGCAGAATGCGCCGAAGCGCTCCTTCATCTCGCGAAGGTCAGCGCTTTGCAAAGCGCCACTGTGCAGGGTCAGACCGTACTCGGCCGCGATGCCTTCCAGCGTGTCGGCCATCTCCTGGGAATAGACGTGGTAACCGTTGACGCTGTAGGTCTCCGTCCAGGGCGTAGGGCCGTTGCCGACCGAGGCGAGCACGCTGCCGTCGCGGTCATAATTGTGCTGAAAGTCCGCCCAGGCCAGCGCCGCCTGATATTCGGGGCTGCCGGCGAAGCCCTGCAGGGAGATCATGTCTGTGTCCCCGGGCAGAGGATCATAAGATGCTGCCTGCGGCTCCGCGGCGGGCTGCTCTTCCTCTTCCCCGACGAGCACGATGTCGGAGTCTTCGTCAACGAGGACAATGTCCTCCTCGCTGCTTTTCATCACCAGGTCCTGCACCCGGCCGCGGTAGACCGCGTAGCCGGTCACGCCAAGCGCCAGGATCAGCACGGCGGCGAGGGCAAAGGTCACGATGCGTTTGATTTTCATTCTTCCGATCCTTTCCGGGGAGCGTCCGCAGAGCGCGGGATCGAACTGATATGCCTCGGCGATCTGCCGATCGTCGAGATTGCCGATGATATCGGAAAGCTGTTCCCGTTTCATTCCAGCAAACCCTCCTCTTTCAAATAGCGATGCAGTTTCTCACGGGTGCGATGCAGGCGGACGGAGATCCGGTGGGCGTCGAGCCGCGTCATCCGGGCGATCTCCGCCACGGGGTCGGCGTACCAGTAGCGCCGAAGGAAGCAGAAGCGGTCCTCATAGCTGAGCGTGTCCAAAAAGCGGCTGATCGCCGCGGACAGCTCCTTGGCCGTGTAATCGTCCTCCACGCTGACCGTGGACGGGATGCATTCGGCCAGTTCGTCGAGCACGAGCTCATAACCGCCGCTTCTCTTTTGCGCGGTGTTGGCGTGATAGCGCTTGACGGCCAGATTCCGGGCGATGCGGCAGACGTAGCTTTTCAGCGGCCGCGGGTTCTGCGGCGGGACGCTGTTCCATACGCCGAGGTATGTATCATTGGCGCATTCCTCCTCGTCCTGCCGGTCGTTCAGGATATTGGCCGCCGTTTTCCGCACGGCCGCGCCGTATTTTCGGTCCAGTTCCGCAATGGCCTGTTCCGAGCGCTCATAGAACAGGGCAATGATCTCGCTGTCCTCCAATGCCGTCACTTCCTTTCCGCCTCACCCTATATCTACCCTTTTCGACGCCGATATCTCACCGGGATCGGAAAAAAGTTCCGGGAGGGCATCGCCCTCCCGGATGATTTTATGGTTCTTATTCAAGCTCGAAGGCGCCGGTGTAGAGCTGGTAGTAGGTGCCCTTGGCGGCGATCAGCGCGTCATGGCTGCCGCGCTCGATGATGCGCCCGTGGTCTAGCACCATGATCACGTCCGAGTTCATAACGGTCGAGAGCCTGTGGGCGATGACGAAGACCGTGCGGCCCTTCATCAGCTCGTCCATACCGCGCTGCACGATGGCCTCGGTGCGCGTGTCGATGGAGGAGGTCGCCTCGTCCAGGATCATCACCGGAGGATCGGCCACGGCCGCGCGGGCGATGGCGATCAGCTGGCGCTGGCCCTGGGAGAGGTTGGCGCCGTTATTGCGCAGCATCGTGTCGTAGCCCTCGGGCAGACGGCGGATGAAGTCGTCCGCGCCGGCGAGGCGGGCTGCCCGGCGGCAGTCCTCGTCGCTCGCGTCGAGGCGGCCGTAGCGGATGTTGTCCATCACGGTGCCGGTGAAGAGGTTGGTCTCCTGCAGCACCAGGCCCAGGGAGCGGCGCA
>CAMNOV010000016.1 GCA_946547105.1 uncultured Clostridia bacterium | reverse complement strand
GTTTGCTTTGGAGGATCGCTATGGGCTGACCATTGAGGACAGAGACGGAGAAGTTGTTTTCCGTATTGATCCCCGCAGGGGAAGAGAAGCCGCGCGCATCTCGGAAATGGTCTATGCCTGGGCTCCTGTCGCGGAAAAATACCGCGCCGGGGAGATTACCAAGGAAGAATATGACAAGTGGCGCTATAACTATCCGAAATACGACAGCTCTCGTATTTGGGTAAAAGTGCCGTCCCAGGAGCTAAGCGATGCCCTCGTAGAAGCCTTTAAGGACAAACTTAAGGATTAATCAGGGGCTGCTGTAGGGAGAGCAAAAAAGAGAGAGGGCTGATTCTGCATGTCTAACACTATCTTTGAAGCAACCTATTTTGCATCTCAGCAAATAACTGCTACTTTTGATATGGTATGGGCTCTTGATGCAGGACTATGGAACCTTAGGCAAGATGCTAAGAAATACTTCATTGAGCATCCTGATGCAAACAACATAGAAGTAAAGAATGCGTTAGTTAGTGGATTGGATATACATGGTCTTAATCCTAATCGAATTGCGAATGAGCTATCATGGGAATACGAGGAGCAGTATATAGCAGAATTGCTCTTGATAAATGCGTTAGCAATTTTTGATACGTGGGTGGATTCCTTCGTTGACTCTACATTGATTAGCCAATCAAAGACGAAAAAAGGCAAGATAAAAGAAGAACTGAAAAAAGGAGAGTTCTCTTCTTTTGAAAAAGTCTTAGCTGCAGAGAACACCTCTCCTTTGTCTGGGTGCTTTTGTTTTACTGCCCAAAGACAAGATGCATATATTAACAAACTTTGGCTCATATATAAGTACTTCAAGAGTTGCAGAAACTGTTGTGCGCATGGTAATCATCTGTTTAGCAATATCGCCGAAACAAACTATGAAGCAATAAAGGGCTTTACTAATGCGAACTGTGGATTAAAGGAGTTTCCCAAAATTGCAATGACTAAAAAAGGGGATCCGCTCGTTTTGATTTTTCGTGGGGTTGTTGGTTTCTATGATGTGCTTAATAGAATAATCAACCACTATGATCTTGTAGCAGCAGAGAAGGCGGGCATTGAAACTGAACTCATAAAGAGATGGGGAACTGCTCCAAATGTGAAAAATTCCTATCAGAAAACAGGCGAAACATTTATATTCGAAATTACATGAACAGTATCCATATGTGTCCACCATATGTTGCGAAAACAACTGACGTGTACAATTTTTTGGTTGTGAAACACGCAATTTAAGCAAAAAAGAGCTAACTGATTCGACAAAAATCAGTTAGCTCTTTACTTTACGAGTAATGCTTAAAGTGTTGTCAAAACGTTGTCACGAGGCGTTTTCAAACCGGAAAAGCCTAGTGTTTATGCGCCTTCTAGACGGTTCTGCAATCATTCCCACTCGATGGTGCCGGAGGGCTTGGGCGTGATGTCCCAGAGGACGCGGTTGACGCCCTTGACTTCGCTCGTGATGCGCGCGGTGATGTGCTGCAGGAGCGGGAAGGGCAGCTCGGCGACCTCGGCGGTCACAGCGTCGACCGTGTTGATCGCGCGGATGACGACGGGCCAGTCGTAGGTGCGCTTGCCGTCGGTGATGCCGGTGGACTTGAAGTCCGGCACGATGGTGAAGTACTGCCAGACCTTGCCGGCCAGGCCGTTCTTCGCAAACTCTTCACGCAGGATGGCGTCGCTCTCGCGCACGGCCTCCAGACGGTCGCGGGTGATGGCGCCGACGCAGCGCACGCCCAGGCCGGGGCCGGGGAAGGGCTGACGGTAGACCATGCCGTCGGGCAGACCGAGCTGCTTGCCGACCACGCGGACCTCGTCCTTATACAGGAACTTGATCGGCTCGACCAGCTCAAACTGCAGGTCCTCCGGCAGGCCGCCCACGTTGTGGTGCGCCTTGACCGGGCCGCTCTCAAGAATGTCGGGGTAGATGGTGCCCTGGGCGAGGAACTCGATGCCCTCCAGCTTGCGTGCCTCTTCCTCGAACACGCGGATGAACTCCGCGCCGATGACCTTGCGCTTGCTCTCGGGATCGGAAACACCGGCGAGCTTGTCCAGGAAACGGTCCACCGCATCGACGTAGATGAGGTTGGCGTCCATCTGGTTGCGGAAGACCTCGATCACCTGCTCGGGCTCTCCCTTGCGGAGAAGGCCGTGGTTGACGTGCACGCAGGTGAGCTGCTTGCCGACCGCTTTGATCAGCAGAGCGGCCACGACGGAGGAATCCACACCGCCGGACAGCGCCAGCAGCACCTTCTTGTCGCCGATCTGCGCGCGCAGCGCGGCGATCTGCTCGTCGATAAAGGCCTGGGCCAGCGCGGGTGTCGTAATGCGGGCCATGCTTTCGGGACGTTTGTTATCTGCCATGTTCAGCACCTCCACGAATTTGTTTTAATACAGGAGATATTATAATCCGTCAAAAAGCGTCGCGCAATCTTGAATTACGCGGGAAGGGTGAAAATTATCGGGCGTCCGGCACAGGATATTTTGTGATTTTTCACAGAAACCGTCCCGCCGCCGATGAGATCTGCG
Source organism: uncultured Clostridia bacterium (assembly GCA_946547105.1). Lineage (GTDB taxonomy): Bacteria > Bacillota > Clostridia > Oscillospirales > Oscillospiraceae > Limivicinus. The sequence goes on along the minus strand of CAMNOV010000016.1, from coordinate 29,520 downwards.
TACTCGCCGTCCGGCGCGGGCACTTCGACCGCCGCGCTTTCCGAACGAAGGGAAAAAATGCCGATCTTCCGCACGCCGTTTCCGACGCGCTCAAGCACGGCGATCGCATGCCGATCGTCGGCGCAGGCGAGGAAATCGTCCTCCGCGTCGAGCGCCGTGCGCTTGATCTCATAGAGCCTGCGCATCAGGGCGCTCAGGTCTTTGCCGGTCGCACGGTCGATGGGTTCTTTTTCAAAGAGGCTCGGCAGGTGCTCGTTTTCAAACTCCTGTCCGGCGTAGAGGAGCGTCGTGCCCTTGAGGAAATAGAGCATGGCCGTGTAATTGACAAGGTCGCTCTCCTTCGGGATGAAGGAGGCGATGCGCGGCTGGTCGTGGTTTTCCAGAAAGCGCATCTTATCGTAGTTGGCGGGGTAGACAAGCTCCTGGAAGTTCATCAGATCCAGATAGTGACTCAGCGGCGCGCGGCCGGAGAGCCAGGCGTCGAAGATCTCGCGGATGTCGTACTCGTACTCGATATCGAAGGCCTCAAAGGCCTCGCTGTCGCGCATGGAATACACGCCCTGGCGGCGGCACTGCAGGCCGAAGGTCCGGTGCACGGTCTCGGCCAGCCAGAGAAAACCCGGATGCACGCGCTCCACCGCCTCGCGGGCCTCTTTCCAGAAGTCCAGCGGCACGAAGGAGGCCACGTCGCAGCGGTAGCCGTCCACGATCCCGGCCCAGAAGCAGAGGGACTCGATCTGATAGTCCCAGAGATCGCGGTGGGCGTAGTCGAGGTCAATGACGTCGCTCCAGTCGCCGATCTTGTTGCCCGGCTTGCCGTCCGGCCCGCGGTAGAACCACTCCGGGTGCTGTTCAAAAAGCACGGAATCCGGCGCGGTGTGGTTATACACCACGTCGATCATCACTTTCATGCCGCGCGCGTGGATCTCGTCGACGAGCAGGCGGAAATCCTCCATCGTGCCGTAGGCGGGGTTGACGCTGCGGTAGTCGCGGTTGGCGTAGGGGCAGCCGAGGCTGCCCTTTTTGCCCTTCACGCCGATCGGGTGGATGGGCAGGAACCAGATGATGTCCGTGCCGAGGGCGCGGATGCGGTCAAGATCGGGGATCACGGCGCGGAAGGTCCCCTCCTCGGTGTGATTGCGCACGTAGATCGAATAAATGACCTGCTGGCGCAGGGAAACATCGGTATTCTTTGCCATGCTTCAGCCTCCGTTTTTCAGCTTTTCCGCCGCCCATTGCCGGATGACGCGCGCGGTGGGCGGGGACAGGTCCTCCGGCAGCTCGCCGGCTGCAAACCAGCGCAGCTCGTCCACCTCGCCCGGCTGCGGGCGCAGTTCGCCGCTCCAGTCCCGGCAGGTGTAGACGATCTCCACGTAGGATACCTCGTCACCGTTGGGATAGTAAAAATGGCTTTCCGGGCCGGAGAACACGCCGTATAGCTCCAGCTTTCCGGCGACGAGCCCGGTTTCTTCGAAAAGCTCGCGCCGCGCGGCGTCCTCCACGACCTCGTCCATCTCCACCGCGCCGCCGGCATAGCCCCAGCAGCGGTTGTCATGGCGCAGCTCCAGCAGGATGCGGCCCTCCGCATCCTCCAGGATGACGCTGGCGCCCGGGCTCAGCAGCGGCCGGTGGCCGACGATCTTGCGCAGGTCCATGATATAGTCAGACATCGGCAGTTTCCCCGCTTCCGGCCGAAAGCTGCTCGACGGCGGCTTCTTCCTTGCTCTGCATGCCGATCTGCCGCATATAGCCCGCCGTGATGATGGCCGAGGGCAGCGCGACGATGGCGATGCCGAAGATGGACGAGCACATTGCGACACCGCGGCCGATCACGGTCACGGGTGTGATGTCGCCGAAGCCCACCGTGGTCAGCAGCACGGTCGCCCAGTAGAGCGCCTCAAAGAAGTCGCGGAAGGAATCGGGCTCGGCGTTGAAGATGACAAGCGCCGAGACAAAGATATAGGCGATGGCGAGCGTGGCCACCGCGATCAGCGGCTCCTTCGCCTCCTTCAGCACGTCGCCGATGATACGCAGGCTCTTGGAATAGCGCACCGCCTTCAAGACCCGCAGCACGCGCATCGCGCGCATCATACGCAGCATGCGCAGCACTTTGAAGCCGGCGTTGAGCATGGTCAGCGAGGGCAGGATGCTGACGAGGTCGATGATCGCCATCAGCGAGAAGGGATAGCGCACGAAACTCAGTACGCCGGGCTTGCCGAACTTGTAGTCCGCCGTCGCCCAGCGAAGCAGATAGTCGAGGATGAACACAACGACCGCGACATGGTCGAGCACGGCCAGCGGCGCTGAGGTCCCTTTAAAAAGCAGCGGAACCAGGCTCAGCACGATCATCAGGATCATAAAGGCGTCGTAGATTGCGCTGATCCGGTCGTCCTCGCGGGCGACCTCGATCACGTCAAAGATCCGTTTTCTCACGGGACATCCCTCCCTGTTCAAAGTCCGGCAGAATAACGTCCAGCCGGTCGAGCCCGTAGTAGGCGAACAGCGCGAGCGCCTGCGCGTCGATGCGCTCGCCGCAGACCAGGATCGGCACGGCGGGCGGGCAGCTCACGGTCGGTGCGGCGAGCACGCGGCCGAGGCACTGTTCCCGCGGCAGCGTTTCAAAGGGCGCGAGCATCGCCTCGCGCGGCGGCAGCACCCGTTCCGGAGTCCCGAGCCGCGGCGGAAGCGTGCTGATCGGCGCCCGCACGGGCAGCGATCGCAGCGCGGCGGCCAGCGTATCCAGATCCGAAGCGGGATTGGCGGGCGAAAACATGAACACGCAGTAGTCGGGATCGGCAAACTCGCAGACGATGCCGCGATCTTCCAGCGCGGCGGCGAGCGCCTCGCCCGTGTAGCCGTGACTTTTCGGACAGAGCGTGAGCTTCATCGGCTCGTCCCCGGCAAGAAGCCATCCCGCGGCGCGCAGCGAGGACTTCAGGCTGTCCAGGCTCGCGGCTCGCTCGACGAGCCGCGCATGGAATTCGCCCGCCAGCGTGCGGTTGCACAGGTCCAGCGACTGCAGGATCAGATAGGAGGGGCTGGTGCCGGCAAACAGGCGCATCGCCGCCTCCGCCATCGGCAGCAGAGCCGCCGGGCAGGAGCGGGACAGGTGCAGATAGGCTCCGCCCGTCAGCACCGGCAGGGTCTTGTGCGCCGAATCGCAGCAGAGATCCGCGCCCAGATCGAGCGGGTGCTGCGAGGGCGAAAGAAATTTCAGATACGCGCCGTGGGCGTTATCCACCAGCAGCAGCGCGCCGTGCCTGCGGCAGACGGCCGCAAGGGCGGGGATGTCTGCCCGGCAGCCGAGATAATCGGGACTCGTGAGATAGACGGCGACCGGCTTCTCCGCCGAAAGCAGCGCGTCCAGCGTCTCCGGAGAAATATGACAGGACAGCGGCGTGCCCTCGTCTCCGAACAGCCAGGTGATCTCCAGCCCCAGAAGCGCGCAGCCGGAGAGAAAAACGCGGTGGGCGTTTCGCCCGGCGGCGATCAGGGGCCGTTTGCCGGTGAGGCGCGCGTATTGCAGCGCGAGATAGAGCATTGCACGGATGCAGAGCGACGAGCCCTCGGCGGAATAGAGCGTGCGGGCGCTGCCGAAAAGCGCAGAGGCGTTTTCTTCGCTCTCGCGGATCACGCCCGCGGCGTGATACAGCACGTCCGCGCCGGGGATCTCCGTGATGTCCAGCGCCTCCGGGCCAAGAACGCTCCGGCCCTTGTGCCCCGGCATATGCAGGCGCAGGGCCTCGCCTGCGGCGTAGCCCTGCACAAAGTCAAGAATCGGTGTATTCATTCGTCTTCCCCGGCCGCGTCGGCCGCGCGGGCCACCTGCAGCATGATCGCGCACTCCATGCGCTTGCGGAAGAGCTCGCAGCCGGCTTCGTAAATGCCGGTGATGGCGCCGGTGGCGTGGAAGGCGTTGGCCGCGCAGCCGCCGGAGCAGTAGAGCTTCGCCCAGCAGTCGCGGCACTCGGGCTTGGCATAGACGTTGCAGGCGGCAAATTCGCCCTGCACTTCGGGATTGTTCAGACCGTTCCAGATGTCGCCCAGCTTGAAATGCTCGTCGCCCACGAACTGGTGGCAGGGGTAGAGATCGCCCCAGGGTGTGACGGCCATGTACTCCGTGCCGGAGCCGCAGCCGGAGATGCGCTTGTAGATGCAGGGACCGCCGGAGAGGTCGAGCATGTAGTGGTAGAAGGTGAAGGGTTTTCCCGCGCGCTCGCGCTCGAGCATCAGATCGGCGAGTTCCTCGTACTGCCGCATCACCAACGCACGGTCTTCCGCCGTCAGGGCGGAGGGATCGTCCGGCGCGCAGACCACGGGCTCCATGCTCAGCTCCGTGAAGCCGAGATCGAGCATCGTGCGGATATCGTTGAGGAAATCAGGATTGTGGTGCGTAAAGGTGCCGCGCATGTAGTAGTTTTTGCCGCCGCGCGCCGCGACGAGCTTCTGGAATTTCGGCACGATGCGCTCCCAGCTGCCGTTGCCGGCGTAGTCCACGCGGAAGCGGTCGTGCACCTCTTTGCGGCCGTCGAGGCTCAGGACGACGTTGCTCATCTCGCGGTTGCAGAAGTCGATCACGTCGTCGTCGATCAGCATGCCGTTGGTGGTGAGGGTGAAGCGGAAATTCTTGTGCGCGTCCTTTTCGATGGAGCGGGCGTAGGCCGTGAGCTGCTTGACGACCTCGAAATTCATCAGCGGCTCGCCGCCGAAGAAGTCCACTTCAAGGTTTCGCCGCGTACCGGAATGGGCGACAAGAAAATCCAGCGCCTGCTTGCCGACCTCGAAGCTCATCACGGCGCGCTCGCCGTTATACTTGCCCTGGCTGGCGAAGCAGTAGGAGCAGTTGAGGTTGCAGGTGTGGGCCACGTGCAGGCACAGGGCCTTGATGACGCCGCCGCTCTTTTCCTTGAATTTGCCGGCCAGAGGCTCGAAAGAATCGGGCGTGAAGAGCTGGCCCGCGTTTTTGAGTTCCTCGATCTGCGCATAGCAGTCGGCGATCTCTGCGGCGGGCACGGCGGGGTATTTTGCGGCCATGGCGGCGAGCAGCTCTTCGCGCGGCTGCGCTTCGAAGGGGCCGATCATGTCATAGGCCAGCTCGTCCACGGCGTGGACCGCGCCGGAGCATACGTCGAGCACGATATTGTATCCGCCGAGTTGGTATTGATGGATCATGGGATTTCTCCTTATCAATGAGGAATGGAGGGGAAAGGCCTCGCAGAGTTTTTCGCCCGCAGGCGAAAAAGAAATAAAATAGTGTTTTCCGGCGACATGCGCGTCGGAAAACACACTTTGCAGGCCGCCAGTGTGCGAGCGCAGCGAGTGCGCGCAGCGGGCTGAAGCCCCTCAAACGGCTTGCGCAGCAAGTCGTTTGAAGATAAAAAATGCCGCCGAGATCGGCGGCATTTCATGTGGCGAAGATTACTTGTTTTCCTTCGCGGTGTTGCTGTTCTCGCAGCGCTGGTTGGCAATGCCGCAGCTGGTCTTGCAGGCAGACTGGCAAGAGGTCTGGCACTCGCCGCAGCCGCCCTTGGCAGCACTCTCGCAGAGGTTGCGGGTGTTCAGAGTAACAATGTGCTTCATAACGGAATCCTCCATTTTGATTTTCTATCATTATATATCACAGTTCCGGCCATAAGTCAAGATTCCGTCCGGGCAAATGCCGCTTGATTCGCGCTGTTTCATCGTGTACAATGAAGACAGAGAGAAACAAGGGAGGGCTTGTTATGCTGTACAACGATTTTCAGAATGAAAAGCTGTCGGCGCTCGGCTTCGGCGCGATGCGCCTGCCGACCGGGCCGGACGGCGTGATCGACCGGGAGGAGCTGGACCGGATGGTGGACGCGGCTATTGCAGCCGGCGTCAACTACTTCGACACGGCCTACGCCTACCACGGCGGCAAGTCGGAGAACGCGATCGGCGCCTCGCTCCGGCGCTATCCGCGCGAGAGCTGGAACCTGGCGGACAAATTCCCCGGCCACCAGAACGTCAAGGGCGTCAAGCCCATGGTGCCGGAGGAGGTCTTCGAGGAGCAGCTGCAAAAGTGCAGCGTGGACTATTTTGACTTCTACCTGCTGCACAACATCTGTGAAAACTCACTGACCCATTATTACGGGCGGAAGATCGGCGAGTGCCTCGCCTATTTCAAAGAGCAGCAGGCGAAAGGCCGCATCCGCCACCTGGGCTTTTCCTGCCATGCCACGGCGCCGACGCTGGAGAAGTTCCTCGACGCCTACGGCGACCAGTTTGAATTCTGCCAGATCCAGCTGAACTACGTGGACTGGAAGCTGCAGGGTGCGCAGAAAAAGGTCGAGCTGCTGCGCGCGCACGGCATCCCCGTATGGGTGATGGAGCCGGTGCGCGGCGGTAAGCTTGCGAAATTCGCACCCGAGATCGAGGAAAAGATGCGCGCGCTGCGCCCGGAGGAATCGACGCCCGCCTGGGCCTTCCGCTGGCTGCGCACCGTGCCGCGGCCGACGATGATCCTCAGCGGCATGTCAAATCTGGCGCAGATGGAGGACAACCTCAAGACCTTCTCCGAAGATAAGCCGCTGAATGAGGAAGAGCTTGCCGTGCTGGACGAGGCGGCCGCGAGCCTGGCGCGCATGATCCCCTGCACCGCCTGCCGCTACTGCTGCGCCGGCTGCCCGATGGGGCTGGACATCCCCGGCCTGCTGAGCATCGCCAACGATCTGGCCGTCGCGCAGAGCTTCAACGTCGTCTCGCGCTATACGATCATGGACGAGGATAAAAAGGCCTCCGCCTGCATCGGCTGCGGCCAGTGTGAGACGGTCTGCCCGCAGAAGATCCGCGTGCCGGAGGAGATGCAGAAGCTCGCCGCGCTCATGGAGACGCAGAAGACCTGGGAGGAGATCTGCGCCGAGCGCGCCGCCATCGCCGAGGCGGCAAAGAAAGGGAAGTAATTCAATCAAGTATAATAGAACGCCGCCGGCAACAGCCGGCGGCGTTTTCTCGCCTGATTATTCGAACAGTTTTTTCAGCCGCAGCGATGCGGCTTTCAGCTCGTTTTTGCTGTAGGAATTGTTCTCGTCCGCCAGCACGGCGGCCACCGCGTCCTTGAGCGTCAGAGAGCGCTGCAGCATCGCGTCCACCAGCATGGCCTCCGCCGTGACGGTGTGCTCGGCCTTGGTGAAGCGGTAATCCTCGTTCACTTCCAGTACCAGCGCGTATTCGCCCTTGTCCCAGCTGCCCTTGTCCAAAAGCTGCTGCTTCACCTCCGCAGGCGTACCGCGGTAGCTGCGCTCGTGCAGCTTCGAGAGGTCGTTGCAGAGGCAGAGCCGGCAGCCGGCCCCGGCCTCGATCAGAAAGTCCAGCAGGTCCATGATGCGCTTCGGGCTTTCGTAAAAGGCGAAGGTGCGGGTGTCGGCGCGGCGGAGCTGCTCGAGCAGACGGCGGCGGTCGGCGTTCTCCCGCGGGAAGAAGCCGTAGAACAGGAAGCTCGACAGGTCGAAGCCGGAGACGGACAGCGCCGTGACCGCCGCGCAGCAGCCGGGCACGCCGATCACCGGGATCCCGGCCTCCACGGCGGCGCGGATCAGCTCGTTGCCGGGGTCGGAGATGCAGGGCGTGCCCGCGTCGGTGATGACGGCGACGCTCTTGCCCGCAAGCATTTCTCCGACAAAGTATTTCGCCTTGCCGTATTCGTTGAATTTGTGGTTCGACACTAGTTTATTGCGGATGCCCAGCAGATTCAGCAGCACCATCGAGCGGCGGGTATCCTCGGCCGCGATGATGTCGACGTCCGTCAGGATCTGGATGCCGCGGGGCGACATATCCTTCGAGTTGCCGATGGGCGTGGCGACGATATAGAGTTTTCCGGGCTGCTGATCCATAATTTCTTCCGCTCCCTGACAGGTTTTTCCCTATTGTACCATGCCGCGGGAGGCTTCGCAAGGGCAGAAAATATGTTGTCCGCTTAACAAAAACTTAGGGCATTGTTAAAAAAAGCTTGCGCTTTTGTTCACGGCAAGGTCACAAATTAGGTTTATATTACAGTCACAAATCAAGATAAAAGAGGTCATTCGTATGTTCGAGCCGGAAGCTTGGAAAAACGATACGGTCATCGGAGCCGGAGACGCCGTCTCCGATTTTCCGGAAGACGAAACCATAACAGACAGCGCCGCTCCTATTGAGGAAACGGCGAGCGAGACCCCGATCGAGGAGCCCGCGCCGGCCGAAGCCGCGCCGGAGGCGGAGCCGGAGACGCAGCCGCTGGAAAGCGAAGAGTCTGCGGCCCCGGAAGCTCCCGTGACCGCTTCGGAGGAACCGGAGCCGGAAGAAGGGGAATACCATTATAAGAGCGGCTATACCCAACGCATCTATGCCGACGCCCATTATGCGCCGGCGGATGAGAGCACCGTTCCGCCCCGTTACTACACACCCCCCAGGCGTCCCTCAAAAGTGAGCCCGGAGAAAAAGCCCAGGAAAAAAGGCCTCTTTCTGAAAGTCGCCTGCCTGTGCCTCGTGTGCGCCCTGCTGGGCAGCGTCGGCGGAGCGGCTCTGGTGGGAAGAAGCTTCAACCAGCGCATTGCGGCGCTGGAGGAAGCGCAGGAGAGCCGGCCCTCGGTCGTGCTCGGCAACGATGCAAGCAGCACCAAGAAGGTCTCCAGCGCGGAAGTCAGCAGCGGCAAGCCGCTGGCGCAGCTGTATGAGCAGGCCTGCGAGCAGGTCGTCGGCATCACCACCGAGGTCACCGTCCAGAACTTCTTCGGCCAGACCAGCACCTCCGCGGTGTCCGGCTCCGGCTTCATCATTTCCGAAGACGGCTATATCCTCACCAATTACCACGTCATCGAGTACGCCGACAAGGGCGATAACGAGGCCACGGTCATCCTGCACGACGGTACGCGCTATGAGGCGACCATCGTCGGCAGCGAGGAGAGCAACGATATTGCTGTGCTGAAGATCGACGCCACCGGCCTGAGCCCCGTCACGCTGGGCAACAGCGACGAGACCCGCGTGGGCGACGAGGTTCATGCGGTCGGCAATCCGCTCGGCGAGCTGGAGTTTTCCATGACAAACGGCCATGTCAGCGCGCTTAACCGCGTGATCACCACCGAGAGCGGCGGCGACGCCATCAACATGTTCCAGATCGACGCGGCCGTCAACCCTGGCAACTCCGGCGGCCCGGTGTACAACGCGGAGGGCGCCGTCATCGGCGTCGTCACGGCCAAGTACAGCTCCACCGGCATCGAGGGCCTGGGCTTTGCGATCCCCATCAACGACGCGGTGCGTATCGCCGAGGACCTGATCACCAAGGGCTATGTGACCGGCAAGGCCTATCTGGGCGTGAGCGTGGAGACACAGTACAACGCCATGTATGCGCAGTATTACAACATGCCGCTCGGCGCCTATATCGCGGGCGTGGAGAAGGGCAGCTGCGCCGAAAAGGCCGGGCTGCAGACCGGGGACATCATCACTCGCGTGGGTGATACGCCGGTCGAGAGCTATAACGATCTCAAGCAGGCGCTGAAGGCCTATTCCGCCGGTGACACGGCGGATCTGGAGGTCTACCGTGCCGACAAGAGCATGACGGTGACGGTGGTCTTCGACGAGGCAAAGCCCTCGAATTGATTTGATTTTTCTCTACTCCTATATCCTCTCTTTTCTCCCCTCAAAGCAAAGGCCCGCACAGAAGCTGTGCGGGCCTTTGTGATGCGAAACCATGCGCCGCAGGGGACGCGGCCGCCCGCGCCGACGAAACGGCGGGACAGCGGCCGACCGGTGTCGAAAGAAAATTCCGGATTTTTCCTTGACAAGAGCAAGGGCCTGTGCTATTATATCTAAGCTAAAGCAAATGAACTGCATATCGCGGGGTAGAGCAGCTGGTAGCTCGTCGGGCTCATAACCCGGAGGTCGTTGGTTCGAATCCTTCCCCCGCAACCACGTCGAGAGGATGTAGCGGATTCCCGCTACATCCTCTTTTGTTTTGCCGGCTTGCAGTGTCGCATGGCTTGTGGTAGACTTGAATCAGATAAAACCGGGTGCTTTTCTGCTGAATCATCTGCTCCCGTGCTGCTGCGCGATGAACCGGACGGAGGCGAGCCCGGCGATGCCGGGATCGCAAAGGCGGCGGCAGGAAGCAGAGCGGCCGCCGGGGATTTCCTGAACGATTGAAAACAACAATTTCGGACGGAATGAGGGAAAACTATGAGAAAAACAAAAATCGTCTGCACCATCGGCCCGGCCAGCGAAAAGCCGGAGGTTTTCCGCGAGATGTGCCTGCAGGGCCTCAACGTGGCCCGGCTGAATTTTTCCCACGGCACCCATGACGAGCACCAGAAAAAGATCGATATGATCAAGGCGGTGCGCGAGGAGCTGAAGCTGCCCATCGCCATCATGCTGGACACCAAGGGCCCCGAGTACCGCATCCGCACCTTTGAAAACGGGAAGATCACGCTCAAGGACGGGGACAAGTTCACCTTCACCACGCGGGATGTGGTCGGCGACGAGCACATTGTGTCCGTCAGCTACCCGGGCCTTGCCGACGACCTGGCGCCGGGCGACCGGGTGCTGGTCAACAACGGCCTCGTGATCTTCGAGGTCCGGGAGATCGTGGGCACGGAGATCCGCTGCCGCGTGCTGACCGGCGGCGTCCTCTCCGACCGCAAGAGCATGAGCTTTCCCGGCAAGGTGCTGCGCCAGACCTTCCTGAGCGAGCAGGACAAATCAGACCTGCTCTTCGGCATCCGCAACGGCGTGGACTTCGTCGCGGCCTCCTTCGTCTCCTGCAAGCAGGACATGCTGGACCTCAAGGGCTTCCTGCAGGCCAACGGCGGCGGAGACATCGACGTGATCGCCAAGATCGAAAATCAGTCCGGTGTGGACAACATCGACGAGATCTGCACCGCCTGCGAGGGCATCATGGTCGCCCGCGGCGACCTGGGCGTGGAGGTCCCCTTTACCGAGCTGCCCGCCATCCAGAAGCACCTGATCACCAAGTGCCGCATGCTCGGCAAGCGCGTCATCACCGCCACCGAGATGCTCGAGAGCATGATCACCAACCCCCGCCCCACCCGCGCCGAGATCAGCGACGTGGCCAACGCCGTCTACGACGGCACCAGCGCCGTGATGCTCTCGGGCGAGTCGGCCGCCGGCAAATACCCGGTCGAGGCGCTGCGCGTGATGGGCGAAATCGCGGAGGAGACCGAGAAGCACATCGACTACATCGGCCAGTTCCGCACCCGGGACTTCATCATCCACAACCGCGTGGACGCCATTTCCCACGCGGCCTGCACCATGGCCATCGACCTGCAGGCCAAGGCCATCGTGGTCACCTCGCTCAGCGGCCTGACCGTACGCATGGTCTCCCGCTTCCGCGCGCCGATCACGATCCTGGGCCTGGCCACCGGCAAACGCGCCTGGTACAAGCTGGCGCTGAGCTGGGGCGTGGTGCCGATGCTGACGGAGCAGTTCCCCAATATGGAGGTTCTGTACTACTATGCGCTGCGCGCCGCGCGCGATACGCTCGGCCTGAATGCGGGGGACACCGTGGTCGTGACCGGCGGCAATACCAGCGGCGAGAGCGGCAACACCAACGTGATCCGCATCGAAACGGTGTAAGGAGACAGCAGGCAGGGCCGAAAAGCCGTTTGACGAAGGCGGCGGCCGCTGCCCGGAGAGACTGACATGCCCTTTCAAATCATCCGCAACGATATTACGAAAGTTTCCGCCGACGCGATCGTGAACACGGCCAATCCCCGGCCGGTCGTCGGCGGCGGGACGGATTACGCCATCCACAGCGCCGCCGGGCCGGAACTGCTGGAGGCGCGCCGTCGGATCGGCGAGATCCGCGTCGGCGAGGCCGCCGCCACGCCCGCCTTTCGCCTGCCGGCGAAATACGTGCTCCATACGGTCAGCCCCGTCTGGATCGACGGGCGGCACCGCGAAGAGGAGCAGCTGCGCCGGGCCTACGATGCAGCGCTGCGCCTGGCCGACGAGCTCGGCTGCCGCTCGGTCGCCTTTCCGCTGATGGCGGCCGGCACCTACGGCTTTCCGCACGATCTGGCGCTATCGGTCGCGATCCGCGCCTTCACGGACTTCCTGCTGGAGCATGAGATGCAGATCGACCTGGTGCTCTTCAACGCCAGGGCCTTCGGCATCGCGGGCTCTGTCTTCGACGATCTGAAGAGCTATATCGACGATCACTACGTCGCCGAGAAAAACGAGGAAGAATATCGGATCGACGCCGCGCCTTCATACAGGGCGTCCAACCGGCGGACGAACCGCCCGGAGGCGCAGCGCAGGCGGCGCATCAAAGCCGAGCGCGACGCGCTGGAGGATTTTAGCGCCGCTCCGGCCGCCCCGCAGGAAGAGGCGGTATTCAGCGCCGTTTCCCTCGAGGAGCTGCTGAAGCAGCACGAGAAGACCTTTTCCGAATACCTGCTGGATCTGCTCAAAGAGCGAAACGGCAGGGACTCCGAGGTCTATAAGCGGGCGGAGGTCAGCAAGCAGCTGTTCAGCAAGATCCTCAGCCATCCCGACTATCAGCCCACCAAGAGCACGGCCATCCAGCTCGCGCTCGGGCTGCAGCTGGACCTGGCGCAGACGCAGAAGCTGCTCGGCCGCGCGGGCTACGCGCTGACGCGCAGCAGCAAGGCCGACCTCGTCGTACAATATTATATTGAGAGAAAGATCTATAACGTCACGTTCATCAACGAAGCGCTGGCCGACTGCGGCCTGCCCCTGCTGAAAACGGGCCTCAAGGCGTAAAAAGGTCAACCGGGAGTTGACCAATGCCCCTTTCCTTTGCGGTAAGATAAGAGCACAACAAAGGAAAGGGGTTTTTCTTATGAACAGCAATCTCACCGAACTCGTTTTCATCCTGGACCGCAGCGGCTCCATGGCCGGCCTGGAGGCCGACACCATCGGCGGCTTCAACGCAATGGTGGAAAAGCAGAAGAAGGAACCGGGGCAGGCGCTCTTGTCCGCCGTCCTGTTCTCCGGCGGCAGCCAGCTGCTCTATGACCGCATGGACATCCAGAAGGTCGAGCCGATGACCGAGCGGCAGTATCAGGTCGGCGGCTGCACCGCGCTGCTCGACGCGATCGGCGGCGCCGTCCACCACATTGCCATGGTCCACAAATATGCCCGCGAGGAGGACCGCCCGGGCAAGACGGTCTTCGTGATCACCACCGACGGGATGGAAAACGCCAGCCGCGCATACAGTTATGAAGAGGTGCGGCGCATGGTGAAGCACGAGCAGGAGAAGTACGGCTGGGAGTTTTTGTTCCTCGGCGCGAACATGGACGCGATCTCCGCCGCGCGCAGCTTCGGCATCCGCGAAGACCGCGCCGTCAGGTACAGATGCGACAGCGCCGGCACGGAGCTGAACTACCGGGTCGTGAGCGAGACGGTTGCCCGCGTGCGCCGGCATGAAACGATCGACGCCGACTGGAGCGCGCCGATCGAGGCGGACGTGAAAATGCGCGGGGAATAAGCACAAAGGGGAGGGAAAAGGATGTACGGCGGCATTGCCGGGCAGGCCTTCCTGCTGACGAAGGACCTGATCAAACTGATCCTGCAGGTGAGCAGGGAGAGGGGCAAAGCCTGAGTGCGATCCGCATGAAGGCTGCCCGGGAGGCGGTCTGAACGGAAAAAATGGAAAGCGCAGGCCTTGAGGCCTGCGCTTTCTGCGGGCGGATCAGCGAAGGAAAGACCGCAGAGAGGGTCCGCTTGTTTCCGCTAAGGAAGGAAATGGAAGATCGCGGTCTCTTTCCCGCTTCCGTTCCGTGATAATTCACATATTTTTAAAAAAGTTGAAATATAGGCTTGCCATTTTCGGCAAAAAGCATTAGAATATAGCATGCCATTCATCGTTTGTTAATATTTTTGTTTGGCTTGAGGAGACCGACATGTTTGCTGCCGAGGCACTGGAAAAAGTATTGCAGATGTACGGGCAGTATTACCAGGTCAAACGCGATGACGTCACCCCGCCTTTCGCCGCAGAAGCAGAAAGCAGCGTTGTCGACGAACTGCTGTCCGGCTTCAAAACGGTCAAGATCAGTTCGGCCGAATCCCGCGAGATCGTTTTCTTCACCGCGGAGGAAGAGCTGACGGCGGAGCGGGCGCAGCGCCTGGTCGAGGCCGCCTGGACGGAGGGCTTGTCCCGGGTCAGGCCTGGCCCCAATCATCGCAATACCGACGTGATCCTCGTTATGCTGACCGACCGGATCGATCCGGAGGCGGCGGCTCTGCTGAAGAAAATCCGGCTGAGCAAAAACTATATGCTCACCTTCCATGGGTGGAGCGTCCTTCGTTTGATTGCCATAGAGACTCCTTCCCGCAACATGGTCTGCAACCGTATGGGCCATGACCTGAAGAAGCTCTTTAGCAATATATAATTTTAGAGGAGGAGATCTGTTTGGCTATCCTGATCATCCTTGCAGCTATCGCTGCACTCGTCATCGGCTATATCTTCTATGGCCGTTGGCTGGCAAAGCAGTGGGGCGTTGATCCCACCCGCAAGACCCCTGCAGTCGAGCTGAACGACGGTGTCGACTTCGTCGCCGCCAAGCCCGCTGTCCTGATGGGTCACCACTTCTCGTCCATCGCCGGCGCCGGCCCCATCAACGGACCGATCCAGGCCGCAGTTTTCGGCTGGGTCCCCGTGTTCCTGTGGTGCGTCATCGGCGGCATCTTCTTCGGTGGTCTGCATGACTACGGCTCCCTGTTCGCGTCCGTCCGCCACGGCGGCAAGTCCATCGGCGACGTTATCCGGGACTCCATGGGCAAGCGTGCTCATAAGCTGTTCCTGATCTTCGCGCTGCTGGTTCTGGTCCTCGTCGTTGCGTCCTTCGTGAACGTCGTTGCCGGCACCTTCATGTCCGAGAACGTCGGCATCACCACCGGCACCGTGACCGGCAACGAGACCACCGCTATGGTCTCCATGCTGTTCATCGTCCTGGCCATTGTTTACGGTCTGCTGACCAACAAGGCCGGCCTGAAGACCGGTCCCGCGACCATCATCGGCATCGTCTGCATCCTGGCCTTCCTGTTCCTGGGTCTGGAAGTCGGCCTGGCTGCTTCCCGTACCTTCTGGATCATCTTCATCGGCGCCTACATCGCGGTCGCTTCTCTGGTTCCCGTGTGGATCCTGCTGCAGCCCCGTGACTACCTGTCCAGCTTCCTGCTCTACGGCATGATGATCGTTGCCCTCATCGGCATCGTCATCGCCAGCTTCGGCAGCCGCGTGCAGTTCCAGCTGGAGGCCTTCACCGGTTGGAAGACCGCCATCGGCCCCATGTTCCCGGCTCTGTTCATCACCGTTGCCTGCGGCGCCTGCTCCGGCTTCCACAGCCTGGTCGCCTCCGGCACCACCTCCAAGCAGCTGGCCAATGAGTCCCACGCCAAGCCCATCGGCTACGGCGCCATGCTCATCGAGTCCGCTCTGGCTGTCATCTCCCTGATCGCTGTCGGCATGGTCGCCAGCAAGTACATCGTCACCAATGACGCCGGCCTGTTCGCATTCAAGGGCTCTCCCGCTGTTGCGTTCGCTGACGGCATTGCCACCATGTTTGCTCCCGAAGGCACCGGCACCTACGGTGTGATCTACGCCCTGCTGACCCTGGCTGTCTCCGTCTTCGCCCTGACCTCTCTGGACACCGCGACCCGTCTGAGCCGCTTCATGTTCAGCGAGCTGTTCCTGAAGGAAGGCGAGGCCACCTGGAAGGATGCCAAGGGCTTCCGCAAGGTTCTCTGCCATCCTCTGACCGGTACTCTCGTCATGGTCGTCATCGGCTGCGTCCTCGGCGGCATGCAGCTGAGCGCGATCTGGGCTCTGTTCGGCGCTGCCAACCAGCTGCTGGCCGGCCTGGCTCTGATGGCTGTTGCCACCTGGCTCGGCGAAGTCGGCAAGAACAACAAGATGTTCATCATCCCGATGATCTTCATGCTCTGCGCCACCCTGACCTCTCTGGTCATGAAGATCTTCTCCCTCATCGGCGGCGGTCTGGCCAACTGGGGCCTCTGGTTCCAGCTGATCTTCGCCATCGCGATGGTCATCCTGGCGATCGTCCTCGTCATCGAGGGCATCGGCACCTTTGCCAAGCAGGCCAAGCAGAAGGCCTGATCGCCTGTTTGCCCAAAGCAAACACAAGTTCATAGGAACGCATCACCGCCCTTCGGGGCGGTGATGTTTTTTGCGCCTTGACTTTGCCCGGCCGATGGGTTTTAATGGTATATGGAGAAATAGTTTTTCCGCTACTCTGACAATTCAAGGAAAAGGGATGAACCGCCATGAAAGTTGTCCTGCAGCATCTGACCAAGCGTTTTCCCAACCGAAACAAGAAGGGCCCCGACGTGATCGCCGTCAACGATTTCACCTTTGAGATCCCGGACGGAAAGCTGATCGGCCTGCTCG
The DNA here is from genome assembly GCA_946547105.1 of uncultured Clostridia bacterium. Lineage (GTDB taxonomy): Bacteria > Bacillota > Clostridia > Oscillospirales > Oscillospiraceae > Limivicinus. The sequence goes on along the minus strand of CAMNOV010000016.1, from coordinate 13,142 downwards.
GCCCCTCCGGCTGCGGCAAGAGCACCACGCTGAACCTGATCTCCGGCCTGGAGGCCCCGACCAGCGGCCAGATCTTCTTCGGCGACGACGACGTGACGAAGCTGCCGCCGGAAAACCGCGGCGTCGGCCTCGTGTTCCAGAACTACGCGCTCTATCCGCATCTGACCGTGCGGCAGAACATCCTCTTCCCGCTGCAGAACCTCAAGGGCGAGCAGAAGCTGAGCAAGGAGGTCATGCTGCGCAAGGCGGAGGAGGCCGCGCGCCTGGTGCAGATCGAGCCCCTGTTGGACCGCAAGCCCAGCGAAATGTCCGGCGGCCAGCAGCAGCGCGTGGCCATCGCCCGCGCGCTGGTGAAAATGCCGCGCGTGCTGCTGCTCGACGAGCCGCTGTCGAACCTCGACGCGAGACTCCGTCTGCAGACCCGCGAGGAGATCCGCCGCATCCAGCGCGAGACCGGCATCACCACCATCTTCGTCACCCACGACCAGGAGGAGGCCATGAGCATTTCCGACCTCATCGTCGTGATGAAGGAAGGCGTGGTGCACCAGATCGGCAAGCCGCAGGACGTCTATGACCATCCCGTCAACCTGTTCGTGGCGAAGTTCCTCGGCACGCCGCCGATCAACGTCTTTCACGGCTCGGTGCGCAGCGGCGTGCTGATGCTCGGCGACGACGCGATCCTGCGGGTCAAGGGCGTTGACGACCGCGAGGTCTACGTCGGCATCCGCCCCGAGGGCTTCATCCTCGACGAGAACGGGCCGCTCTGCTGCCGGACGCGCGCCGTGGAGGTCATGGGCCGCGACACCAGCGTCGTGTCCGCGCATCCCGCCGCCGTCAGCGAGACGATCCGCTCCATCATCCCCTCCGAGGACCGCGTGGAGGTCGGCAAGGACCAGGTGCGCTTTGCCGTCAAGCCTTTCAAGCTCCACCTCTTCGATGCGCAGACGGAGGAGAGCATCCCCTTTGAGGCCGTATAAGGCCGGAGGCTGCCATGGAACAAAATAACCGCAAGGCCTGGCTCTATCTGCTGCCGGCCATCGCTTTTCTGGGCGTGTTCATGGTCTATCCGCTCGTCGACGTGCTGGTGTATTCCTTTGAGGAGCGCTTCAATTTCGCCTCCCAGACCTACACCGGCGTCGGCTGGTACAACTATGCCCACGTCCTGCGCGACCCCTATTTCCTGCAGGCGGTGAAGAACACCTTCATCCTGGTCATCATCACGGTGCCGCTGTCCACGGGACTGGCGCTGCTGATTTCCCTGGGCCTCAACTCCATCAAGCCTCTGCGCCAGGCCTATCAGACCGTGTTTTTCCTGCCCTATGTGACGAACACCCTGGCCGTCGGCCTGGTGTTCATGATCCTGTTCAAAAAGACCGCCTACTCCGACGGCATGATCAACCTTCTCATCGAGGCCTTCGGCGGCGAGGCGGTGGACTTCATCGACGGGCCCTACTGGGCCAAGATGCTGGTCATGTGCCTGTACACGGTCTGGGTGGTCATGCCCTTCAAGATCCTGATCCTCACGAGCGCGCTGGCCTCGGTCAACCAGGATTACTACAAGGCCGCGCGCGTGGACGGCACCTCCAAGTGGCGTATCTTCACGCGCATCACCCTGCCGATGATCTCCCCGATGATCTTCTATCTGGTCATCACCGGCTTCATCGGCGCCTTCAAGGCCTACTCCGACGAGGTGGCCATCTTCGGTACCGACCTGAACGTGGCCGGCATGAACACCATCGTCGGCTACGTCTACGACATGCTCTACGGCAACAGCGGCGGCTACCCGTCTTACGCCTCCGCCGCGGCGCTGATCCTGTTTGTGATCGTGTTTACCATCACGGTCATTAACCTCATGATCAGCAAAAAAGCGACCTGAGGAGGTGCGGGGAATGGATTACGAACGCATCGAACGCCGCGCCAGAGCGGGCGAGCGCACGCGCAAAACCGTCACCTACGTGCTGCTGACCCTCTGGGCGCTGATCGTGCTTTTCCCGTTTTACTGGATGCTGCTCAGCTCCGTCAAGAGCTACAGCGCCTACAACGCCGAGCACGTGCCCGCCTTCTTCACGCTCCAGCCCACGCTGGAAAACTACGTCACCGCCTTCACCGGCGTGCCGCTGGCGCGTTATTTCGTCAACACCATCATTTTCACCGTCGCGACGACGGGGCTGATGCTCTGCGTCATCATCTTCGCGGCCTACGCCTTCGCCCGGCTGAAATTCCGGGGCAAGAACCTGCTGTTCTCGCTGTTTCTCGCGCTGATGATGATCCCGAACGAACTGGTCGTCATCACCAACTTCGTCACCATCACCAACTGGAACATGCGCAACACCTTCTGGGGCCTGATCCTGCCCTCGGTGACGAGCGTGTTCTATATCTACCTGCTCAAGGAGAACTTTGAGCAGATCCCGGAGGAGCTGTACAAGGCCGCCAAGGTCGACGGCACCTCGGATCTCAAGTATCTGTTCAAGGTCATGCTGCCCATCTGCCGCCCGACGGTGGTCACGGTGATCATCCTCAAGGTCATCGAGTGCTGGAACTCCTACGTCTGGCCGCGCCTGATCACCGACGAGGCCGCCTACTTCCTGGTCTCCAACGGCATCCAGGAGCTGCGCGAAAACGGCTTCGGCCGCGAAAACGTGCCCGCCATGATGGCGGCGGTCGTGGTCATTTCGGTGCCGCTGATCGTGCTGTTCCTGATCTTCCGCAACAAGATCATGGCCGGCGTGTCGAGAGGAGGGACAAAGGGATGAAGCAAGTGCAAAAGGCCCTCACCCTGCTGCTTGCGCTGCTGATGCTGCTTTCGCTCTCGGCCTGCCACGGCCGTCTCGTCTCCGAAACAGGGGAGAGCGCCGCCGCGGAGATCAGCTTCGAGGGCGAATCCCCGGTGCCGGAGCGCTTTGACGAGAGCAAAGCGATCGAGATCAGCTTCTGGGCCAAGAACGACACCAACAAGACCCAGATCGCCATCTATCAGCAGGCCATCGAAAGCTTCCAGAAGCTCTATCCGAACGTGAGCGTGAAGCTGCGCCTCTACACCGACTACGGCCGCATCTACAACGACGTCATCACCAACATCGCCACCCATACCACGCCGAACGTCTGCATCAGCTACCCCGACCACATCGCCACCTACCTGACCGGCGAGGACGTGGTGCTGCCGCTGGACGCCTGGTTTGCCGACCCCTCCTTCGGCCTCGGCGGCAGCGAGCTGAAATTCGACTCGCCGCGCCAGGACGAGATCGTGCCGGAATTTCTGGCCGAGTGCGTGCTGGACGGCGCCCACTACGCCATCCCCTATATGCGCTCCACCGAGGCCTGCTACGTCAACAAGACCTTCGTGGAAAAACTCGGCTATGAGCTGCCCGAGGTGCTGACCTGGGACTTCGTCTGGGAAGTGTCCGAGAAGGCCATGGAGAAAAACGCCGACGGCAGCTTCAAGATCAACGGCCAGCAGGTGATGATCCCCTTCATCTACAAGTCCACCGACAACATGATGATCCAGATGCTGCGCCAGCGCGGCGCGGGCTATTCCACCGCCGACGGCACGGTGCTGCTCTTCAACGACACGACGAAGGAGCTTCTCTACACCATCGCCGAGCACGCCGAGAGCCGCGCCTTCTCCACCTTCAAGATCTCCAGCTATCCCGCCAACTTCCTCAACGCCGGCCAGTGCATCTTTGCCGTGGACTCCACTGCCGGCGCCACCTGGATGGGCTCCGACGCGCCGCTGGTGGACATCCCGCCCGATCAGCTGGTGGAATTCGAAACCGCCGTCCTGCCGGTGCCGCAGTTCGACGTCGATCATCCGCAGATGATCTCGCAGGGCCCCTCGCTGTGCGTCTTCCAGAAGGACGATCCGCAGGAGGTGCTGGCCTCCTGGCTCTTCGCGCAGTATCTGCTCACCAACGACGTGCAGATCGCCTACGCCGAGACCGAGGGCTACGTGCCCGTGACGAGCAAGGCGCAGAACGACCCCGGCTATCAGGACTACCTCAGCCGCATCGGCGAGGACCAGGACGAGCACTACGATATCAAGATCCAGGCCTCCGAGCTGCTGATGGCGAACACGGAGAACACCTTCACCACGCCGGTCTTCAACGGCTCTGCCTCCGTGCGCGACGCCGCAGGTCAGCTCATCGAGAACGTGACCAAGGCCGTGCGCCGCAAAACGACCGTGGACGAGGACTATATGCAGAAGCTCTACGACGAGGTCATCGCCCTCTACCGCCTCAATAAGGTCAGCTTTGAGCAGCCGACAGAGGAAGAGGCGGAGGCTTCCGCACCGCAGAAGAGCGCGGAGGAGCTGGGGCCGCTGCCCGCCGCCTCCGTGGCGCTGCTCACGACGCTGGCCACCGTTTGGCTGCTGATCGGCCTGTTCGCGCTGCGCGGCCTGATAAAAAAGAAACAAGCGGAAAAACAGCGCAGCGCTTGATTTGTTCACAAAAGCTGCGTATAATAAACACGATGTTCTCATGTGGAAAGTTTCGAACGGAACATACAAATTTTTTACAAGGAGAATCAAAATGAAAAAGATTTTCGCACTGCTTCTTGCTCTGTGCATGGTCTTCGCGCTTGCCGCCTGCGGTCAGCAGGCCGCTCCCGCTGAGAAGCCTGCCGAGCAGCCCACCGAGGCGCCTGTGGAAGAGCCCGCTGCAGAGCCCACCGAAGCGCCCGTGGAAGAGCCCGCCGAAGAAAGCCCAGTCATGAGCTACGCCGAGTACGCCGAAGCCGCGGTCGATGAGCCCGTGGTCATCGAGGCCTATGTTCAGGCGACCCAGTCTTGGTGGAACGACCAGATCACCGTTTATGCCCAGGATCAGGACGGCGCGTACTTCATCTACAACATGGCCTGCTCCGAAGAGGACGCGGCCAAGCTCGTCCCCGGCCAGAAGATCCGCGTGACCGGCTTCAAAGGTGAATGGGCCGGCGAAGTCGAGATCATCGACGCCACCTTCGAGCTCATCGACGGCGACAGCTATATCGCCCAGCCCGTGGACGCCACCGCCGCCTGGGGCACGCCCGATATGATCAATTACATGAACCAGCTTGTCCTGTTCAAGGGCGTGACCGTCGAGGCCTATGACGAGAGCGGCGCCGCGTTTGCCTACAAGGATCCCGAGGGCAAGACCGACGACCTGTACTTCAAGGTCACCAAGGGCGACACCACCTATGAGTTCTGCGTGGAGTTCTATCTCTGCGGCAAGGACAGCGACGTGTACAAGTCCGTCGAGAATCTGCAGGTCGGCGACGTGATCGACCTCCAGGGCTTCCTCTACTGGTATGAAGGCCCGAACCTCCAGGCCACCGCGCTCAAGCCCGCGGACGCCGAGGTCGAGCCGAAGGATGAGCTCACCTTCATGAGCTACGGTGAATATGCCGCCGCTGCGGTCGACGATCCCGTCACCATCCTGGCCTGCGTCCAGGCGACCCAGTCCTGGTGGAACGACCAGATCACCGTCTATGCGGCCGATCCGGACGGCGCCTACTTCATCTACAATATGGCCTGCTCCGAAGAGGATGCGGCCAAGCTCGTGCCCGGCCAGTGGATCCTGGTCAACGGCTTCAAGAGCGAGTGGGCCGGCGAGGTCGAGATCGCGGACGCGACCTTTGAATTCGTCGATTCCACGCCTTACATTGCTGAGCCTGTGGACGCCACCGCTGCCTGGGGCACCGACGATATGATCAACTTCATGAACCAGCTCGTCTGCTTCAAGGGCGTGACCGTCGAGGCCTATGACGAGAGCGGCGCCGCCTTTGCCTACAAGGATCCCGAGGGCAAGACCGACGACCTGTACTTCAAGGTCTCCAAGGACGGCACCAGCTATGAGTTCTGCGTGGAGTTCTACCTCTGCGGCAACGATACCGACGTGTACAAAGCCGTTGAGAATCTCAAGGTCGGCGACGTGATCGACCTCGAGGGCTTCCTCTACTGGTACGAGGGACCGAACCTCCAGGCCACCGCTGTGAAGTAAAATACCGACAGATAAAAAGCTCACGGAACACTTGTTCCGTGAGCTTTTTTTGCTATCGTCAGTTCTCCATCTGCTTGCCGAGGAAGCAGGCGACAGTCTGCGCCAGCTTCAGCTCCAGTTCCCCGGCCGGCCGGCTGCCGCGCGGTGTGACGAACATCACGCAGCCCATCACGTCGCCCTCGGTGAGCACGGGAGCCGCCACCGAGAGGCAGTACTGCTCGTCGGCGGAGGAGACGGGCAGGCTGCTGCCGCCGCTGTCATGGCGGAAGGCCGCGCGCTTTTCCATGATCGCGCTGAGCGCGCCGCTGATGGGCTTGCCGAGCAGCTCGCGCTTGGCGCCGCCGGAAATAGCGATCACCGCGTCGCGGTCGCAGACGGCGGCGATGCCGTCGGTGGATTTGCGCATGCTCTCGCAGATCTGCGCCGCAAAATCCGACAGCTCGCCCACCGGAGAATATTTTTTGAAAATCAGCTCGCCCTCGCGATCGGTGAAGATCTCCAGCGGGTCACCCTCGCGGATGCGCATGGTGCGGCGAATCTCCTTAGGGATCACCACGCGGCCGAGGTCGTCGATCCTGCGTACGATACCGGTTGCTTTCATAGGCAAAAACCTCCTGCGTTTCTATCTCATGTCAGAGATAGTATTTGCAGGAGGTTTTGTCTTATTCAGGCGCAGATAACAGCGTAAGGACAGGATAGATCGTTTTGCCTGCGTCCCGCAGCGTTGGATCCAGTGTAGCTGGTCATGGATTCAAGGTTTGCCCGTCTGCGGCGCGGATCGCCGCTTATTTTGAAAACAGACTTTTGTAAGTGAGAGTTACGACCAGTTGATCTTTTCCTTCCTCTTCGTCTGTTTCTGCCCGGAATTGAACGTTCGAGGCGTGCGCAAAAACGGAGAGCAAGGGGCTGTTTGGAATCAGCTCGATCTCGTCATAGTATAATTCCATGACCAGATCACGGTATTCATTTTGCGCATCACAGGAAAGAGCATTGACCGGAAACTCTTTTCCTGCTTCTTCAAGCAGGGCACAATCAACTTTGATCGTGTCAAGAAGCGCCGTATTCAGTTTCAATTTCGGATCCTCTTCCTGCACCGATTCAATGACAAATGTCTCCAGAATGAGGAAAATTTGATTTTTTATCGATGGATGATCCATGTGATTCCCTCCTGTCAGTTATTCAATTGGAACGGTCAAGCCGTCAAAAGCAAAGGCGATCCGCAGCTTCCCGTTGATCAGCGGGTAGAGCTCCGCGTTCGAGGCGAGCGCACACGCGTCGCGCAGCAGCTCCGGCTGATCGAATATGAACTTGTCCGCCTCCAGGATGATGCTTCCCGTGCTTTTGTACGGCTCGTGCAGATGATAGCTTAAGGAAACGTCCGGCGCGGCCAGCTGACTTTGGAGCAGCTCGAAGCAGCGTTTCATCTGCGCGATCTTCCGGGGATTGATGATCGCCGCTTTCGCATCCCAGGCCTTGAGCCACGCACCCAGTGCCAGAACGACAGCATCGGTTTCCTCGCTGATTTCGGCCTCGTTATGAATCATCTCTTCCAAGAATAGACCTCCTTCTTTTTCTCTTGGCCTGTGCCGCAATATTCAATTGTGAGGACAGTATAGCAAGAAGCAGGAAAAGAATCTTGTCCGATCCGCGACAAGAAAAGACAAAAAATGCCGGGGCGAAAAATCCGTCCCGGCAAAAATTTTTTTAGTCGTCGTAATCCTCATATTCATCGTTTTGCGGGTATGCGTCCATATCGGAAGGCTCGTCATCCTCATAGCTGTAATTGTCCATGTCCGGCTCCTCGTCGATCCGGCTGCCGTCCCAGCTTGTGTAAGCCCGGCGCAGCGTTTCGTCTATGTCGTCGTAATACAGGTCAAGCGCAGCGTCCCGCGAATCAATGGTTGCATGGAGCGAATCCATGATCTCTTCCGTGCTCCAGTCGCTTTCCATCGTCTCAAGCGCGTCTTCGATCGGCATCCATGAGTCCAGCTTCTCCAGAAAAGAGTCAAACTGGTAGGGATCATAGACCCCGTCTGTATATTCCATATAAGCTCTCCAGGCGCGCATGAAGAAGTGGAAGGACATATCATAGGTTTCGGAAAAGGCCGCCAGCATTTCCGGATCGCAGTCCAGCAGCTCTTCCTCGGTGGCGTCGTGCATCAGCTGAAAATAGGAGATCGTATCGGCGCTGATCCCGCGCTCGAAAAACATCTTCTGATAAAATTCGCTCTCGCCGTAGCTGTGAAGAAGCTGCTCCTGCGTGATCAGCGAACCCTCGGGAGCGTCTGGATCCTCGGCGGCCTCCGAGTGCTGCTCCACATAGTCCCGGAACGAATCGACGAAGCGGAAGGCGTCCTTCAAAGGCCTGCCGATCTTTTCCGAAAGATCGAAGGCGAACTGGCTGATCAGCGGGCTGAAATCGTAAAAAGCTGTCAGCTCCATGGCCTCGGCGGCCTTGGCGTACTGCGCCTCCGGGATGCCGAAGCGCATTGTTTCGGGCATGGCAGGACTCTCCTCCTCCACAGGAAGCGAAGGATCAGCCTCCGCGGAGATGACGTCCCAGGTCAGCGGCCTGGTACACAGAGAATAGTCCTGTCTCCGGAATGCCTCTCCGGGCGACATGCCGAACTGTGCGCTGAAGGCCTTTGTATAGCTGGACTGATCGGCATATCCGGCGATCTCCAGCGCGTGCCCGATATCACGGGATTTCTGCTGAAGAAGGAAGCGGTAAGACGCCATCATTTTACGCTCACTGATGTAGCAGCGCAGTGTGCCGCCGGTCAGATACTTGAACACGGCCACCATGTCGCGGACGATCAGCGCATTGTCCCGGGCAACGGTTTCTGCGATCTCCTGGGGACTCACATACGGATCAGAGGCCAGTTCTTCGATTTCCTGTATGGTTTTGTTGTACTTTTCTTTTATGTTCATTTTCGCTCTCCTATAAGATAGTCGGGCAGGTGCGGAAAATCTTGTCCGGGAATGAGCGGATTTTAACAAGAGCTGGTCGGAATTGTTTGTTAGAGTACAGATGAGGCACGGAACGGTGTTTTGTTATCATAGCAAATCGAACGGAGAAAAACAATCCATCATCCGGAAAAAAATCAGCCCTTTGCATGACAGGGATGCCGGAGGAGCGGACGGCTTGACAAGCCGGATCGCCTGCTGATATGATGGCCATGACCTGCCAGAAAGTGCGTGAAAGACAAGCTTTATGGCCGCATGGCAAGGTGCTGAGGCATGGCCGATGGCTTGCGTTTTTCCCCGTCGGTGACGATGGAAATTTTCTTATCCTCCTGTCATGAAGCGGCAGGAAGGAACGGGGAGGTGGATCGTCTTGGACTTTGACCTTGAATATGAGCTGGAAGACGCGGGAATAGACGCTTTCGAGTTTTCTCTGATGGACGATGACGAGAAGGTCGAGGCGCTCAGAGCGGCCGGGCTCGATCCGGACGATTATGACGGCATTGAATTCGAAGGCAGTTTTGACGCATGGTCGGCGCTCCAAGGCAGCGGCGTCAGCCTGCGGGATCTGGCGTTTATGGATGAAGCCGAGAAGCGGGAGGCATTCGAAAATGCAGGGCTCGATCCGGATGATGCCGATTTCATCACGCCGGGATGTCCGCCGGCTGCTTCCGAAAAGCCCTTGACGCAACACTACGCCGATCCCCGCAAGACGCAGTCTGCGCCTGCTTTTTATCGTTGCTGCGAAGTGAACTTTCCGGATTCCAGGCAGCCATATGCCTACCTTACGAACGGGCTGGAGCTCTCCGCCGGAGACATTGTCATCGTCCCGACCGGACGCGAACGGCTTCCGCAGGTGGCAAAGGTGATCTCAGTGGGGAATTACACGGCGCAAACCGCACCTTATCCGGTCGAGCGCATGAAAGCGGTCATCCGGAAGGCCACCAAGGCGGAAAGCGCGCCGTTCCTGCCGCAGCAGCCATCAGTAAATCCTGTGAAAGACGGGATCCATGAGGCCGCAGAGCCTCAGACGGCATACGCAGCGCCCCAAACGCAAAAGGAGGATCGGATCTGGTGGATCGCTGCCGTGACGGCAGCGATCGTGATCCTTGTGGTTTTTGGCCTGAATTCCGGACACTACACGGCAAAAAGTACAACAAGGACATACAGCGCTTCCGGATCGGCAGGCAGTTCCCCCACCTCTTCGGGCACATACTCTTCTACGCCTACGTGCCCTCCGGTCAACCGGGAACGGGCCATGTCAGAGGAAGAAGCCGCGCGGCTCAAGGGAACGGGCTACCACGGTACGCGCCCGAATTCATCGGCGGAAAGCAGCGAGCTGAGGGCGGCGCAGACCAAATGCAAAAACTGCGGCTACCGCACACACAACGGCTCGAACAGCCTCTGCGATTATTGCGCCTGGATGGAGCGCTACGGAGGCGGACTTCCCACGCAAAAGAGCCCGGATGTGACCCCTGCGCCGACGCCGCGCCCGACGCCGCGCTCAACGCCGAAGCCGGATTTTGACGATCCGTATCACGCAAGCGATTATGCCCATCCGGACGATTTTTACTATGACTATTATGACGATTTCTGGGACTATGAGGATGCGGAAGACTATTGGGAGGAGCATCACTGAAAGCCACTGGCGCAAAAAAACGCTGAGATTCTTTTGAACTCGTTCTTTACAAAAACACATCAACAGTACCCTGTTATAGCCTATTGAAGCATCGGCTGTAACAGGGTATAATCATGTCAGTCGTATATGATCAAATGAAGCCATCCAAACCGTAGGAGGGACAGCGCCATGACATTCAAGGCAGCCGCACAGAAAGAGATCGACAAGCTCTACAAGGGCCGGCATCATGTGGAGCTGAGCATCGGCATCCTTCAGAACGGGGATTCATCATGTTCGTATTCTGGCGTGACGGTCCTGCACGATGACATCGCCGCTGACAATCCGGCGATCCCGCTGTTTCTGAGGCATGGCTTCGCCGAAGAATACAGAACGGACGAGATCGTCATGCTGAGGAAGGAACTGTAAGAGAAGAGGAAAGCTGATATCATCGTCTGGCGCTTTCGTATATCAATGTGCACCGAAAGGAAGAGCTATTTGGCCTGTTGGATCGTTTATCTATAATAATCCGAACGGAGTGTGATCATGGATGCCAGATCAGAAATTGTTGATTTCGCCATTTAATACGGTTTTTCTCATCACCTTTGCTTTGTTTCTCGCGCTGCTTGTGATCTCGAGCGTCCTTCTGAGGAACAAAAGCGAAAAGACCCGGCAGACGGTCCTCGTTTCCGCATGCGTTCTGACCTTTATCGGCTTTTTCTTCTACAAATATTTTCTCTCCGTCGACGCGGAATATAACGTCATCACGGCGAACATGGGCGGCTTCAACTGGTGGGGCGAGCTGCCGCTGCAGCTGTGCAATATCAATATGATCCTCATCCCGATCGCCGTATGGAAGAAAAACCGGCCGCTGATGGCTTTCTGCTTCTTTCTCGGGCCGCTCGGCGCGATGATGGCGCTGGCCATGCCGGGAAACGGATTTGACGGCTACTCGCTGCTTCTGCCGCGCATGCTCGGCTATTACGGCACGCACTTCATGATCGTGATCGAGGGTCTGGCCATCGTGTGCTTCGGGCTCTACCGGCCAAGCTTCGGCGACCTGCCGCGCACAGTGCTGACGGCGCTCCTCATCGCCTTCGGCGTTTTTCTGATCAATCTGCTGCTCCGCTGGAGCGGGCTGCACCCCAAGGCCAATTACTTCTTCTCGGTGGAAACAGAGGGCAATTTCCTGTTGGAGCTTTTCCACCGGTGGATCCCCGTGCCATTCCTGTATCTGCTGCCGTCCAGCGTTATCCTCGGCGTTTATATGCTGGTGATTACCGGCGCGTTTGCGCTGGCCGACCGATGGCGCCGCCGACCGGAGGGGAAAATGCAGAATAAATGTCAGAAATGAGACGCTTACGAAAAAGCATTCACAATTCTCTCCGTCCGGTTCCTCCTGCCCGTATCATCTCAGCCGCCTGTTCAAAGCCTGCACCGGGCTGACCCCGGGGGGAGTATCGAAAGGAAAACAGAAGATAAAGAGAGCCTGCCGAACAAGCAAATTCGGCAGGCTCAAATGAATGATCGTGATATTGTGATCGTTATGATTGTCGTTTTTCAATTCCGCTTTTTGTGAGTCACGCGCTCACGTCATCCGCAAGACCGCTGCCCGCCGGGATCAGTACAAAGCCGTCCTCAATGGGGACGTTCTCGCCCGGGAACAGAGCGTTGAGCCCGAGAGCAATCAAGACTGTCGCAGCAATGCATCCCAGGATCTGAACGGGATGCTTTTTTGTTCCCTTGTTCGGTCTCAGACACAGCGAGGCCAGCTGCGCGCCGCCAAAGCCCGACATGGCGTGCCCCTTGAAGTGAGAGAGGATCAGCCAATCGCTGTAATTGGCCGCATGGCTGCCGACGATGGCATAGTCGAGCCGCTGCCTCGACAGAGCTTGTCTCCGTGCCCGGAGCAGGGGCTTCTTCCGCAGCGGCCTCTTGACTTGTCACCGGGCTCTCATGCGGTGCTTCTGCTGTGGGCGCTGCGCTCACCGTCACGGTTTCCGCCTGCCTTTGCCCGCAGGCGCACAGGGAAAACACCAGTGCCGCGAGCAGAAGGAGAAAAAGCATTCTTTTCATAGCGTTGACCTCCGGTCAGAACACACTCAGTTCATCTTCATGCAGGGGCCGAGAACGTCTCCGGTCTCCAGATATTCATAGGTCGGGAACTGGAACAGCGCGGGCTTGAACCTGCGATAGTCGATCTTGCCATTTTCGGTGAGGACGTCCTCGTCCACATAGGTGCCCATAATGCGGCAGATGAAGTTGTCAAAGCCCTGAAGATCGTAGATGTCCTCCACCTCGCACTCCATGCTGACCTTGGCTTTGTCGATCATCGGCGCGCCTTTTTCACCCAGGGTATATGCAAAGGCCTCGGATTTGTCCGTCTTGTTGCCGCTGAGGCAGCCCATGCGGTCAGCCTCCTTCAGCCAGGAGGCGTCCACCACGTTGACGGACACGACCTTGTTTTCCCGGATGCCCTTGTTGGTGTAATGGGCCTTTACCATGGAGAGCATCACGTGGCTGTGCGCCATGACGCCCGCGTGGGCCACCAGGGTCCAGTTCGGCTTGCCGTCTACCATCGCTCCCAC
>CAMNOV010000015.1 GCA_946547105.1 uncultured Clostridia bacterium | reverse complement strand
TCTGGCCGAACGTGCTGATCTGCCACGGCTACCGCGACAGCAAGAACTTCTGGTTCGCCAAGACCCCGCACCTGGTGCCGGAGCTGCTGCCCATCCGCAACGCTACGCTCTCCTCCGTCCGCTATGCCGCCGACCGCACCGACCCGAACGTGCACTTCACCGACGACGCGCTCGAAAAGCTCCTCAACGTGCCGCGCATCTTCCTGCCGACCGTGCTCAAGGGCTGCGTGGCCTGGGCCAAAGAAAACGGCGTGACCGAGGTCACGGCCCGCGAGATGGACATCATCAACGACAAGCGCGCCAAGGAAAAGGGCAAGACCAAGTAAGGAGGGCACAGCCGTGGAAGGATCCGTTTACACCGTCCCGATGGCTCTGTTCGACTTTATCCCCGTGATCCTGTTCGGCATCTCCGGCAGGCTGCTGATGCGCGGGCTGTACAACAAGATGTCGAAGGGCTGCTTCGCCTGCCTGGATCTCGGCGTATGCGTCTCATTCCTGGCCGGTTTTCTGAAGGCCCTGTACAAGCTTCTGATCGCGACCGGCGTCGGGAACTATCCGCTGCTCAACCGGCTGTTTCTGCCGCTGCAGTCCACCGGTCTGCTGCTGACGGGACTGAGCATCGTGCTGATGCTGGCTCTGCGCAAAAAAGCCGCCCTGGCCATGGCGCCGATGACCTTCGGCTTCATCGGGATGATGGTGCTGGGTCTCGGCGGGATGTGCGCGGGACTGAGCGTCGTGGCGAAGAAAATGAAAAAGGGCTGGCTGATCCCGATATTCGTGCTCTGCTTCTTCTGCTATATGGGCATGGGTTATCTCGGCGCCCGCGGCGGCGATTCCGCAGCGGACAACTGGATCGAGCAGGGCGTGAACACCCTGGGGCAGATCCTGCTGCTCATCGGCGTTTCCGGTCTGCACCGCGCCGGTCTGCGCGAGTTCAAATTGTCATAAACTTATATAAACATAACAAGAAAGAAGGACTGTTATCATGTATCCTGCCTGGTATTTCTGGCTTCTGTTCGGCCTGGCCATGCTGGTCAGCTCCATCGGCTTCAAAAACTACGTGTGGTTCATCTCCCTCGGCTACGGCTTTTCCATCGCCGCCGCGGGCCTCTTGATGCTGATCCTCTTCGGCAAGACCCTGACGGCCGGAACGATCATCTGCTGCATCATCTTCTTCTGCTACGGCTGCCGTCTGGGCGGCTATCTCGCTTACCGCGAGCTCAAAAGCAGCTCCTATAAGAAGAACATGGTCGGCGAGATCAAGGACGGCAAGACCGTGCCCATGGGCGTCAAGCTCGCCATCTGGATCACCTGCGCCCTGCTCTACGCCACCCAGGTCTCCCCGGTGTTCTTCCGCATGAAGAACGTTGCCTCTGACAACGCCTTCGTCTTCATCGGCGCGATCATCATGGTCTGCGGCATCACGCTGGAGTCCGCGGCCGATATCCAGAAAAACAAGGCCAAGAAGATCAATCCCCGCCGCTTTGTGGACACCGGCCTGTTCCGCATCGTCCGCTGCCCGAACTATCTGGGCGAGATGATCTTCTGGACCGGCGTGCTGATCTCCGGCATCGGCGCCGTCAAGGGCTGGCAGTGGCTCGTTTGCGCGATCGGCTACTGCGGCATCATCTTCGTCATGTTCTCCGGCGCCCGCCGTCTGGAGGTCCGCCAGAACAAGAATTACGGCAAGGATCCCGAGTATCAGAAATTCGTCAAGACCGTGCCCATTCTGCTGCCCTTCGTCCCGCTCTACAGCGTGGAGAAGTACAAGTGGCTCGTGGCCTGATCAAAAACGCAAAAAGGAACACCTCAGGGTGTTCCTTTTTTATTCCGCAGGGCCGGGAGTCCTTGCGGAGGCGGGGTTTTCTTGGTATACTTGATATGGGAAAATTATTATAAGGGAGAGAATCAGCATGTCCGAAAACATCATCTACTGTTATTCCGGCTCCGGCCATTGCCTGAACATGGCCAAAAGCATCGCCCAGGTCCTGGGTGATACCGACATCGTCATGATGCGCAGCTACCCCGCGAAGACGGACGCCACCGAAGCCAAGCGCGTGGGCTTTGTGTTCCCCTGCTATGGCGGCGGCCTGCCCGGCGACGTGGAGGATTACGTCAAGGCGATCAAGATCGCGCCGGGCGCCTACAAGTTCGCCGTGGAGCAGTTCGCCGGCTACATGGGCTGCGGCCTGCACAAGATCGACGAGATCGTGGGCCTCGACTACTGGAACACGATCAGCAACCACTCCACCTGCATCTGGCTGATGCCCCACCGGCTCACCATCCCGCCCACGTCCAAAAAGACCGCCCAGGAGCGGATCGACCGCAAGGCGCTGGAGGTCGGCGGCGCGGTGCGCGCGATGAAGCGCAGCGAGAAAAAGCCGCCCAAAAATGCGGTGTTCGCGCTCGAAAGCAAGGGCTTTTCCGGCATCAACGCCAAAAACATCAAAAACTTCAAGGCCAACGACAAGTGCATCGGCTGCGGCAGCTGCGTAAAGATCTGCCCGCGCAACAACATCCAGCTCGTCGGCGGCAAGCCCAGCTTCGGCAAGAACTGCATCGGCTGCCTGAGCTGCGTGCAGTACTGCCCGAAGCAGGCCATCAACGTCGGCAAGATCACCGAGAAGCGCGAACGCTTCCCGAATCCCACGGTCTCTGCCGCCGATCTGACGCAGAAGATCATCCACATCGACTGATGTCGGCGCAAAAGGGACTGTGAAAACAGCCCGCGCAGCAGAAAACAAACGGAAAAACTCCGGCGAAAACGGCTTCAAGGTCCGAATTCGCCGGAGTTTTTTGATCATTTGGGTCTTCCCGCCGGGCTGCCGGGGGCGGCAGCCCCTACGAGCCGATAGCCAGGGCTTTTTCCGCGTCAGCTGTTCAGGAAGCGCAGGATCCGCTCCCGGTAATCCGGGGCGGTATCGAAGGCGGCATGGCCGTAGCCGATATACATGTACAGGCGAAAATCCGGCCGCGCGTCCAGCTTCTCCGCGATCTCCATCGTGGCGTCCGAATCCAGGACCCGGTCCTCATAGACGCCGAGCGCCAGCACCGGGCAGCGGATCCTGTCCAGCTCCGGCACCACGTTGAAGCCCCGTGTGCCCTCAGCCAGGATGATGAAGCGCGCCAGATCCTCGTCCGTCACCGTTTCAGCGGCGGCGAGCAGGCTTTCCCTGCACTGTTCGAAGACTGCCGGCGGGTAGATCTCGCGCCCGAAGGCCAGATACAGCCCGGCCCGATCCTTCTTCGCAGCCAGGTCGATCCAGGATTCCAGCACCCGGAACTGCTCCTCCCGGACGTGGGCGGAGCTGGAGCCGAGCACCAGCTTGTCGACCAGCTCCGGGTATTCCAGCGCGATCACCAGCGCGATCATGCCGCCCTGGGACGCGCCGAACAGGCAGACCCGCTCCAGCCCGAGGGTCCGGAAGGCCGCCGCGGTATCGCGCGCCATGTCGTGCACGGTGTAGACCGGGGGCAGGTTCGCGCGGCGGTCGAAGAGATAGATCGTGAAGTCATCCTCGAGCGCCCGGTAGGCCTCGGCCACCGCGTCGGCGGCCGGCATGACGCTCTGGACGCTCAGTCCCGGCAGGATGACCAGCGTCCGGCTGCCCCTTCCGAAGCGGAAATAGTCCATGGTGAAGGTCCCGGTGCGGACGGTTTCAATCGGAATACTCACAGCAGCGTTTCCTCCCTTTGCTGTTTTTCGCTCAGCCGAGCGTGAAGAAGGCGCGCAGCTCTTGTTCGCTGTGCAGCACCGTTTCCGGCGCGCCGTGCAGCATCACGTTGTCAAAGCCGTCGATAAAGCTCCGGGCGTCCGTCTTGTAACCGATGCAGCGCTTCCCTTTGGCAAAGCAGTAGCCCAGCTCGAAGCAGGCGCCCTCGTCGGGCACGCGCCCGTCGAACAGGAACAGCAGCGTGTCGCACCAGTCCATGTGCGCGCAGTCGAGCCGGAAGAGATACTGCCGCTTGGGCAGGCCCTCGATTGTCTCCGGCAGATCGGCCACGCAGCCGCCCTCCCGCTGGGGCAGGAAGGTCTCGTGTCCGCAGGCGCGGAGGATCGCGTCGATGCGCTCGTTGAAGGCGCGCTCCCCTTCGGAGAAAAGCGGCGCCGCAATGTAGATCTTTCTCTTGTCCATGGATCTGTTCTCCTTCTGTCCGGGCCGCGCCGGGAAGAGGCGCGGTCAAATCAGCCCCGGCTTTTTGGCTGTTCGACTTTCTGCCTGTATTATACGGAAAGGGCGGGCGCCGCGTCAAGGCCTCTTTGCGCCGCGCGGCAAAGCAAAGGCTCCCCTCCGCCGGGATGCGGCGGAGGGGAGCTTGCTGTTGATCGGTTCGTGCCCGCTTATTCTTCCGCGAAGTCCGTGTCCATGGCGCCCTGCAGCGTATAGTCCGGGAAGGCTTTCTGCACGTCGGCCATCACTTCCTCGTACACGGCGCGGCGGTCCGGCGCGTCAAAGCTGATGACCAGGTCGAAGCGCATGGTCTTCTTGTCCTTGATCAGATAGAAGCCGTGCAGCTGCTTGACGTGGGGATGGGCGAAGACGATCTCCAGCAGCTTTTTCTTGGCTTCGATGGTCTCCGCGTCCTTCGTGTTCACCGAGTAGACGCCGATGGCCGTGAGGATGACCTGATGCTTCTGCGCGACCTCCACCTGGATATCACGCAGCAGCTGGTCCAGGCGGTCGGCCGAATAGGTGTCCGGCACCTCGATGTGGATGGAGCCGTTCCAGGTGTCGGGCCCGTAGTTGTTGAGGACCAGGTCGTAGGCACCCTGCACGTCCGGGAAGCTCGTGACGGTCTGCTTGATGCTTCTGGCGAGCTCCACGTCGTTGCGCTCCCCGAGCAGCTGGGAGATCGTGTCCTTCATCATTTCCACGCCGGACTTGATGATGACAAGGGAGATGATCGCGCCGAGCCAGGCCTCCAGCGACACGCGGAAGAGCAGGAAAATGCCCGCCGCGACCAGCGTGGAGGCCGAGATCACGGAGTCGAGAGTGGCGTCCTCGCCGGAGTTGATGAGAGAATCCGAATTCACCCTGACGCCGACGCCTTTGACATAGCGCCCGAGCAGGATCTTCACGACCACCGCGACGGCGACGATGACGAGCGAAACGACCGTGTAGTCCGGCGTCTCGGGATGGATGATCTGCTTGACAGATTCCACAAAAGAGGTGATGCCCGCATACAGAACGATCACGGAGATGATCATCGCGCTCAGGTACTCGATGCGCCCGTAGCCGAAGGGATGCTTCTTGTCCGGCTCACGGCCGGCCAGCTTGGTGCCGATGATGGTGATCAGCGAGCTGCCCGCATCGGAGATGTTGTTGACCGCATCGAGCACGATGGCGATGGAGTTGGTCATCAGGCCGACGGCCGCCTTGAAGGCGGCGAGAAACACATTGGCGGCAATGCCGATGATGCTGGTTTTGATGATCGTTTTTTCCCGGGAGCTCTGCGCTCCGATCCCTGCTTCTGCTTCCTGTACCCTGCTCATTCCTGCTTCGTTCTCTCCTTTGATGAATTAAAGAGCGGCGGCGACGGCGCTGCGGACGTCCTTCATGTCCACGGTCGGCTCAAAGCGCGCGACGACCTTGCCCTCGCGGTCGACGAGGAATTTCGTGAAGTTCCATTTGATGTAGGCCTTATCGCCGTACTGCTTGTTGTTCATGTCCGCGAACTTGTTCAGCGCCGCGTTCTTCAGGCCCTTGCCGAAGCCCTCGAAGGGCTTTTCCGTGGCGAGGTAAGCAAAAAGCGGATCGGCGGTCTCGCCGTTGACGTCGATCTTTGCGAACTGCGGAAACTCCGTGCCGAATTTCAGCGTGCAGAACTGGTGGATCTCTTCGTCATCGCCGGGCGCCTGGTTGGCAAACTGGTTGCAGGGGAAGTCCAGGATCTCCAGGCCCTGCTCCTTCATCTCCTTGTACATGGCCTCCAGCGGCTCATAATGCGGGGTGAAGCCGCAGCCGGTCGCCGTGTTGACGATGAGCAGCACCTTGCCCTGATACTCCGACAGGCTGTGCTCCTTGCCCTGCCGGTCCTTCACCGTAAAATCGTACACTGTTTTCATCATTTATTCTCCTTTCAATGGTTTATTCTTCTGATTGTCCAGCAGCTCGTAGAGCAGCGCGTACAGCGCCTGCGCCTTTTCGGGCGGCAGATCGATGCAGCCGGCCACCTTGGCGGGAACGTCCTTCGCCTTTTCCCGCAGGGCGCGGCCTTCCTCCGTCAGTGTTACAACGACCACGCGCTCGTCCGCGCGGCTGCGCTGCCGCTGCACGACGCCCGCCTGCTCCAGCTTTTTCAGCAGCGGAGAAAGCGTCCCGTTGTCGAGCATCAGCTTCTCGCCAATCTCGCCCACGGTCAGGCCGTCCTGCTCCCACAGCACCAGCAGCGCGATATACTGCGTATAGGTCAGCCCCAGGGGCTTGAGCCAGGGCGTGTACAGACCCGTCACGTTCCGTGCGGCCGCATACAGCGGAAAACAGAGCTGATTGGCCAGCTTCATGGCCTCATCTTCCCGGTATTCCATAGCGCTTCCTCCTCCCTTTGTTTGATGCAAATATATTGTATCAAATATATTTCAGCTTGTCAAGTTGTTTTTCAGCCGATTTGCTGTTTTGATCTGTTTGTGCTAAGATAGCGGTGAAAAGGGTATACGGAGGCAGAACATGAGAGGAACCTGGGAAAAACGGACGCCGGCGGACTACGTACGCTCGGTATGGAGCGGTGGAACGACCACGCAGCTGCTGATCGCGCCGACGGGCGCAACATACACCGCGCGGGACTTTCTCTGGCGCGTCAGCTCCGCGACGGTGGAGCTGGACGAGTCCGACTTCACGGCGCTGCCGGATTATGAGCGGCTGATCGCGACGCTGCGCGGCGGGATCACGCTCACGCACGGCGGCGGCGCGCCGATCAAGCTGCGGCCCTATGAGGTGCACGCCTTTTCCGGCGGCGAGCGGACGCACAGTCTCGGCCGCTGCACCGACTTTAACCTGATGCTGCGCCACGGCCGGGCGGAAGGCTCGATGGAGGCCGTATTTCTCGATGCTGGGGAGCGGCGGGCGCTCACGACGGAAGGTGCGGAGCAAGTGCTGCTTTATGCAGCAGAGGGCGCCTGCACGGTCACGGTCGACACGGAGCAGCTTGAACTGCGCTGCGGCGAGAGCCTGCTCTGCAGCGGCGATCACGCACTGTCTCTGCGCGCGGCGAACGGCGCTTCGTTGATGCTCTGCCGGATGCGGCGGATCTGATCGGACATCTGAATCAGGAAAACACCCGGACAAGCCGGGTGTTTCTTTTTGGCGGACAGGGTGGGATTCCCCGCCTGCGGGCGGGCCGGGGCGCGGCTCTGACGTGCCACTTTTCAGTACCGGGAAAAGCGTGCGGATTTTAGGATTTTGGGTTCATCACGACGGGTGGGATTCGACCTCCGCTGCGGCGGAGGCCAGGTCGCGGGGAAAACATGCCACCGGCATGTTTTCTTACACCGCTCCCGTTCGAATCCCCTCTGAGTATGCCAAAAGAAGAAGGCCCATCCTTGCGGATGGGCCTTCTTCTTTTGGCGGACAGGGTGGGATTCCCCGCCTGCGGGCGGGCCGGGGCGCGGCTCTGACGTGCCACCGGCACGTCATTCACTCCCGCGCCCTTCGAATCCCGATCATCTTCCAAAACAAGAACTCCCCGTCGTAGGCGGGGAGTTCTTGTTTTGGCGGACAGGGTGGGATTCGAACCCACGGTACCATTGCTGGTACACCTGATTTCGAGTCAGGGCCGTTATGACCGCTTCGATACCTGTCCATATGCACTTGCTGTGCCATTATACCCAATCGCGCCGGAAAAATCAAGCCGGGACGCGCAATTTTTCCCGGCAATTATTTTCAGTTTGTTCATATAATTCGGCAATAAATTTATATAAATCTATTGACAAAGTTTTCAGACGGCGCTATGATACTACCATAAGATATCAAGGAAAGAGATGATCCGGGATATGAAAAAGACTCTGTACAGCCTGATGCTCAGCGAGGACGTCGTCCGCGAGGTGGACGCGATGGCCCACCGCATGGGCGCCAACCGCTCCAGCCTCATCAACCAGATCCTGGCCGAGTACGTCGGCTACACCACGCCCGAGCGCCGCATCAGCGACGTGCTGTCCGCCGTCGAGCAGCTGCTGGCGCCCTCGCGGGAGCTGGTGCCCTTCTTCGCGCCGAACAGCCTGTCGATGTCGCTCAAGAGCTCGCTGGAATACAAGTACCGCCCCACCATCAAGTACGAGGTGGAGCTCTACCGCAGCGGCGGCGAGTCGATCGGCGCGCTCAGCGTCGTCTTCCGCACGCAGTCCGCGCCGCTGCTGGCCGCAATGACCGAGTTTTTCCGGCTGTGGAAGCGGCTGGAGGACACGCACCTTGCGCCGCTGATCGGTCGGCGGCTCAGCTACGCCCTGTACGACGGCAAGTTCGAGCGCAGCCTCGCCGCGCCGGACAAGAACTGTACGGCGGAGGAGCTGGCCGCGGCCATCTCCGAATACGTGCAGCTGTTCGACAAGCTGATGAAGAGTTTTCTCAGCGGCAGGATGGACGCGCACGAGATCGAGGCCGCCTACTATTCTTATCTCATCAACGCACCGGTGCATATCTGACGGTTGGCTCCCTTTCGCAAAAGGGAGCTGGCGCAAAGCGCCTGAGGGTTCCTCCGCCGGAAGGCAGATCAGGAAAACCCTCCGTCATCCGCCTTTCGGAAAGCGGCGGATGACACCTCCCTTCTGTGGAAGGAAGGCCAAGGGCGCAGAAAGGAGAAAACTATGAACGCTCAAAACTATACGCAGAAATCTCTTGAAGCGGTGCAGACTGCCCAGGCCATGGCACAGGAAAACCGCAACAACTATATCACGCCCGAGCATCTGCTCTACGCGCTGGTCGACCAGGACGGCGGGCTGATCCCCTCCCTGCTCGGCCGTATGGGCGTGGACGCCAACGCCCTGCTCTCGGAGCTGGACAGCGCCATCGCCGCGCTGCCGAAGGTCGGCCAGGTCGGCCAGGTCTATCTCTCCCCGGAGCTGGACCGTGCCCTGAACGCTGCCGAAAAGGCTGCCAAGAGCATGGGCGACGAGTACACCTCCGTCGAGCACCTGATGATCGGCCTCTTTGCCGCGGCCACCCCGGCGATGAAGCGCCTCTTTGCCGACCACGGCATCACAAAGGCCGCCTTTACGGCGGAGCTGGCGAAGGTGAAGACCTCGCCTGTGACCGGCGACAACCCGGAGAGCACCTACGACGCGCTGGCCAAATACGGCACGGACCTTGTGCAGCGCGCGCGGGACAACAAGCTCGACCCGGTCATCGGCCGCGACACCGAGATCCGAAACGTGATCCGCATCCTCTCGCGCAAGACGAAGAACAACCCCGTCCTGATCGGCGAGCCGGGCGTCGGCAAGACCGCCATCGCCGAGGGACTGGCGCAGCGGATCGTCCGCGGCGACGTGCCCGAGGGGCTCAAGGACAAGACCATCTTCTCGCTGGACATGGGCGCGCTGATCGCCGGCGCGAAATACCGCGGCGAATTCGAGGAGCGGCTGAAGGCCGTGCTGGAAGAGGTCAAGAAGTCCGAGGGCGGCATCATCCTCTTCATCGATGAGCTGCACAACATCGTGGGTGCGGGCAAAACCGAAGGCAGCATGGACGCCGGAAACCTGCTCAAGCCGATGCTGGCGCGCGGTGAGCTGCACTGCATCGGCGCAACCACGCTGGACGAATACCGCAAGTATATTGAAAAGGACGCGGCGCTGGAGCGGCGCTTCCAGCCGGTGCTGGTGGATGAGCCGACGGTGGAGGACACGATCTCCATCCTGCGCGGTCTGAAGGAGCGCTACGAGGTCTATCACGGCGTGCGCATCCACGACAGCGCGCTGGTCGCTGCCGCGACGCTCTCCCACCGCTATATCAGCGACCGCTTCCTGCCCGACAAGGCCATCGACCTGGTGGACGAGGCCTGCGCGATGATCCGCACCGAGATCGACTCGATGCCCGCGGAGATGGACGACGTGCGCCGCAAGATCATGCAGCTGGAGATCGAGGAGATGGCCCTCAAGAAGGAGGAGGATCAACTCAGCCAGGAGCGCCTGGCCGCGCTGCGCGAGGAGCTGGCCAACACGCGCGACCGCTTCAACGAGATGAAATCCCGCTGGGAGGCGGAGAAGAACAGCGTGGACGAGGTCAAGCGCCTGAAATCCGAGATCGAGCAGATGCACGCAGATATCGAAAACGCGCAGCTGCGCTATGAGTACGAGACGGCCGCGCGGCTGAAATACTCCGACCTGCCCGCTCTGGAGAAGAAGCTGCAGGAGGCCGAGGCCGCCGCGGAAAACCGCAAGGCCGACACCATGGTGCGCGACACGGTCACCGAGGAGGAGATCGCCGGTATCGTCGCCAAGTGGACCGGCATCCCGGTGGCCAAGCTCATGGAGGGCGAGCGCGAGAAGCTGCTGCATCTGGACGAGATCCTGCACAAGCGGGTCATCGGCCAGGACGAGGCCGTGCAAAAGGTCACGGAGGCCATCCTGCGCTCGCGCGCCGGCATCGCCGACCCGAACCGGCCCATCGGCTCCTTCCTCTTCCTCGGCCCCACGGGCGTGGGCAAGACAGAGCTGGCCAAGAGCCTGGCCGAGAGCCTCTTCGACGACGAGCACAACATCGTGCGCATCGACATGACCGAGTACATGGAGAAGTTCTCCGTCTCGCGGCTGATCGGCGCGCCCCCGGGATACGTCGGCTATGACGAGGGCGGCCAGCTGACTGAGGCCGTGCGCCGCCGCCCCTACAGTGTGGTGCTGTTCGACGAGGTGGAAAAGGCGCACCCGGACGTGTTCAACATCCTGCTGCAGATCCTCGACGACGGGCGCATCACCGATTCGCAGGGCCGCACCGTGGACTTCAAGAACACGATCATCATCCTGACCTCGAACCTCGGCAGCCAGTACCTGCTCGACGGCATCGACGAGCACGGCGAGATCAGCGAAGCGGCCCGCGAGGCTGTCAGCCGCGAGCTGCACCGCGCCTTCCGGCCGGAGTTTCTCAACCGCCTGGACGAGACGATCCTCTTCCACCCGCTGACGAAGGACGACCTCGGCGGCATCATCGACATCATGCTGTCCTCGCTGCGCGCGCGGCTGGCCGACCGCTCGCTCAAGCTCGAGATGACCGACGCGGCCAAGAGCCTCGTCATCGAGCGCGGCTTCGACCCGCTCTACGGCGCGCGCCCGCTGCGGCGCTACCTGCAAAGCAGCGTCGAGACCCTGCTGGCGCGGCGCATTCTCTCCGGCGATCTCGCCGCCGGCACGACTCTGACCGTGGACGTGGACGGCGGGGAGCTGGTCATCCGCTAAGCAGCGGCTCAGTTTTTAGTTCTTAGTTTTTAGACAGCAAGCCGCGATTTCTGCCATACAGAAATCGCGGCTTTTGTTTATGCTTCTTCTTTCTTTTTGAACACCCATTTTTTCTGGATGAGGTAGCTGGCGAGGAAAAGGACGGTGTCCACACAGACCTTGATCGCGGTCGAGAGGCCCGGCGCGGTCACGCCGAGGCTGCGGTCAAGGAGCGTGACGAAGCCCGCCGAGGCCAGCATCAGCGGCACGGCCAGCAGATAATAGCGCCCCAGCGCTTTGCCGTACTCGCCGCGGTGGCCGAAGACCAGGCGATTGTTGACGTTGAAGTTGTAAAACGAGGAGATCGCGCGCGCCGCCACCGTGCAGGCGAGATCCGCCCAGGCGCCGAGACCGCCGAACACGAAGCGCTTGAAGAGATAGAACAGGCCCGTATCCAGCGCAAAGGAACTCAGGGAAGCCAGCGAGTATTTGATCAGCTGCCAGTATTTCTTCATTTCTTCCCAAACCTGGCCTTTGCCATGATCTTGAAGATGCGCCAGGAGTCCTTGATTGCGTGATAGTGCGAGCTGTAATCGTCCGGGTCGTAGACCGTGGCGATCGGCTGCTCGACAAAGGGGATGCCCTGGCGCTGCATCATCAGCAGCATGTTGGTCTCGTACTCGAAGCGCTCGCCCTCCATGGCGCAGAAGGTCTCCAGCAGCTCCCGCGGTACGGCGCGCAGGCCGGTCTGGGTGTCGGAGATGGTGATGCCGAAGAAGAGCTTGAACATGCGGTTGGTGGTCTTGTTGCCGGAGACGCTGCGCGGCGGCACGCCGGGCGCGTCGAAGTCGCGGCAGCCGAGCACCACCGTGCGCTCGAGCGTGAGCAGGCGTTCGCCGCAGGCGATGATGTCCTCCAGCAGGTGCTGGCCGTCGCCGTCGATGGTGATGACGCCCGCCGCCTCCGGCAGCTCGTCGAGCACGCAGCGGAAGGCCGTTTTCAGCGCGCGGCCCTTGCCCTTGTTCACGCCGTGGTGGATCACGCGGCAGCAGGGATACTGCGCCGCCTTCTCAAAGTGGATCTGGTGCTGCTCGTCGCTGCCGTCGTCCACGATGACGACGTGCCGGAAGCCGGCCTGCACCAGGCCCTCCACCACTTTGTCAAATTTATCGTCCGGATCCAGCGAGGGCAGGATGACCGCCAGATGTTCCAGGCAGTTTGTATGGTCTGTCATGGTGTTTTCCTCCTCAGAGGCTGTAAATCTCTATCACTTTCAGGCCCTGGTCCGTCTCGCGCATGAGCACGATGACGCGGTTGACGGACTCCACATGGCCCTTGTTGCCGATGGTGTCGAGGGTGTAGTCCAGTTCGGCGAGGTAGTAGCCGCTGCCGAGGTTCATCAGCAGCAGGTCCTCGCGGTTTGTGACCGTGTCGCCGCCGCTGTGGGCCCACTGCTGGCCCTCCATGTTGTCGCGCACGCGGCGGTCAATGTCGCTGCCGGAGACGATATAGGGCTTGAGGGCATTGTAGTTGCCCTGCACGTTGCGGCTGGCGTTGGACAGGCAGTCGATATAGCGCTGCAGGAAGCCGTCCAGCAGGGTTTTGACCTGCTCCTCTTCCTCCGCGCTGCAGTTGGCGAGCACGGCGAGTTCGTCCGGCTTCACGTCCCGCGCCACTTCCCGGCCCTCGCGGTCCAGGATCGTGAAGGGCGCCTCGCCCAGCACGCCCTCGACGCGGTAGGTCACATAGCTCGGCAGGTCGAAGCGGCTGTCGCCGTAGAAGTTTTCCAGCACGTCAAAGGGGATCGGCTCGCCAACGCGGTCGCTCTCGCCGAGCGGCGTACCGTTGCAGAGCACGGTCCAGAAATCGGGCACGGTGATCTCATCGTCGCCCAGCAGCCAGCTGAAGTCGTAGCTCTCGCTCTCCACTTCCCAGGGCGCAAAGCCGAAGCGCGGGTCCTCGCCCTTGGCGATGCGCACGCTGCCGAGCAGCTGATTGCCGCTGCGGATATTGTATTCCGCGTGGCGCAGGTCGGTATCGGCGCTCTTGAGCGCATAGCGCAGCTCGCCGCTCATCACCTTCTGTACCGCGGCGAAGGCCTGGTCCCCGTCCTGATAGCGCAGATCGAGCCCCGCGAGGAAATCCGCGGACAGGGCGCGCACGTGCGCCTCGTCCATCGAATCCAGATAGCGCTCCATGGCCCTGTCCGGGCCGCTCTGCTCATATTCGGCGAGGTAATTCCACAGCGGGCGCAGCAGCGCCGGCAGCAGCGCCAGGAAGATCAGCGCGTAGATCAGCAGGAAGGCGCGAAAGCCGTCCAGCCTGCGTTTTTTCTGCTTAGCCATCGATGCTCGCCCCCTCTTTCAGCACAAGCCACGTGGTGGGGATCGTGCGTTCGCCGACGACGAAGGCCTTGTTGTTCAGATACGCGCCGTTATAGTACATCAGCGAGGAGGAGCCGCCGTCCATGTTGCAGGCGTTCACCGCGCCATAGGCCAGCATGATGTTCACGAGGTCCTGGTAGCGCGCGCCGGCGCTGGTGGCCTGGCGGCCGTCGATGACCAGCAGCAGGATCGCCCCGTCCGGGCGCTGGCCGATGGCCGTGCGCGGGTTGAGGCCGCTGCCGAGCGTGCTCACGTCCGCCGCCTCGCCGTTGACGACCAGCACCGGGCCGAAGCACACGCCGTACTGGATGCCCGCCGCCTCGATCTCCTGGCGGCTGAGCTTGCCGACGTGCAGGATGTGGTCGCCGTCCAGACCGGCAAAGCCGTTGCCGACGCCGTTGCCCGCGTAGTAGATCTCGCCGTTGAAGACGACCATCGTATCGGGAATGCTGCCGTTGCCCATGCCGCCGGGATCGTCAAAGCCGCCGGCGTTGATGCCGGCCACCGCGTCATAGTGCTGCACCATCTGCTCGACGGTGAAGCCCTGACGGCCGAAGTAGGTCGGCTGGCAGCCCATGACGACGCGGCTTGCGTCGTAGACGACCATCATATAGCCGTTGAAGCCCTGGCCGTTGACGCGCTCGACCACGATGCCGTCGCCGTCGTCGTCCACAAGGCCCCAGGCGTCCGCCGCCGGACCCTGGACAGGGTCGGCCGCCGGCTTTTCCGAGGGGATGGTGATGAGCGAGGTGTCAGTCTCGGCGTAGTCGCCGGCGCCCTTATTCTGCTCCATTTCGGCGAGCTCTTCCTCGCTGAAATAGATGCGCGCGACGAATTTCAAGGCGCTGGTCTCGCGCATGGTCATGGCAAATTCCCGGCCGGCGCGGGGCGAGGGGCCGTGCGCCAGCACGAGCATCACCGCATACAGGCCGATCACCAGCAGAAGCAGCGTTTCCAGCACGACCAGCAGCACGCGGCCGAGCAGTTTTCCCGCGCCTGTTTTCTTTGTTTTCTTCTTCTGAGCCATAAAAACCTCTTGGCGCCTGTGCGCCGGATCTCGATTTCCGTATGCCCGCTATACGGGTACAAACCGTGATTATAGATTATACCATAAATGCAAAGATCAAACAAGCACCCGGGCCCGGTTTTCTTTTTTGCCGGATGATGTTAAGATTTTCAAAACAGGTGTAAGATTTGCCCGCCGATCTTTAGTTACAGGGTGAAGCGGAAAGGAAGTGACGCCCTTGGAGGACAGTCAAATCATTGCTCTGTTCTATGAGCGCTCGGAACAGGCCATTGAGGAGCTGGACCGAAAATACGGCGCCGCCGTGAAGAAAACGGCGGCGAGGATCCTGTGCGACCGGCTGGACGTGGAGGAATGCGTGAACGACGCCTATCTGGGCGTGTGGAACACGATCCCGCCGCAGCGTCCACAGACGCTGGCCAGCTATGTTTGCCGGATCGTCCGCAACCTGGCCGTCAATCGCTATCACGCCAACACCGCGCAGAAGCGCAGCGGCGGCTATGAGCTGGTGCTTGACGAGCTGGAGGAGTGCATCCCCTCCGGCATGAACGTGGAAACCGAACTGGAGGCGAAGGAGCTCGGCGCGGCGATCAGCCGCTTTCTGCAGGGCCTGAGCAAGGAAGACCGCTTCCTGTTCGTCCGGCGCTACTGGTATGCGGACTCCGTGACGGAGCTGGCCGCTCTAACGAAGGGCAGCCCCAACCGGATCTCCGTCCGTCTTTTCCGTCTCCGCGAAAAACTGAGACATCATTTGATGAAGGAGGGCTTGCTTGTATGAATCGGGAACTGTTGTCAAAGGCCGTCGGCGAGATCGACGAGGCTTTCGTCGCCGAAGCGTACCGTCCTGTGCCCGAGGCTGCATCCGGCTCCTCGGAAAGGATCGTAAGCATGAAAAAGAAACGGATTTTTACCCTCGCGCTGGCGGCCGCGCTGATCCTGGCGCTGGGCGCCGCGGCCTATGCGACCGGCATTTTCGGTCTGCGGGCCATGCAGATCACGGAAGGCTCTCTCGCCGAGCGGGCCGAACCGGGCGACGGATATTTCTCCATGACCCAGCCGCAGGACGTGCCGGAGGAGATGGGCAGCGCTGTGCGCGAGAAGATCGACAACTCCGCCGCCGCCTGGGCGGAATGGCGCGCCTGGTGCGCGGAAAACGCGCCGCGCGAGCCGGAAAGCTGCAAAGCCCCGGAAGGCAGCAGCGGCTCGATGGTCGAGGAAAACGAGGACGGAACTGTGACGATGATCTTCCTGCGCGGAGAAGAGGAGATCGAGCGCCGCGTCGTATCCGGCGAGGACTACGCGCAGTTCGAAGCCTATTGGGAGATGCGCGCCAAGGGCTTCTCCGGCTATGACTTCAACTACCACGTCTATACGCAGGAGATGGCCGACAAACTGGAGGAGATCGCCGCGAAGCACGGCCTGAAGCTGCGGCACGAGATGAGCCTGATGTGGCAGAACATCGGCGAGGTGGACAACGGCTACGAACGCGAGGAGATCACCGCGGCCGTCGATCAGATCTGCGCCGGCGGCAAAAGCTTCTTCCGCACCGCGCCCACCGGCTACGACAAGTTCTACTACTATGACGAAGGCACCTTCGCCGTGAGCTTCTTCACCACGGAGGAGCTGTCGAACCTCGGCACGAGCTGCTATCTTTACAATTCCCCCTACGGGACGCTCTCCAGCGGCACTGAGATCTTCGACAGCGTGAAGGACATCGCTTCCTTCAGCGAGCGGACGCACACCACGCCCGACGGCACGGAGCTGACCGTGCTGGAAAACGGCACCGACATGTTCGCCTACGTCTATCTGGACAATTCCTTCGTGACGCTGCATATCGTGCAGCTCAAAGGCCTGAGTGAGGCGGAGGTCGACGCGATCCTCGACATGGTCGATTTCAGCACGATTGGCTGACGATCATCCCAGACACAGAAAAACAGCCGGGCTGCACAGGCAGCCCGGCTGTTGCCGTTTCTTCGATCAGATCAGGTGCGTTTTCGTGCGCTCGCCGGCGTTCTCGGCCTCGGCGGAGACGCTCAGCACGACCTCAACGTTTTCCCTGGCGGAGAATTCCTCCAGCCAGGCGACGAACTCGTCCAGCTTGTCCATGGACTTGTCCCCGGCCAGCTTGAAGAAGTTGTCGATAAAGATGTGCGTAATATCATAATTGCCCGCGTGCAGGCCGCAGACAAAGCCTTTCAGCAGTTCATAAGAACCGATGCCGTACGCGCCGGCGTCGATCAGCCGGGCCTGATAGGGAATGTCAAAGGTGAGCTTCTTTTCCTTCTCGATGCAGACAACGTCGCCATGCTGCAGATTGACCGCCTCGCGCACCATGTCCACCAGACGCTTCGTTTTTCCGGAACCCTTGAGACCCATGATGATCTTGACCAAACGGATCACACTCCTTTCCTTGTTGATCTTAGCTTATCATTTTTCCGCAGCGGGCGCAAGAGGCAAGATTAAACAAATCATTACGCCGAAGTAAACAATTCACCGCCCGTCGGTTTCGACGGGCGGTGATTGGATATCATTGGATAATCAGTAGAGGATGGCCTGCTTCGGGCAGACGAGGGCGCAGTTGCCGCAGCCGATGCAGAGATCCTCGTCCAGCTTCCAGGTCTTGGCCGCGCGGTCGACCTCCAGCGCCCCGACGGGGCACTTTTTGGCGCAGATCGTGCAGTAGACACACTTGGAAGGATCCTGGACCGGACGGCCGTCGTCGCGCGGCTTGGGCGGCTCGACTGGCTTTTCCTCGGCCTTCGGGGCGGCAGGTTTGGTCTCCGCCTTCGGAGCGGCGGGCGCGGCGGCTCCTTCGGTGACGGGCTCGTCGCCCGGCATCAGGATGGCCTTCTTCGGGCAGGCTTCGGCGCAGGTGCCGCAGGCCACGCACTCGTCCTCGTTGAGCGTCCAGGTCTTGGCCGCGCGG
This sequence comes from uncultured Clostridia bacterium, assembly GCA_946547105.1. Taxonomy (GTDB): domain Bacteria; phylum Bacillota; class Clostridia; order Oscillospirales; family Oscillospiraceae; genus Limivicinus. Next base: position 16,728 of record CAMNOV010000015.1, on the reverse strand, counting down.
TCGACCTCCAGCGCACCGGCCGGGCACTTCTTCGCGCAGATCGTGCAGTAGACGCACTTGGAAGGCACCTGGACGGGCTTGCCGTCATCACGCGGCTTGATCACGGTTCCGGCTGCAGCAGCGGGAGCGGCGGGCTTGGTCTCCGCCTTCGGGGCGGCGGGCGCGGCGGCCTCCACGGTGACGGGCTCGTCGCCCGGCATCAGGATGGCCTTCTTCGGGCAGGCTTCGGCGCAGGTGCCGCAGGCCACGCACTCGTCCTCGTTGAGCGTCCAGGTCTTGGCCGCGCGGTCGACCTCCAGCGCACCGGCCGGGCACTTCTTCGCGCAGATCGTGCAGTAGACGCACTTGGAAGGCACCTGGACGGGCTTGCCGTCGTCGCGGGGCTTGATGACCGTGCCGGCGGCAGCAGCGGGAGTGACGGGCTTGGCCTCCGCCTTCGGGGCGGCGGGCGCGGCCGGCTTCGGCTTCTTCACCGGGGGCTTCTTGAGGAAGGTACCGGAGACCATCAGATCCTCTTCCTTCGTGGCGATCATGTGGTAATCGCGCGTGAACTCGATGGCGCCGTGGCCGCAGAAGTCCATGCAGGTCGCGCAGAAGGTGCAGGAGCCGAGGTAGAAGGTGCGGGTGATGAGCTCGCCCTCGGGAGTCTGCTCGCTGGTGTGGGTGATGGCGCTGCCGGAGCAGACGCGCTCGCACATCATACAGTTGATGCACTTGTCCGGATGGAAGACGATGCGGCCGCGGTAGTTGGGGGCGGCTTCGCTCGGCTTGATCGGATACATGTCACAGCTGCTCTTTTTGAACAGAGAGCTCAGCGCTTCTTTGACAAAGGGGAAATCCATTACTTCATCGCCCTCCTCTTCTCACGCAGGATCTCGGTGGCCTTGACCAGGCCGTCGATGACGGCTTCGGGCTTGGGCGTGCAGCCGGCGACGTCCACGTCCACATGGACGTACTTGGACAGGGGGCCGGCGATGGCGTAGCTGCCGCGGAAGACGTTGCCGCTCTGCGGGCAGGAGCCCATGGTGACGATGCAGCGCGGTTCGGGGACCTGCTCGATGGTGCGCAGCACGCGGGCCAGCGACTGCTGGGTGACAGGACCCGTGACGACGACGATGTCGGCGTGGCGGGGCGTGCCGGACAGCTTGAAGCCGAGGCGCTCCGCGTCATAGCGCGGGGTGAGCACGGACACGAGCTCGATGTCGCAGCCGTTGCAGGAGCCGGCGTTGATGTGGAACAGCCACGGGGACTTGCCGGTGCTCTCTTCGATCAGTTTCTTAAACATATCGCGCCTCCTCAGAATCCGTACCAGGCCAGCACCAGGCTGATCAGAGCAAGCCCGGTGACCACGGTCCAGTAGTACTTGAAGAGCTGTTCGATCTTCAGTCTGGCCGTGACGGCATGGACGAAGGAAATGGTGACCAGGGTGAGAACGATGCACAGCAGCACCAGGATCAGCACCTGCAGGATCAGCGACACGGCTCCGGCGACGGCGCCGGTCAGGCCGACGGCGGCGACCAGATGCTCGACGCCGGTGCCGATGCCGCCCAGAAACAGCGCCACGAACAGGCTCGTCAGGGTCAGCATCTTGACGGCGTGGCTGAGCTTGTAGATGCCCAGGGGCGCGCCGCTGTACTCGGCCAGCAGGCCTTCGCAGATCTCGGTCTCGGCCTCGGCCGCGTCAAAGGGATGGTTGCCGGTCTCGCCGGGGATGATCAGCAGCATCGCCAGCGCGGCGGGGATCATGCTGATATGGCCGATCAGGCTGCCGTGGGCGGCCTGGTAATCGACCACGCCGCTCAGCGAGAAGACGAGGCCGGTGCCGAGCTCATTGCCCACCGCCTTGGCCACGCTCAGCAGCACCATCACCAGCGGCAGCTCAACGGCCAGCACCGTGACCATTTCACGGCTCAGGCCGATGCCCGCATAGGGCGAGCCGGTGGCGGCGCCGCCCAGCATCACGGAGACCGCCGGGATCAGCAGCAGGTAGAGGATGACGATCATGTCGGCCACTTCGGGCAGATTGCGGAAGACCCGGAAGTTGAACACCGGGATGAACAGCTGGATGACCACCAGCGCCGCCAGGCCCACCAGGGGCGCGAGCATGAAGGTGGTGCGGGAGGCCGCGGCGGGGACGATGGTCTCCTTGCCGCAGAGCTTGAAGAAATCATAGAAGGGCTGCAGGATGGGAGGCCCTACGCGCTTCTGCATCCGGGCCACGGCCTTGCGGTCGATGCCGCAGAGCAGCAGGCCGATCACAAAACAGAACAGGAAGCCGGGGAAGATGAGGATATAGCCCAGGTACAGCAGGGCCGTTGTGAAAAACGCAGGTGTAAACATACTTCCCACCTCCTTAAAGAACGATCTGCAGGAACGCGATGGCCAGCGCCAGCGCTACCACCGCCCACAGGGCATAGTCGTTGACGATGCCGCTGTGAAGATCATGCATGAAGCTGAAATAATGCCGCCAGTTGTACTTGAAGCCCCAGAAGAGGTCTCCGCCGCCGACCTGGGAGTAGACGCTCTTTTCACCGCTGAAGAAGAGGTCGTATTTGGCGGGGAGGGTCTCGGCGGAGGCGTTCTCGCTGACACGGTCGTACTTGCCGAGCAGGGCGACCAGCGTGATGGCGAAGAGCGAGATGCCCAGCAGCAGGAGCCAGTTGATCGGGCTCCAGGCGCCGGCAGCCTGCGGCAGCGCGGCGGTCTCGGCGGGGACTTCGATGCCGCGGGCAGCGGCGATGTAGCGCACCGGGTTGAGCACGGCCTGGGCCGCGGGGCCCGTGAGGACCTTCGTGACGAGGTCGGGCAGCAGACCGGTCAGCACGCAGAGGATGGCGAACAGGCTCATCGCCAGGCGCATGCCGAAGGGCACTTCCTTGACATCCTTGAATTCATCGGGCAGCTGGCCGAAGAAGACAGACTGGCTGACCTTGACGAAGGAGGCCAGGGTCAGGGTGCTGGTGACAAGCGCGATGATCGTGACGAGCAGGTAGCCGATGTTGCCGGTTTCCACGGCGCGCAGGTAAGCGGCCTGGTAGATCAGCCACTTGCTGGCAAAACCGTTGAAGGGCGGGATGCCGCTGATGGAGGCGGCGCCGATCAGGAACAGCACCGTCGTATGGGGCATGCGCTTCGAAAGACCGCCGAGGCGATCCAGGTCGGTGGTGCCGGTCTCGTGCAGCACGGCGCCGGCAGCAAGGAACAGCAGGCCCTTGAAGATGGTGTGGTTCATCGCGTGGTAGAGGCCGGCGGAGATGCCCAGCGCGGTGGACAGGCCGACCGCCGTGAGCACGTAGCCGATCTGGGAGATGCTGTGGAAGGCCAGCAGACGCTTGAAGTCATGCTGCGCCAGCGCCATCGTAACGCAGACGAACATGCTCACGCTGCCGACGAAGACCAGCATGAACTGGATCGGGCGGAGGTTCATGGTCTGGAACAGGAAGTAGACCAGACGGATGATGCCGTAGATACCGGACTTGGTGAGAACGCCCGAGATCAGCACCGAGACGGAGGCGGGAGCCGCGCCGTGCGCGTCCGCCGCCAGCGGATGGAAGGGCACCAGGAAGGCCTTGGTGCTGAAGCCCACGAACAGCAGCGCGAAGGCCACGCGGGTCGCGCCGTGGATGTGGCCGGGGATCAGACCGCTCAGCTGGGCAAAGTTCAGCGTGTGCACCTGGGCATAGAGCATGATGGTGCCGGCCAGGATGCAGGTCGAGCCGATGGAGCCGACCACGAGGTACTTGAAGGCCGCCTCCAGCGCGCCGCGGGCGGTATTGCGGAAGGCCGTCAGCGCCACCGCGGCGAAGGTGAGGATCTCCACCATGATGAACATGTTGAACAGGTCACCCGAGAGCACGAGGCCCATCACGCCGCCGGCGAGCATCAGGAACAGGGTGTAATACTGGGGGATGTTGTCGTCATGCTCCATGTAGCGGATGGAGTAGACGCCGGAGACGAAGACCGCGACCGCGACCAGCAGCGCGAAGAACAGGCTCAGCGCGTCGACCTCCAGCGCGATGCCGATGGCATAGCCGCCGGAATAGGCGCGGTTGCCCATCCAGTAGGTGATGATCTCGCCGCCCGTCATCACGCGGGGCACGAGGGAGACCAGCAGCGCCAGAGAGCCGGTGACGCTCAGCAGCGCCAGGCAGTGGCGGGCGATCTTGTTCTTCCCGAAGAGGACGATCAGGAACGCGCCGAGGAAATAGAGCATGATCGCGTAGATCGGGAAATGCTGATAAGAAAGCATACTCATTATCCTCTCAGCCTCCTTACCTCACGGGTGTCCATCGTCCCGTACTGCTCATAGATCTTCATCACAAGCGACAGGGACATGGCGGTGACGCAGGCGCCGATGACGATGCTCGTCAGCGTGAGCGCCTGGGGGATGGGATCGACAAAGAAGCTCGAGGGGTTGAGCTCCGAGAAGGTGAAGATCGGCGCGGTGCCGCCGGGATTGAAGCCGATCGAGACGATCAGGAGGTTCACGCCGTAGTCCATGATGCTCAGGCCGATGACCGTTTTGACCAGGTTATACTTGGTGACGATCGTGTACAGGCCGAGAACGATGAGGAAGAAGGCGGCTATGTAGTTCATCAGAATCATTTGCAGTCCCTCTCTTTCTCGTCAATGTCCCGCAGGACGCCGAGCATCAGCAGGCACACCGAGCTGATGCCGGTGAAGACCTTGACGCCGACGGTCACGTTCATCCAGAAGATCGTGCCGGAGCTGTAAAGGTCGCCGATGGCGCCGTGGGTGTAGAGAATGTTCTGGCAGAACTGCGCGCCGACAGCCGCGCCCATGAAGGCCAGCGCCACATAGCACACAGAGGCCAGGCCCTCGCCGTGGTGCACCAGGCCGAAGCTGATGGTGCCCGCCGCGGTCTCATAGCCGTAGGCCAGCGCCAGCAGCACGATCACCGCAGCGACCAGAACGCCGCCCTGGAAACCACCGCCGGGAGACAGGTGCCCATGGAGAATGATATAGCAGATGTAGACCATCGCCAGGGGCAGGATCGTGTCCACGCCGCAGGGCTGGATCACGTTTTTCACGGTAATGCCGTTTTTCATGCCTGCTCATCCTCCTTCTTCTTGTCTTCTTTCTTGTTGAAGAGGATGACCATCGTGCCGGCCACGGCAGTGATCAGGATGAAGGCCTCGCCCATGGTATCATAGCCACGGAAGTCAAAGACGATCGAGGTCACATCGTTGACGGCATGGGTGTTCTTCAGGTTCTGGTTCACGATGGCGGCGGCAGCGCCGTCCACGGGAGCTTCCTCATCGGCGCTCTCGGGATCCTGCCACAGCTCGTAAACCGGGACCGGCGCCTTCTGGCCGCTGTAGGTGCGGGGCATGTCGTTGAGGTTGACGCTGTCGAACACGCCGGCAAAGAGGATCAGCCCCAGGCAGACCCAGGTCAGAAACTTTTTCATTTATCGCCGCCCCCTTTCAGCTTTCTCAGGGTGACGATGAAGATCATCGGAGCGAGCGCGGCGCCGACGGCGGCCTCGGAGATGGCAACGTCGGGCGCGTGCAGCAGCAGGAACTCCGCCGCGGCGAAGATGCCGGTCACGCTCAGCGCGATGACGGACGACAGCAGCTTTTCCGATACGGAGGCCAGGATCGCGGACACGATCAGGCCGATCAGAATCAGCGCGTTCAAAATGACTATCCAGGTGCTCATTCGCTGTCCCTCCCCAGATCATCTGTTTCCATGGGCGTCTCGGGACGGATGCCCGCCTTGTAGGCGCCCTTGGCGATGGCGTGCGAGCCGACGGGGTTCGTGACGAGGATCAGCAGGCAGATCACGGCGATCTTCACCGCGGTGGAAGCGCTGTTCATAACGAAGATCGCGTGAAGCAGGCCGCCGAGCGCAACGCCGAGCACGCCGAGGGTCGACACACAGGTGCTCGCCTGCATGCGGCAGAAGGTGTCGGGCATGCGGAGGATGCCGAGCACGCCGACCAGAGCGAAGAAGGCGCCGCAGGCGATCAGCACGTCGCTGATTATTTTGATCCACATCAGCATTACTTCTTCCCTCCTTTTTCCAGGAACCGGCCGACCAGCATGGTATCGACGATACCGAGCATGGCGCCGATGATGGCGATGTCCAGGTAGATGCCTCTGCCGCTGTAAAGAGCGAAGAGGATCATCGCGCAGCAGATCAGGGTGTCGGCCACGTCGCCGGCGACCATGCGGTCGGCGCCGGTGGGACCCTTGATCAGGCGGATCATCGCCACGGCTGCCAGCGCCCCGAAGAGCACGGCAAATACGATCAGATCAGTTTTCATTTCTCCCAGAACCTCCTGATCCATTTTTCCATCCGGCCCTTGATGGCCTCGCCGGCCTCTTCACCGTCGGACTCGGCCTCGATCCAGTGGACGTAGTACCAGGGCTTGCCCTCTTCCTCGACGATCTCCATGGTGATGGTGCCGGGGGTCAGGGTGATGGAGTTGGCCAGAGCCGCGCGGCCGTAGTCGCTCTCCAGGCTCGAGGGGATCTTCACGATGCCGGGCTTGACCTTACAGCCGCCCAGCACCACTTTTGCCATGTGCAGGTTGGCCTTGATCAGCTCGCAGGGGAACACGCAGACCCAGTAAAACAGGCCGGTGAACAGCTTGGCGGGGTTGGCAAACCAGAACGCTTTTTCATGGATGAAGAAGCGCGCGGAGAACAGGGCCGCCGCCAGACTCACCACGGCGCCGGCGATCAGCTCCTGGGGCTTGACCGACCAGGTCAGCAGCAGCCAGAAGAGGAAGCAGACGACAAAGGTGGCGATGACGGCCGGAGCTTTTGTCTTTCGCAAGGGGAACCATCTCCTTTTTCAAAAAACTTTTCCTTGTTGCCTTCTCCTGGAGGAGAAGGTGGCCCGCAGGGCCGGATGAGGTGTTTCTCGGTTCCGATCAAGAGTCTGACACCTCATCAGTCATCCGCCTCGCGGATGCTCGGCGGCTGACAGCTTCCCCCTCAAGGGGAAGCCCGATTTATTCGACTTTCAGATCTTCCACATAGAATTCGCGTCCCTGCGTCATGCGCAGAGCGGTGCCGCGGCAGCGGGGGCAGCAGGCGTTTTTCCGGTCGGCCGGGCCCTCATAGCCGCAGTCGAGACAGCGGAAGGCGGCCGGGACCGTTTCCATGACGAGCTTCGCGCCCTCGGCGGGCGTATCCTTCGCCGCGATCGGGAAAAACTCGCGCAGGCACTCGGGCACGAGGCCGGAAAACTCGCCCATTTTCAGGCGGATCTCCAGCACCCGCTCAAAGCCCTCGTCCTTCGCCGCCTGTTCCACGATCGCGATGATGCTGCGGGCAATGGACAGTTCGTGCATCAGCGGTCGAGGCAGCTGAAGCAGGGGTCGATGCTGGCGATGATAAGGCCGGCGTCGGCCACGGTGTTGCCCCGCAGCATGTGCGGCACGGTGGGGGTGTTCTTGTAAGAGGGCACGTGCACGCTGATGCGGTGGTTGTTGAAGCTGCCGTCGCCGACGACCATATGACTGAGCTGGCCGCGCGGGGCCTCGTGCATCTTCACGGACACGCCTTCCTTGATCTTCACCAGCTTGTTGCCGAGGTTGATCGGACCTTCGGGCAGATTCTCCAGCGCCTGGCGGATGATCTTGATGCTCTCATAGCACTCGAGCGCGCGGACGACCACGCGGTCGAACACGTCGCCATTGGAGCAGACGGGCACGTTGAACTCAAAGTCGCCGTAGGCGGAGTAGGGGGAATCGCGGCGCACGTCGATATCGACACCGGAGGCTCTCGCGTGCGGGCCGACAGCGCCCATACGCAGCGCGTCCTCTCTGGTCAGCACGCCGACGCCCTTGGTGCGCATGGCGATGGTGCGGTCGTTAAGGACGATGTCCACGATGCGGTCGAGCGGCGCCTTCAGCTTGTCCATGGCGGCCAGCAGATCGCGGCGCAGATCGTCGTCGATGTCGCGGCGGGAGCCGCCGATCGTGACCATCGCGTAGTTGACGCGGTTGCCGGTCATGCGCTCGAGCAGATCCATCACGAGCTCGCGCTCGTCCCAGATGTGCATGAACATGCTGTCATGGCCGATGATGTGGCAGGCGATGCCCATCCAGAGGAAGTGAGAGTGGAGACGCTCCAGCTCCGCGGTGATGACGCGGATATAGTCGCCGCGCTTGGGCACCTGGATGCCGTTGATGTCCTCCACGCACATGGCGTAGGTAAAGGCGTGGGAGTGCGAGCAGATGCCGCACACGCGCTCGACCAGTACCAGGGTCTGGATGCAGTTGCGCTCGGTGGCCAGCTTCTCGATGCCGCGGTGGTTATAGCCGACGAAGACCTCCGCGTCCTTGATGACCTCGCCCTCCGTGATCAGCTTTGCGTGGATCGGCTCCTCCAAAGCGGGATGGTAAGGGCCGATCGGAACGATATAGCTCATCTCATTCCTCCTCCTTGACTTTCTTCATGTTGTCCACGAGTTCGCTCAGGGGCGTGACCATGATCTGGCCCTTTCCCTGGGTCTCCAGCATATCCTCCGGCAGAAACAGCCGCTTGGACATGTCAAGCCCCTCGAACTCGATGCCGAACAGCTCGTTGAGCTCGCGCTCGGGCCAGCTGGCCGCCGTGTCGTAGATCTCCCCGATCGAGGGCAGCTTCGTCTCACCGACGACGCGATAGCACTCAACGGCGGGCGGCACGGAGTAGTCCCAGCTGACCACCGGCTGTCCATCCTTGTCCAGCCAGCCATGGATCATGACGAGATAACGTCCGGCCTTCTTCATGCGCTCGGCCAGGGGGACGATCTCGTCCCGGGTGATTTGCGTTACCTTGTTCTCCTGCATTCCTTTCACCTCTCTATTGACATTTTATACTCTTGCTATTTATTGACGGCGCTCTCTGCAGAGCGCGAACGTCCATATGGAATACTAAAACCGAATCAGCAGATCCTCGGCAGCTGTGCGCCGCTGAGCTTCTGCAGGATCCGCCGGCCGCCGAGCGGCGTGCGCAGCGTCACCTTGCCGGGGTAGTTTTCCGTCACGGTGCCGATGACGGCGGCGTTTTCGCCCTCCGGACAGGCGCGCATCGCGGCGAGCGCGGTCTCCGCGTCCTCGGGCGCGACCACGCACAGGAGCTTGCCCTCGTTGGCGCAGTAGAGCGGATCGAGGCCCAGCAGCTCGCAGGCGGCCTTGACTTCGCCGCGCACGGGGATCTGCGCCTCCTCCAGCTCAATGCCCAGGGCGCCGCCCTCCACGAACTCGCACAGGGTCGTCGCCGCGCCGCCGCGCGTCGGATCACGCAGCACGCGCACCTTCGCGCCGCTCGAGAGGATCTTCTCCGCCAGGCCGTTCAGGGCCGCGCAGTCGGAGCGAAGCTCGCCCTGCATCATGCCGCTGCGGGCCAGCATCACGGCCGTGCCGTGGTCGCCGACCGTGCCGGAGACCAGCACCTTGTCGCCGGGGCGGATGGCCGCGGGCTCCAGGCCGGGATATTTCAGAAAGCCGATGCCGGCGGTGTTGATATAAATCTTGTCGCCGCGGCCGCGCTCGACCACCTTGGTGTCGCCGGTCACGACCTGCACGCCGGCCTTCTGCGAGGCCTGTTTCATGGAATCCAGCACGCGCTCCAGGTCGCGCATCGGGAAGCCCTCTTCCAGGATCAGCGCGCAGCTGAGATATTTCGGCACGCCGCCGCACATCGCGATGTCGTTGACCGTGCCGCAGACGGCGAGCTTGCCGATGTCCCCGCCCGGGAAAAAGACCGGGTCGACCACGAAGCTGTCGGTGGAGAAGACCAGCTGCTCCGCGCCGGGGATCACGGCGCCGTCGTTCAAGGCCCGCAGCGCGGGATTGTCCAGCGCGGGCAGGATGCTGTTTTCGATCAGGCGGGCGGTCTTTTTGCCGCCGCTGCCATAGTCAAGCGTAATGATTTCGTCCATATTACACCGTTTGATATTTATATGCCGCCGCGCAGGCGCCCTCCGAGGACACCATGCAGGGTCCGACCGGATCCTCCGGTGTGCAGCGTCTGCCGAACATCGGGCAGTCCGCCGGGCGGCAGCGGCCGCAGATCACGTCGCCGCAGCGGCAGCCCGCCGGGCCTTCCGTGTTTTCGACAGCAAGATCGAACTTTTTCTCCGCGTCGAAAGCAGAAAAATCCTCCCGCCAGCCGAGGCCGCTCCCTTCGATTGCCCCGAGGCCGCGCCACAGATCGCGCCGGGGCTTGAAGCATTCCGCCATCACGCGCTGCGCCAGGCGGTTGCCCGCGGCGCTCACCGCACGCGGATAGGCGTTTTCCAGCCGCGGCTTTCCTTCCGCGAGCTGCCGCAGCAGCAGATAGAGCGCATGCAGGATCTCCTCCGGCTCAAAGCCGCCCACGACGGCGGGAATGCCGTATTCCTCCGGCAGGAAGCGGAAGGCCTCCGCGCCGATGATCGTGGCCACATGGCCGGGGCAGAGGAAGCCCTGCACCGCAAAGTCCTCCTGCCGCAGCAGCGCACGCAGCGCGGGCTCCACCGTTTTGAGCATCGACCAGACCGAGAAGTTCGTCACGCCCCGCTCCCGCGCTGTCAGCACGGCGGCGGCGGTGCCGGGGGCGGTGGTCTCAAAGCCGACGCCGAGGAACACGACTTCTTTCTTCGGGTTCTGCCGCGCGATCTCCACCGCGTCGACCGGCGAGTAGACCAGCGCCACCTGCGCGCCCAGGGCGCGGCGGCGGGCCAGGCTGTCGCCCGGGCGGCTGCCCGGCACGCGCAGCATGTCGCCGTAGCTCGTCACGATCACGCCGGGCTCGGAGGCGAGGGCGAGCACCGCGTCGATGGCGGCGGCCGGGGTCACGCAGACCGGGCAGCCGGGGCCGCTCAGCAGTTCCACGCCCTCCGGCAGCAGGGATTTGATCCCCGCCCGGGCGATCGACATCGTGTGGGTGCCGCAGACCTCCATCAGCTTCACGTCCATCCGCGGCAGCGCGCGGATCTTTTCCAGCCAGACTTCCGCTTCAGAGGGCATGCTGTACTTCCTCCCAGGCGCCGATATCCTCCAGCGCCTGCTCCTCCGGCAGCCGTTCGATGGCAAAGCCGGCGTGGACGATCACGTAGTCGCCGATCTGCGGGTTTTCAATGAAATCCACCCGCACCGAGCGGCGCATGCCCAGGGACTCCCCCACGGCCTCTTTGCCCTTGATTTCAATCAGTTTCAGCGGGACCGCCAAACACATGATCCTGTTCCTCCAAATAAGCTTCGGCGATCATCAGCTGACCGAGGGACAGACCCTCGTCGTTGGCCGAAACTCTCTGATGCCGCCAGACGCGAAAGCCCTCCTGTTCGAGCGCCGCCGGCAGCTTCGTCATCAAACTCATATTCTGGAACGTGCCGCCCGAGAGCGCCACGTCGCTGATCTTCGTCTGTTCCCGCGCCGCGAGGCAGAGCCGCACGGCCATCGCGATGAGCGTGTTGTGAAAGCGCCCGGCGATCTCCGCCGTCGGTACGCCCGCGTCCCGCTCCGCCGCGATCGCGCGGATCATCGGCCGCCAGTCAAAGCGCAGGGGTCCGCCCTCAAGGACGATCGGGTATTCGCCCGCCGTCTCCGCAGCCGCGGCCTCCAGCAGCACCGCGCCCTGTCCCTCGTAGGAGGCCATGCGCTTGATGCCGAGGATGGCGGCCACGCCGTCGAAAAGGCGGCCCATACCGGAGCTTTCCGGGCAGTTGAGCCCGCCCGCGAGCATTTTTTCATACTGATCAGCATCGGGGATCGCCGAAACGTCCAGTCCGGACTCGCGCAGCAGCGCGAAGGCCACGCGGTCGAGCTCCTTCGTCGCCCGGTCGCCGCCGATCAGCGGGATCGGCCGGATCGAGCCGAAGCGTTCATAGCCCCGGAAATCTCCGATCAGACATTCGCCGCCCCAGGTCGTCCCATCGTCACCGTAGCCCGTGCCGTCCCAGACGAGGCCGATCACCGGCCGCTCCAGGCCGTTATCCGCCATGCAGGCGGCCATGTGCGCGTGGTGGTGCTGCACCGGCAGGACCGGGATCCCCTCCCCTTCGCCGCGTTCGAGCGCGTAGGCGGTGGAAAGATAATCGGGGTGCTTATCGCAGACGAGCAGCGCCGGTCGGATATCGAACAGGCGCTCAAAGTGCCGGATCTGCGCGGCATAGTGCTCGTAGGTCTCGATGTTTTTCAGATCGCCGATGTGCTGCGAGGAGAACACGCAGTTTTCACGCGAGAGGCTGAAGCTCGACTTCTGCTCGGCGCCGCAGGCGAGGATCGGCCGCAGCGGTCGCCCCATCTGCAGCGGAAAGGGCACGTAGCCGCGGCTGCGGCGGGCGAAGTATTCCTTCCCGCCCAGGACCCAGCAGAGCGAATCGTCGCAGCGGGTCTGGATCTCGCGGTCGTGCAGCAGGAAGCCGTCGGCAATGCCGTGCAGCTTCTCGAGCGCCTCATCGTTTTTGAACATAATGGGCGTGTCGGAGAGGTTCGCACTCGTCATGACGAGCATGTCGATATCGTCGCCGAACAGCAGCACGTGCAGCGGCGTATAGGGCAGCATCACGCCAAGGTAGCCGTTTTCGCTCAGATGCTCCAGGCCGGGGGCGCGCTTGCGCAGCAGCACGATGGGCTTGTGGAAGCTCTCGAGCACTTTGGCCTCTTCATCGCTGACAAAGCAGAGTTTCCTGGCACACTCCGTATCGCGCGCCATGACCGCAAAGGGCTTTTCGTCGCGCTGCTTGCGGCGGCGCAGCTCCCGCGCGATGGCGGGATCGTCGCAGCGGCAGGCCAGATGCATGCCGCCGAGGCCCTTGACCGCGATGATCTTTCCCTGCTTCAGCGCCGCGCGGGCGAGCTCGATTCCACTTCCCGGAACTTCGCGCCCCTCGGCGTCCAGATAGAAGACGCGCGGGCCGCAGACCGGGCAGCAGTCCGGCTGCGCGTGATAGCGGCGGTCTTCGATGTCGTGATATTCGCGGTCGCAGTCCGGGCACATCGGAAAGCCGCTCATCGAGGTCAGCGCCCGGTCATAGGGCAGGTCCTTGATGATCGTAAAGCGCGGACCGCAGTTGGTGCAGTTGATGAAGGGATAGCGGTAGCGCCGGTCGGCGGGGTCGAGCAGCTCGCGGCGGCAGTCGTCGCAGATGCCGACGTCCGGGGACACGAGGGTATTTCGCAGCGCCTCAGTGCGGCTTTTTCGGATCTCAAAGCCCTGAAAATGCTTCAGCTCCGGGCTGTATCTCGTCTCGACGCGCTCGATGAGCGCCAGCTTCGGCGCGCGCGCCGGAATATCCGCCACGAAGCGCTCCAGCTCCGGCCGCTCGCCCTCCAGCTCCAGCTCCACGCCGGAGGATGTGTTCTTGATGAAACCGCTGAGCCGGTACTCGCGCACCAGCTTATGGATGAAAGGCCGGAAGCCGACGCCCTGGACGATCCCGTGTATGTTGACTGTTGCTCTTTCCACGCTTTCCCGGCGACCTTCCCGACGGAGCTTTCGGCTTCGTCAAAAATCAGACAATAATCCGTGTATCATTTTACCGCATCTTCCCCTACTTATCAAGTCTTAATCTCTTCTTTTCCCATGAAATCCCTGTTATGAAAACGGCCCCGGTTTTACCCGGGGCTGTTTTCAGCCGATCAAGATCTCTTCCTGTTTGCCGGATTGCGCGTTCACGTAGATGCGCACGCATTTTCCGCTGTCATCCAGACAGTCGAGCTCCCAGCAGGCGAGGCTCCGCCCGTCCGCCCCGGCGATCGTCACGCGCCGCACATGGCGCAGATGAAGCCCGGTGGGAACCATTGCCTTCGCTTCCTCCGCGGAGAGCGGCCAGTCATCCGTCTCCTCTTCACCCCCGGCGGCGCTCAGATCCAGGGAGACGATCGTTCCGTCATCCAGCGCGACGCTGACCGTGATCTCGTGATCCAGCCCCGCCACGCCGTCCGTCTCCGCGCTGCCGCGCAGCTCCAGAACGTTCCCGCGGTGCGCGCTCTCCTCCCAGCACAGACCTTCATAGCCCAGTTCCCGCAGGGCTTCCTCCGCGGCGGCCTTCGCCTCGCCGTCGCTGAGCCTGCTCTCGCTGACGAGGCGGGAATCGCGCAGGCTCTCGATGCCGGAGGCCGTCACCGTAACGGTTTTGCCGTCCTTGGCCAGCAGCAGCCGCCTCTGATCCTCAAAGCGCGCCGCGATTTCCAGGTCTCCCGGCTCGCACCCGAGCAGCGCCGCCGCCAGCTCCCGCGCCTGCGCCTCATCCGCAGGCTGCGCCTTCTCCTTGTCGCGAGCGGAATACTGCCCATGGTAGCGCAGCTCCTGCGCCGCGGGGAAATCGCGCGCATAGTCGCCCAGGCGCGCGCTCAGAAAGGCGGGCGCCTCATCGAGGATATTGGCCACCTGCTTTTCGCGGCTGTCCATGGTCAGCACGCCGTCGCGCAGATCCCCGTGCATGGCGCGCAGGCTCTCCGCCAGCTCCGCCGCCGTCTCGGACAGGGCGGTGAGATTGCCGCGCTGCTCTTCGGTCAGTCCCTGCTCCGCCGCCTCGCGGCAGAGGGTGTAGGCGTAATCGCCGCTCAGACTGATGAAGCGCTTGAGCTCCTCCATCTCCACGGTGGAAAAGGGCAGCGCAGACAGCGCCGTGCCGGCCCGGCCGGCATCGGCATAGATCTCGGCGCAGACCTTGGCGCACATCGGCCCGTCCCCGGCATAGCGGCTTTTTTCGAGCGATTCGCTCAGATCGTTCAGCGCGCCGACGGTCTCCTCAAAGGCGCGGTCGGCGTCGACGGCCGTCTGGCGGCGGAAGGCCTGCAGGTGTCCCCAGCAGACGGCGGAAAACAGGCTCAGCGCGACGAGCGCCGCGGCGGAAAAGCTCAGGATCCTCACCAGCGCGCGGCGGGACAATTTGCGTTTTGACATGAAAAAATCACCTCTGTTGGGTCTTATTTTTCCCAACAGAGGCGATACTATGTGTAAAAGCAGGGATCAGCTCAGTTTTTCGAGGCCGATGCGCAGGCGGCGCAGGGTCTCCTCGCGGCCGAGGATGCGGCAGATCTCCACCGCACCGCCGGGCGTGACGGCTTTTCCCGCGGCGGCAATGCGCACGGGCCACATGATCTTGGCGTTTTTGACGCCCTGATCTTCGGCCATCTTCACCATCGCGCCCAGGATGCTCTCGTCGTCCCAGGCGGGCAGCGCCTCAAAGGCCGGGATGATCTGTGCAAGCACCTCGCGGGAGCTCTGCTCGTCGGACTTGGATTTCTTATGCACAAAGAGCTCGGTGCCGTAGTCCGGCAGCTCATCGAAGAAGTCCAGCTTCTCAGGAATATCGGTCAGCACCTCGGTGCGCTGCTGCAGCAGCGCGGCGATGGCCGCCGCATCATAGGCTTCGTTCTTCACGGCCTTGCGGATCCAGGGCTCGGCGACCTTGGCGAAGGCCTCCGGCGTCATGGCGCGGATGTACTCGCTGTTGAAGTAGCGCAGCTTCTCGATGTCGAAGATGGCGGGCGACTTGGAAATGCCGCTCATCTCGAAGACCGCCTTCAGCTCGTCCAGGGAGAAGATCTCCTGCTCGCCGCGCGGGCTCCAGCCCAGCAGCGCGACATAGTTGAGCACCGCGTCGGTCAGGAAGCCCTGGGCGATCAGGTCCTCATAGGAGGGGTCGCCATGGCGCTTGGACATCTTGTTGTGCGCGTCGCGCATGACGGGCGAGCAGTGCACGTACTTCGGGATCTCCCAGCCAAAGCCCTCGTACAGGAGATTGTACTTCGGTGCGCTGGAGAGATACTCGCTGCCGCGCACGACGTGGGTGATGCCCATGAGGTGGTCGTCCACGACGTTGGCGAAGTTATAGGTGGGCAGGCCGTCGCGCTTGATGAGCACCTGGTCATCGAGCGTGGTGTTTTCCACGGTGATGTCGCCGAAGATCTCGTCGTGGAAGGTGGTGGTGCCCTCGTGCGGGATGCGCTGGCGGATGACGTAGGGCTCGCCGGCTGCGGCGCGCGCGTCGGACTCCGCCTGGCTTAAGCTGCGGCAGGGATCGTCCGCGCGGTCGAACTGGCCGCTGTCCTCCTCGCTCTCGGTCTTCTCGCAGAAGCAGCGGTAGGCGTGGCCGCGGCTCATCAGCAGCTCCGCGTATTCTTTATAGAAGGGACGGCGCTCGGTCTGGATATAAGGCGCCACGGGGCCGCCCACGTCCGGGCCTTCGTCGTGCTCGAGATGGCACTCGGCCATGGTCTTGTAAATCACGTCCACCGCGCCTTCGACCAGGCGGCCCTGGTCGGTGTCCTCAATGCGCAGGATGAACTTGCCGCCGTTGTGGCGGGCGATGAGGTAAGTATAAAGCGCCGTGCGCAGATTGCCCACGTGCATATAGCCGGTCGGGGAAGGGGCAAAGCGGGTGCGCACCTCGCCATGCGGGATGCGGCTCTCCATGTCCTCAAACCAGGTCAGGTCTTTCATCGAATGTTCCTCCGAATGTCGTTTGTGATAGCTTTCCTATTTTATTTTGCATTTACCCCGTTGTCAAGATGCAGTTGATTTGATAAAATATGAGATCATCAAAGGAAGCTTCTCACAGAAACGAGGTACACATATGGACACTCCGATTGAAAAGAAAAAAGTCATGCTCTCGGGCATCAAGCCCACCGGCGACCTGACGCTCGGCTCCTATCTGGGCGCCATCAAAAACTGGGCCGAGCGCGCCGAGCAGTACGACTGCTATTACTTTATGGCCGACCTGCACGCGCTCACCACGCGCAACAACCCCGCCGACCTGCGCCGCCGCACGCT
>CAMNOV010000014.1 GCA_946547105.1 uncultured Clostridia bacterium | reverse complement strand
TTGATGCCGCCCTTGCCCACCTGGATGATGGTGTCCTCGGCGGCGGCCAGGCCGCGCAGCTGGGAACGCTGTTTGCTTGTTAATGCCATTGCTTTCTCCTTATGACTTAAACAGTGCGGTAACAAAGTTATTGCGGTCGAAGGGGATCAGATCGTCGATCCCTTCGCCGACGCCCACGTATTTGACCGGCAGCTTCAGCTCATCGGCGATCGCAAAGACGATGCCGCCCTTGGCCGTGCCGTCAAGCTTGGTGAGTACGATGCCGGTGATGCCGGCGGTATCCAAAAACTGCTTGGCCTGGATGAGGCCGTTCTGGCCGGTGGTCGCGTCGAGCACCATCAGGGTCTCCACGTCCGCCTCCGGCAGCTCGCGGTCGATGATGCGGCGGATCTTCGCCAGCTCGTTCATCAGATTCTGCTTGTTGTGAAGTCGGCCGGCGGTATCGATGATGACAACGTCGGTGCCGCGGGCCTTCGCCGCGCACAGGCCGTCATAGACCACGGCGGCGGGATCGCTCCCCTCCTCGTGGCGGACGATCTCCGCCCCGGCGCGCTCGGCCCAGATGCCGAGCTGCTCGGCCGCAGCCGCGCGGAAAGTATCGCCCGCGCAGAGCAGCACCTTCTTGCCCTCGTCCTTCAGCTGATGGGCAAGCTTGCCGATCGTCGTCGTCTTGCCGACGCCGTTGACGCCGACCATCAGGATCACGGAGGGCTTCGTATTGAGCTTGAGCTCCGGCTCACCCACCTGCAGCTGGTCGGTCAGCAGCTCGATGAGCCCGGCGCGGGCTTCGTGCCCCTTGCGGAAGCGGCGCTCCCAGGTCAGGCGCTTCATGCCCTTGACGATTTTCTCCGCGGTCTCACCGCCGACGTCGGAGATCACCAGCAGCTCCTCCAGATCATCGTAGAAATCCTCGTCGTCCGGGGCGTAGTCCTGAAACAGGGCCTCCAGCTCCTGCATATTCTTGCGGGTCTTCGTCAGGCCCGAAAAGATCTTATCAAAAAATCCCATGTGTATCACTCCTCCAGGCTTTTCTGCGCAGTTTCAAGATCCAGCTGGATCACGGTGGACACGCCCTTTTCCTGCATCGTGACGCCATAGAGCATATCCGCTTCTTCCATGGTGCCGCGGCGGTGCGTGATCACCAGGAATTGCGTTTTATCGGCCATGCGGCGCATATAAGCCGCAAAACGGTTCACGTTTGCCTCGTCGAGCGCGGCTTCGATCTCATCCATCACGCAAAACGGCGTGGGACGGACTTTCAGGATGGCAAAATACAGGGCGATGGCCACGAAGGCCATCTCGCCGCCGGAGAGCAGGCTGATCGTGCTCAGCGCCTTGCCGGGCGGCTGCACCTTGATCTCGATGCCGCACTCAAGAACGTTATCCTCATCCTCCAGGATAAGAGCGGCTTTGCCGCCGCCGAAGAGTTCGAGGAAGGTCTCGCGGAAGCAGGCGTCGATCTCGCGGAATTTCTCCACAAAGACGTCCTTCATCTCGCCGGTCACGTCGCGGATGACGTCCAGTAGCTCTTTCTTGGCCTTCTCCACATCGTCCCGCTGGCCGGTGAGGAATTCATAGCGGCTGCTGACGCGCTCGTACTCTTCGATCGCGCCGAGGTTCGGCGTGCCGAGAGCGCTGATCTGACGCCGCAGCTCGCTGATCTCCTTGTTCCAGCGCGTGACGCTGTCCACCGGCTGGCGCAGCGCCTGCGCGGCGCTGTGACTGAGCTCGTAATTGTCCCAGAGCTTGTCGAGGATCTGCTTTTCTTCCATCTCGGCGGAGAGCTTGCGCTGCTCCTGCCGGGCGATACGGCGCTCAAGCTCGATGATATCGGCGTTTCGCTGCTGCGCCTCTTTCTCCGCACGGGTGCGGCGGCCTTCGAGCTCCAGCCGCGCCTTGCTGACAGAGCCGATCTCGTCGCGCACGGCCTGTGCGGCGGCGCGGAGCTTCTGCAGTTCCTCTTCTTTTTTCGCGATCTGTGTTTTCAGGTCCGCGATCTTGTCCTCCTCGGCATGGACGACGCGCTGGCGGCTTTCGCTGTCGCCGCTGAGGCTGTCCAGCAGAAGCTGCAGCTGTTGCACGGCGTTCTGCGTCGTGCGCTGCTCGGCTTCGAGCGAGGATTTTTTCGTTAACAGCGCGGTCTGATCCTCCAGGGCCATATCCAGCTGATAGCGCAGACCGGCGATCTGGCTGCGCGCGCGCTCCAGATCGGCCTGGCAGGCACTCTCCTGCGCGGCGATCTTCTCGCGCTGCTTTTTCAGCTTTTCGAGCTCGTTGGCGCGGGAGAGGATACCCGTGCCCTTGGCGGTGCTGCCGCCGGTCATGGAGCCGCCGGCGTTGATGAGCTGGCCGTCGAGCGTGACGATGCGCAGACGGTTGCCGTTGGCTTTCGACATGCGCACGGCGTCGCTCAGACTCTCAGCCACGACGGTGCGGCCGAGGAGATTGTTGAAAATCTCCTGATACTGCGGGTCAAAGCTCGCAAGCTCCACCGCGATGCCGACAAAGCCGGGATCGTTCACCGGCGCATCACGCATCACGCTGCCGCGGATCGTGTCCACCGGCAGGAAGGTCGCCCGGCCGGCGTCGCGCT
The DNA here is from genome assembly GCA_946547105.1 of uncultured Clostridia bacterium. Classification (GTDB taxonomy): domain Bacteria; phylum Bacillota; class Clostridia; order Oscillospirales; family Oscillospiraceae; genus Limivicinus. The sequence continues at coordinate 32,239 of CAMNOV010000014.1, read as the reverse complement.
TTTTCAGCAGCTCGATCGCGCTGCGGCCGTCGTTCTGCGTATCGACGACGATGTTCTGCGCCGCGGCACCCAGCGCCGTCTCGATGGCGAGGGCGCACTCGTCGTTGGCGCGTACCAGATTGGCCACCGGCCCGTGCACACCGCGCAGCGTGCCGCGGCTGGATTCCTGCATAACGGTCTTGACCGCGCGGGAATAGCCCTCGTAGTCCTTCTCCATCTCAGTGAGCATGCGGATGCGCCCGTCCATACTGCGGCCGTCCACGGCGAGCTTCGTCGCCCGGTCGCTCAGCAGCTGCAGGTTCTCTTCGCGGCTCTTAAGCTTGATGCGGCAGCCGTCCAGAACGTTGGAGTTGGCGGTGATCTCATCGGAAACGCCCTTCAGATCGCTCTGCAGAGCCTCGATGCGCGTTTGATTATTCTCGATCTGTTCGCGCAGCTCCCGCACGCGGGTCTCCTGCTCGGCCATATCCAGCAGCATGCGCTGCAGACTGTCCTGCGTATTCTTCACGCTGCTGCGGAGAACAGCGATCGCAGACTCGCACTCGGACACGGCGGATTCCGCCGCGGACAGGCGGTCGCGGATCTGCTCGGTCTCCACGTCCTTCTGATGCATGCGCTCGCTGATGCTCTCGGAGGAAGCATAGAGCGCTTCCAGCTCCGACTTTGCACGCTCGAGCGTTTGCTTCGTCTGCTCGTATTCCAGCGCGACGGCTTCGGACTGCGCGTGCAGCTTTTCAAGCGTCAGCATCCAGACGGAGATCTCCTTGATGCGCAGCTCGTCGCGCAGCACGAGGTATTGCTTGGCGGTCTCGGACTGCTTTTTCAGCGGCCCGACCTGCAGCTCCAGCTCTTCGATCTTATCGTTGATGCGGACCAGGTTTTCCTCGGTCTTTTCCAGCTTGCGCTCGGCTTCTTCCTTGCGGTAGCGATAGCGCGAGATGCCCGCCGCTTCTTCAAAAACTTCACGCCGATCGGTGCTGCGGGAGGAGACGATCTCCGCGATGCGGCCCTGGCCGATAATGGAGTAGCCGTCCCGGCCGAGGCCGGTATCCATCAGCAGGCTGTGGATATCCTTCAGGCGGACGGATTCGCGGTTGATGAAGTATTCGCTTTCACCGCTGCGGTAATAGCGGCGGGTCAGCATGATCTCCTCGTTGTCCGAGTCGAACAGGTGCCCGGAATTGTCGAGGATCAGCGAAACCTGCGCAAAGCCGAGCTTGCCGCGCTTTTCGGTACCGCCGAAGATCACGTCCTCCATCTTGCTGCCGCGCAGCGCCTTGCTGCGCTGCTCGCCCATGACCCAGAGGATGGCGTCGGAAATATTCGATTTGCCGGAGCCGTTCGGGCCGACGATGGCCGTGATCTCTTTTTCAAAGCTGAGCCTCGTTTTATCCGGGAAACTCTTGAAGCCTTGAATTTCCAGTGCTCTTAGATACAATACATTTACCCTCGTTTATGACAAAATAACTGAGTTATTATATCGCGTTTTTTACGGTTTTTCAATGGACAGTACTTCGATTTCCGCACTGATCGATGAATTTGGACATACTTTCAGCTCCGCGAGCCGAAATTCATCGATCAAAGCGGAAACGTTTGCCCGCCGCTGCCCCAGCAGCTGCGACAGCAGGCGCGGCTGAACGCCAAGAAGAACGCGGCTGCCGGGCTGAACACCGCGCAGCAGCGCCTCCGCCTTTTCCCGCATGATCCGCGCGCGGACAAGCTCGCCCAGCGCCGGATGATAAGCGCCCGCGACCGCGGCACCGCCGGACAGTTCCTCCGTCGGATTGAGCCCAAGACGAAAAACGGGGATCCCCGCCGCCTCAAACAGAGGCATGATCTTTGCACAGATGCGCACCGCGTCCTCCACCGTGTGCTCGCGATAGATTCCGCGCTGCCAGAGCGTGTACAGCGCCGTATCGCGCACGATCACGGTCGGATAGATCCGCACACCGTCCGGGCGCAGCGCAGCGATCTCGCGCGCGGTGAAAAGACTCTGCGCGCCGCTGTCGCCGGGCAGGCCGGTCATCATCTGCAGCACGAGCCGAAAGCCCGCGTCCTTCACAATCAGACTGGCGCACCGCACGTCGTCCGCCGTATGTCCCCGGCCTGACAGACGCAAAACCTCATCATCCAGCGACTGCGCGCCGAGCTCAACGGTCTCCACGCCAAAACACCGGAGCCGTTCGAGGACTTCCGCATTGACCGCGTCCGGTCTTGTGGAAAGGCGGATGGAATCAATGATCCCCCGCTCGATGCCCTCCCGCGCCGCCTGCAGCAGCTCCAGCTGCTGCTCTTCCGGGATCGCCGTGAAGCTGCCGCCGTAAAAGGCAAGCTGCCGCCCGGTTTCCGGCTTCGGCATGTCTGCCGCGGATGCAAGAAGGTCCCGCACCATTTGTGCGTCGGCGGATTCCGTCTGACCGGAAATGCGCCGCTGGTTGCAGAAGACGCAATCATGCGGGCATCCCAGATGCGGCACGAAAACCGGCAGGATCGATGCTCTGGCGCTCACCTTTTGTGTGCCTCAAGCGCCGCATGGGCTGCCATCTGTTCCGCTTCTTTCTTCGTGCGGCCGGTGCCCTCTCCGGCAGCAACGCCGTTGATGCTGACCCGGAATTGAAAGCGCTTGTCGTGATCGGGACCGGATTCGCCGATCAGCTCATAGCTGATGAGCTGCCCCGGCTGCTGCTGGACAAACTCCTGCAGCTCGGTCTTATAATCGGCGACCCGATGCGTATCGTTGATCTCCGCGTCCTTGAGCACGCGCTCCATGATGAACCGGCGCGCGACGTCCAGTCCCCCGTCGAGATACAGCGCGGCGATGATTGCCTCGACCATATCGGCCAGGATGGACGGCCGCTCGCGGCCGCCGGTGTGCTCTTCGCCGCGGCCGAGACGCATATACTCGCCCAGGCCGAGGCTCAGCGCGACCTTGTGAAGGCTTGCCTCGCAGACAAGCTCCGCGCGCAGGCGGGTCATCCGGCCTTCCGGCAGCTTCGGCTCGTGGTGATACAGGAAATCCGCCGCCGTCAGACCCAGGATCGAATCCCCCAGAAATTCCAGGCGCTCGTAGCTTTCGCAGTCTGCGCCGTGCTTCTCATTGGCATAGGAGCTGTGCGTCAGCGCGGTCTCCAGCAGCGCGATGTTCTGAAACTGATATCCGATTTTTTCTTCCAGTTTATGCATGTTCGCTCTCGATCTTCATGAAGTCGATGTTGTTCTCGATCTGCTCGATGATGCCGCTCTCGGCAAAAATCTTCGCCTGGCGGATCGCCGCAAAGAAGCTGGCCGCGTTGGAGGAGCCGTGCGCCTTGACAACCGGCTTGCTGATGCCGATGAAGGCCGTGCCGCCCACTTCGTTAACGTCCATGGACTTCTTCATCTCAGCGAGATCCTTTTTCAGCACGGCGGCAGCGAGCTTGTTGATCGTGCTCTTGTAAAACACGCCCTTGAGCGATTTCATCATATACTTGATCACGCCCTCGGTACCCTTGAGCAGGACGTTGCCGGTGAAGCCGTCAGTCACGACGACGTCGACCTTGCCGGTAAAGACGTCCGTACCCTCGATATTGCCGACGAAGTGGATGCGGCCCTCATCAGCGGCCGTTTTCAGCAGCGCGAAGGTCTCGTGCTGCAGCGTGCCGCCCTTGGTGTCCTCGGTGCCGACGTTCAGCAGACCGACGCGCGGACTGTCGCAGCCCATCATTTTCTTCGCGTAAAAGCTGCCCATATAGGCAAACTGCAGCAGGTATTCCGGCGTACACTCGACGTTCGCGCCGCAGTCGATCAGCATCACGCCATGCTCGCCCGCGGGCAGCACAGGCGCCATCGCCGCGCGGCGGATGCCGCGGATGCGCTTGACGATCAGGGTGGCGCCGGTGAGCAGCGCGCCGGTGGAGCCGGCGGAGACGACCGCGTCGCCTTTGCCGTCCTTGAGCAGGTTCAGCGCCACTGTCATCGAGGCGTCCTTCTTGCGGCGGGTCGCGGTGCTGGGATCGTCCTCCATCGTGATCACGTCGCGCGCATCGACCACTTCCAGATCCTCACAGCCCTCGTTTTTCAGGCAGGCGCGGACCTCTTCCTCGCGCCCGACCAGCGTGATCTCCACGCCGAGTTCCCGGTACGCGCGGACGGCACCCCTGACGATCTCTTCGGGCGCGTTATCGCCGCCCATGGCGTCAATGATGATCTTCAACATGGAAAACCTCCTTGTTCATCAGCTCGTCGATGATGGCGAGGGAACGCTCGGAAATGGCCGCGTTCTTATTACGTTTACCCTTGACGCGGTGGCCGAGCGGAGAAATGATGCCGAAATTGATGTTCATCGGCTGAAAATCACCGACGCTGCCGCCGGAGATATACAGCCCCAGCGCGCCGATGGCGGTCTCCTGCGGGAAATCCACCGCCGGCAGCTCCAGCATGCGCGCCGCCGTCTCGATGCCGACCAGCATGCCGCTGGCCGCAGATTCGACGTAACCCTCCACGCCGGTCATCTGTCCGGCGAAGCTGACGCGCGGATCGGAGCGCAGGCGGTAATAGCGGTCCAGGAGCTGCGGGCTGTTGAGATAGGTGTTGCGGTGCATGACGCCGAAGCGAACGAACTCCGCGTTCTTCAGCGCCGGGATCATCGTGAACACGCGCCGCTGCTCAGCCCAGGTCAGGTGGGTCTGGAAGCCGACCATGTTGTACAGCGTCCCGTCGGCGTTATCCCGGCGGAGCTGGACGACGGCATAATTCTCCTTGCCGGTGCGCGGATCCTTCAGGCCGACCGGCTTGAGCGGCCCGTAGCGCAGCGTGTCCACGCCGCGGCGCGCCATGACCTCCACCGGCATGCAGCCTTCAAAAACGCCGCCGTCGTCGAAGCCGTGCACCTCCGCTTCCTTTGCGGCGGCAAGCTCGGTGACGAAGGCAAGGTACTCGTCTCTGTCCATTGGGCAGTTTACATAATCCGCCGTTCCCTTGTCATAGCGGGAGGCGAAGAAGGCGCTGTCCATATCCACGCTTTCAAGCGTGACGATCGGTGCGACGGCGTCGTAAAAGTGCAGATCGCTCTCCGGGCAGCGTTTGGCGATCGCATCAGCGATCGCGTCGCTCGACAGAGGACCGGTCGCAACGACCACTTCCCCGTCCGGGATCTCGGTGGCCTCGACCTCAACGACCTCCACGTTCGGGTGGCTGCGGAGCTTTTCGGTGATCGTGCGGGCAAAGCCGAGGCGGTCCACCGCGAGCGCCCCGCCGGCCGCCACACGGTTGAGATCGGCCGAGAACATGATCAGCGAATCCATTTTGCGCATCTCGGCCTTCAGCAGGCCGACGGCGTTGGTCAGCTCGTCGCTGCGCAGAGAGTTGGAGCAAACGAGCTCGCCGAAATAGGCCGAGGTATGCGCCGGGGTCATTTTATTGGGCTTCATCTCGACCAGGCGGACGTGGATGCCGCGTTTGGCCAGTTGCCAGGCGCATTCGCTGCCGGCGAGCCCGGCGCCGAGAACGGTGACGGTTTTCATCGTTTATTCTTCTTTCTTTGCAGTCTTTTTCGCAGCGGGCTTTTTGGCAGCCGTTTTCTTTGCCGTGCCGCCTTTTTTGGCGGAGGTCTTCTTTTCCTCCGGCGATTTCTTTTTATAGACCCGCTTGTCCTCCGGGACAAAGTTCGGGCAGGCCTCGTTGATGCAGAAGGATTTCAGCGGGCCGCGGCCGCTGCGCTTGAACATGGTCTTTCCGCAGGCCGGGCAGAAGTCCTTGGTCGGCACGTCCCAGGTGATGAAACCGCAGTCTGTGCCGCGCTCGCAGGCATAGAACACATAGCCCTTTTTCGAGGTGCGCTTGAGGATCTTGCCGCCGCACTTCGGGCATTTGCCGGGCATTTCCACGACGATGGGCTTGGTGAAGGTGCAGTCCGGGAATCCGGGGCAGGCCAGGAAATAGCCGAAGCGGCCCTTTTTCACGACCATCTGACGGCCGCAGACTTCGCAGACCTCATCGCTGAGCACGTCGGGCACCTTCAGGCGCACGCCGTCCAGATCCGTCTCCGCCTTGGTCATCTCCGCGTCGAAGCCCCGATAGAACTCATCGAGCACCTCGCGCCACTGCGCCTTGCCGCTTTCGATCTCGTCCAGTTCCTCCTCCATGCGGTTGGTGAACTTGAGATCGACGATATCAGCAAAATGCTCCTTCATGAGGCCCGTGACCACCTCGCCCAGGGGCGTGGGCCGGAGGTACTTGCCCTCCTTGATCACGTAATCATGCGCGGTGATGGTGCTGATGGTCGGCGCGTAGGTGGAGGGCCGGCCGATGCCCTTTTCCTCCATCGCGCGGATCAGCGTGGCCTCGGTATATCGGGCGGGAGGCTGGGTGAACTGCTGGTCGGGGATCATCTTATCCAGGCGGAGCGTCTCCCCTTCGCTGAGGCTCGGCAGCGGATTGGAGATCTCGGCGCTCTCCTCGTCCCGGGCTTCCTCATAGACCGCGGTATAGCCCTGGAATTTCAGCTCCGAATAATTGGCGCGGAAGCTGTGACCGGCGGAGACCACGTCGACCGACACGTTATCGTAAACAGCGTTGGCCATCTGGCAGGCGGTAAAGCGTCCCCAGATCAGACGGTACAGGCGGTACTGCTCCTGCGTCAGATCCTTGCGCACCAGTTCCGGGGTGAGCTGGATATCCGTCGGGCGGATGGCTTCGTGCGCGTCCTGCGCGCCCGCCTTGGTCTTGTAGCGGCGGGGGTGGCCGGGATAGTAGGCTTCGCCGTAATGCGCCGTAATATAGTCTCTCGCGGCAAACAGGGCCTCGTCAGACAGGCGCAGGGAGTCGGTACGCATATAAGTGATGAGACCGATGCTGCCGCGGCCGGAGATCTCCACGCCTTCATAGAGCTGCTGGGCGATGGACATCGTGCGCCGCGGCGTCATGCCCAGGCGGCGGGAGGCCTCCTGCTGCAGCGTGGAGGTGATGAAGGGAGGCGCGGGACTGCGCTGCTTTTCGCCGCGCTTGACCGAATCGACCGTGAACGCGGCCTTCTCGGTCTCGCGGATGACGGCCTGCACCTCGTCCTCGCTGTGCAGCTCGACTTTTTTTCCGTCTCTGCCGTAATAGCGGGCGGTGAAGGACGCGCTGTCATCGCCGCGGCCGAGCACCGCGTCCAGCAGCCAGTATTCCTCGCTGACGAAATCGCGGATCTCCTCCTCACGGTCGACGACCATGCGGGTGGCAACGCTCTGCACGCGTCCGGCGGAAAGCCCCTTCTTGACCTTTTTCCACAGCAGCGGAGAGAGCTTGTATCCGACGATGCGGTCCAGGATGCGGCGCGCCTGCTGGGCGTTGACCAGATCCTGGTCGATATCGCGCGGCTGCTGGATGCTCTCGGTCACAACGCGCTTGGTGATCTCATTGAAGGTCACGCGCCGGGCCTTGTCGTCCGGCAGCTCGAGCAGTTCCTTGAGATGCCAGGAGATCGCCTCGCCCTCGCGGTCAGGGTCGGTCGCGAGATAGACGGTTTTGGCGCTTTTGGCCTCAGTCTTCAGTTCCTTGATCAGTTCGCTTTTATCTTTGACCGGGATATACTGCGGCTCAAAGCCGTGCTCGATGTCCACGCCCATCTTGCTCTTCGGCAGATCGCGCAGATGCCCCATCGAGGCTCGGACTTTATAGCCCGTTCCCAGGTATTTTTCGATCGTTTTTGCCTTCGCCGGTGATTCGACGATCACCAGATCCTTTGCTTTTGCCATGCTGTGTCCTCACTTTTTCGTGATTTTCAATGCGACGCGGCGTCCCGCCTCCCGACGGATGAAGCCCTTGATCTCCAATACCGTCAGCTGGGCCAGCACCTTGGCCGTCCCGAGCCCGGTGGCCTCCACGATGTCGTCGATATGCGTCGCGTCCCTCTCGATCGCGGAGATGATCTTCAGCTGATCTTCATTCAACTGACTCAGCTGTTCTTTCCAGTCAATATAGTCCTGCGTCTTCCCTCTGTCAACGGCTTTTTTCTCCGGGACGGGCTGCTCCTTTGCCCTCTCCAGAAGCGTCGGCTGTGTTTTGCTCTCGTCGACGCGGCGGATCTTATCCGGGAAAAGACCGACGAATTCGCTCATCACGTCCCAGGCACAGGTAACGGGTGTCGCCCCGTCCTTGATCAGACGGTTCGTGCCCATGCTGTTGACAGCGTTGACCGCACCGGGTACGGCGAAAACCTCCTTGCCGAGCTCGAGCGCTTCCTCTGCAAACAGCAGCGCGCCGCTCTTTTCCGGCGCTTCCACCACGACGACGCCGACGGACAGGCCTGCGGTGATGCGGTTGCGCTCGCGGAAAAAATAGCGCTGGGAGACCGTACCGGGCGCATATTCGCTCAGCAGCAGGCCGAAATCCGCCACCTGGCGGGCCAGCCAGCCCGTCGCCTCCTGATGGGAGGTGCCAAGCACGCCGACGCAGCAGCCGCCGCTTTCCAGCGCGGCCTTGGCCGCTTCTCCGTCGACGCCCATGCCGAGGCCGGAGAGCACCGTGCCGCCGCTGCGGACGATCCCGCCTGCCAGCGAGCGTGCCAGGCTGACGCCATAAGGCGTCGCGCCGCGGGTGCCGACGACGGCGATCGCGGGTTCTTCATCCAGGTCGCGCATCCGCCCCTTTGCGTAGATCACGGGAGGCGGCGCATAGATCTGCTTCAAGCGACGCGGATAGACGGTATCCTGCTGGCAGATTACCCGGATGTTCTGTTCTTCGCAGACTCCGAGGATGCGGTTGGCCTCGCGCAGATCGCGCTGCTCGAGCGCCTCAAGCGCCGTCTCGCGAAGCCCCTCCACACGGGAGTGATCCCCTTTCGGTGCAAAGAAGGCCGCCTCCGGATCGCCGTAGACACGCAGCACCGCCGCCTTTTCGGTCGGACGAAGCGCCTCCAGGGAAGCCAGCCAGACCCAGTATTTCACAGAAGCCATTGCCGTCTCCTCCCTGCTATCTGGCCATCTCCCACATGACGATCGAAGCCGCCACCGCGGCGTTGAGTGATTCGCTGTCCGGGTTCATCGGGATGATCAGTTCCCCGTCACAAAACGCAAGAAGCTCCTTGCTGAGTCCCTGCCCCTCGCTGCCGATGGCGACGGCGGCGTGCGCAAGGGAAAGCTCCCGCAAATCCTGCGCCTTGTCGCTGAGCGCCGCGCCGTAAAGCGGCAGGCCCTGATCGTGCAGGAAATCGGAAAGATACTCACGCTCCATGCGGATGACCTGTTGCCGGAAAATGGCGCCCATCGTGGCGCGCACCGTCTTTGGCTGATAGAGATCGGCGCAGGCGCCGGTCAGGATGACGGCGGCGATATTCAGGGCGTTTGCCGTGCGGATCACGGTGCCGACGTTGCCGGGATCCTGGACGTTTTCAAGAACGATCGCGTTATCCAGCTTTCCCGGTTTGCCGCAGCCGCGGATCGCGACCGTGAACAGGGGCCCCGGACTGTTTTTCATCGGAGAAGCATAGTCAAAGAGATCGCCCGGCGCGGCGTACTGCAAGCAGCCTTCCAGTCCGTCCAGCTCCTGCGGGGTATCCCGCCAGAGAACGGAAACGACCTTAGCGCCGAAGCGCAGCGCCTCGCGCAGCGTTTTCATCCCGTCGCAGAGATAGAGTCCCTGTTCGCGGCGATAGTCCCCGTCGTCGGAAAGCTCGCGAATATGGCGGATCAACGCGTTTTTTCGGGAAGTCAGAATCTCCAATGCAGCGCCCTCTCTCCGGTTTCGGATAGTTTTATATAACAATGTATTATGATACACAGTTTTTTTCTATTTTGCAAGAGAAAAACCGGGCGCCCGGCGTCGGATAACGCGGGGACCCGGTGATTCATCAATTCAGGATGCGAAGCCCTGCCCTTCCTCGGCGTTCATCATGCCCCAGGACGGCAGCTCAAGGTCGGTATCGCCGATCGGATTCGTGCAGGCATACCAGCTGACGAAGCTCTCCGGCAGCTTGTAGACCGGCGCACCGGGCGCGTAGAAATAAACGGTGCTGCAGTTTTCCAGACCGACCGCATCGGCGTAACGATACAGGATACGCCAGCCGTCATCCTCCTCGATGATATAGTCGAGCGTGTATTCTACCGTGTCAAGGCTCTGCAGATCAGCCGCATAGGTGTAGGCGTTCAAACGCCTGGGATTGACCAGGCGGCCTTCAAAATCGGCGTAATAGATCACCTGGTCGTAATCCTCGCCGTTTTCGGAAAGATCGTTATCCACATAGCTCCCGGAAAAGCAGCCGTCCTCCGCGATCCTCAGCTCGGTACGCCAGCTGTCAAGGCCGTTGGAGAACACAAAAGGCTCCGTCAGCAGCGAAAACAGCTCCGGCGCTTCGACCGTCTCCTCCACAGGCAGCGCGGCCGTTTGCCGCGCCAGAGACCAGTAAGACCCGGATCCGCTCTGTTTGAGTTCCAGGCTTGCCGCATAGCTGCCGACAAGCTGCCTGGGCCAGAGCAGATCATCATATACGATCTCATACCGTGTGCCGTCTGACAGAGCGCTTTCTATCCGGACAAAGCTGCCCGGCGTTATTGCCGTGCGCAGCAGAAGGTAGAAGCGATCCGCCCCGGCCTCGTTTTGCCCCCGGTAAAACTCCCCGGCATACAGGCAGCGATCCAGCAGTGCCTGATAGTCTCTTTCGCTGAGCTGAAAGACGTTCTGCGCGATCCATTGTACTGCCGCCGGATCGAACTCCGCATAGCAGCCGGTATCGGCCGCCCAGTTCATCGGATCGCGGCTGCCGTCGTTCCAGTGAAAGACCGGAGGCACCACCGGATATTCATCAAAATCCACGCAGGGCACGGCGCTGACGATCTGGGCCAGGAGATTGGCGCGCACGTCGACGGCGTTGCCGCTGTCGAAATCCCGCCCGCCCATCCGGTCGGTGTAGCCGTCGTCAAAGCGGCAAAGGAAATCAAACAGAGAATCAGGCAGCGTCCTGACATCTACAGCGAGCATTTCCGGCTCCGGCGTCGGTCCCGGCGTCGCAGTGGGCGTCGGCTCCGGCATCGGTTCCGATGCTGCGGGCGTTTCTTCTGCGATTTCAATGATATCCGGCTCCGGTGTCGGGGACAGCGCTTCTTCGGGAAGCGAGCCGCAGGCGGACAGAGAAAGCAGCAGAAGAAGTGCGCAGAGTGCGGCGATCCATCTGTCTCTGATGGCCCGGAGGGCGGTGTGATCAAGCCTCTCCATCAAGCTTTCTCAGCAGCGCGCGCAGCGCGTTTCCGCGGTGGCTGATGCGGTTTTTCTCCTCCGGCGTGAGCTGCGCGGAAGTGCAGCCGTATTCGGGAAGATAGAGCAGCGGGTCGTAGCCGAAGCCGTTCTCCCCGGCGGGCGTATCGGTGATCAGGCCGGGGAAATAGCCCTCGGCGCTGACTTCGCTGCCGTCCGGCCGGGCCAGCACGATCGCGCAGGTGAAATGCGCCGCGCGGTTTTTCACACCGCGGAGTTTTTCCAGCAGCAGGGCATTATTGGCCTCGTCGTTGCCGTGCTCGCCGGCAAAGCGGGCGGAATAGATACCGGGCGCGCCGCCGAGCGCGTCCACGCAGAGGCCGCTGTCGTCGGCCAAAGCGCAGCAGCCGGAGATCTCCGCGATCTCGTGCGCCTTTTTGCGGGCGTTTTCGAGGAATGTCTTGCCGTCCTCCACGGTCTCGTGCTCGATGCCCGCCTCGCGCAGGGTCTGGATCTCGTCAAAGCGGTCGCCGAGGATCTCTTTGATCTCTCTCAGCTTATGGGCGTTATTGGATGCAAGGATCAGCTTCATGTTCGTATTCTCCTGTGTTTTTTCCTCATTTTATCCCATGTCCCTGCACGCGTCAAGTCATTGCAGGACAAGGAACGATTCAAAAAGCCTCGCTTTTGCTATTGAATTTTCCCGTGTCGCGTGGTATACTGCGGATACTGAAACGCGGATGTAGTTCATCGGTAGAACTCCGGCTTCCCAAGCCGATAAGGTGGGTTCGACTCCCATCATCCGCTCCAAAAAGAAAAACCCGCCTTTTGGCGGGTTTTTTCTTTATATCATGTTATTCGCTTTCCAGCATCGTGCCGGTCTGCTTCAGATTGCGGTGAAAGGAGAAGGCCTCATCCAGCAGATGCGGGGTCTGCGCGCCGTGCGTGGCGGCGCATGCCGCCTCGAAATATCGCCGCAGCTGCGGGCGGTAGTCGGGATGAGCGCAGTTTTCGATAATGAGCACCGCGCGCTCTTTCGGGCTCAATCCGCGCAGATCGGCATAACCCTGCTCGGTCACCAGCACATCCACGTCATGCTCGCAGTGATCAACGTGCGTGACCATCGGGACGATACTGGAGATCTTGCCGGCCTTAGCAACGGAATTGGTCATGAAGATCGAGATGGAGGCGTTGCGTGCATAGTCGCCGGAGCCGCCGGTGCCGTTATAGACGTTGGTGCCGTTCATCTGAGAGGAGTTGACGTTTCCGTAGATATCGGCTTCGACCGCGGTGTTCATCGCGATCACGCCCAAACGGCGGATCAGCTCCGCGCTGTTGGAAATTTCCGAGTCGCGCAGCACCAGCTTGCCGCGGTACTTTTCCAGATCGCCCAGCAGGTGGTCCATGCCTTCCTTGGAAAGCGACAGCGAGGTCGCGGAGGCAAAGTCCGCCTTGCCCGCGTCGATCAGATCAAGGATACCGTCCTGCATGACCTCCGAGAAAAAGCTCATGTGCTCGAAGCCGGAGTTTTTCAGACCGAAGAGCACGGCGTTCGCCACAGAACCGACGCCGGACTGCAGCGGCAGCCGATCGGCGGAGAGGCGGCCTTCTTCTTTCTCTTTTTCCAGGAAGCGGACGATGTTGGCCGCGATGGCGCGGCTGACCTCGTCCTCGGGCGCGAGCGGCCGCGGGTGCTCTTCCGCCTCGCCGATCACCACAGCGGCGATCTTCTCGGCCGGGCAGCTCAGATAAGGCTTCCCGATGCGCTGGCCGACACCGGTCAGCGGGATCGGCTGACGAAGCGGCGGATTCTGCACGCGGTAGATGTCGTGCATGCCCTCCAGGGCGGCGGGCTGCGCGAGGTTCAGCTCTACGATCACACGCTCGGCCAGGTCGATATAAGTCTGCGAGCAGCCGAGGGCGGTGGTTGGAATGACGTTCCCCTCCTCGGTGATCGCGGCGGCCTCAATGATCGCCACGTCGATCATCCCGTAAAAGCCGAGGCGGGCGTTCTGCGCCACCTCGCCGAGATGGATATCCGTGTAGGAAACCGGCTCTGCTCCGCCGCCGTTGACGGCGCTGCGGAGCGATTTGCTGGTCATATAGGGCAGGCGGCGGGCAATGATGCCCAGAGACGCCCAGTCGGAATCCAGCTCCTCGCCGGTGGAGGCGCCGCTGTAAAGGTTCAGCCGCAGCTTCCTCTGCCCGCTGCGCACCTGCCCGGAGATGGCCAACGGGACCATTTTCGGGCATCCGGAGGGCGTAAAGCCGCTGACGGCGACGGTCATGCCGTCTTTGATCAAATTGGCCGCCTCGTCGGCGCTCATCAAGCGATCCTGCAGCGCCGCGCAGCGGAAACGATCCTTTCCTTCCATGTTCATCAGATCTTCTGTGCGAAGGCGGTCGCCTGCTCTTCCGTGATCAGGGCAGCGCCTTCGGCAAGCGCCTTCTGGTTGATCTCTTCCGTCCCGGCGGGGATGTGGCGCTTGACGCCCTCCATCAGCACCTCGTCGCTGAACAGCTGCAGCGCCCGGTTAATCGCGCCGACGGCGACGATATTGGCGGTAAAGGCCTTGCCGACCTTTTCCTTGGCAGTCTGCAGGATGGGGATGGAGATCACGCGCGCAGGATCGAGATCGGCGGGCATATCCAGGCTGTCGTCCATCATGACGATCGCGCCTTCGGCCATCTCACGGGTATATTTCTCCAGGGAAGCCTGGGTCAGCGCCAAAAGGAAGTTCGGCAGGGTGACCTTGGAATACCAGATCTTATCCCGGCTCAGCACGGTCTCCGCCTTGCTGACGCCGCCGCGCGCCTCGGGGCCGTAGGCCTGGGACTGCACGGTGTTGAGCCCGGCGATGACGGCGGCCTCGGCCACGATGACGCTGGCCAGGATCACGCCCTGTCCGCCGGAGCCGGCGAAACGCATTTCATAACGATTGCTCATATCCCGTTCCTCCCCTTACTTTTTCGCCTTTTTCCTGCAGGCGGAAATGATCTTGGCATACTCTTCCGTATACTCGGGATAATCGTTGAAGGACAGGATGCCGATCTGCTTCTTGCCCGCACGGTCTTCCTCGCTCATGTTGTAATAGCGGGCGGTGGGGATCAGATTGTCGCGCTGCCATTTGAGCATCTCGACCGCGTCGCCCTTCTTGTTCTTGCGGCCGTAATAGGTCGGGCAGACGGAATAGACGTCGACCAGAGAAAAGCCCTTATGCAAAATGGCCTTCTTGATGATCTCGGTCGTCTCGCGGGCGTGGAACACGTCGCCGCGGGCAGAGAAGGAAGCGCCGGCGCCGGTGGCGAGGTTGGCAATATCGAAGGGGCGGTCCACGTTGCCGTAGGGCGCAGTGGTCGCCTTGTCGCCGTTCGGCGTGGTGGGAGAATACTGGCCGCCGGTCATGCCGTAGATGTCGTTATTGAAGCAGATCACCGTCAGACCGAGGTTGCGGCGGGCGGCGTGGATCAGATGGTTGCCGCCGATGGCGGAGCAGTCGCCGTCGCCGGTGAGGACGATGACGTTCAGCTTGGGATTGGCAAACTTGATGCCGGTGGCAAAGGCGATGGCGCGGCCATGGGTCGTATGGATGGAGTTAAAGTCCAGATAGCCGGCCGCACGGGAGGAGCAGCCGATGCCGGAGACGATGACAAAGTCGTCGCGGTCAAAGTCGTATTCCTGGTCGTCGATCAGCTCCTGGATCGCCACCGCCACGTCGCGCATGATGACGCCGTTGCCGCAGCCGGGACACCAGATCTGAGGAAGATGGTCGATCCTCATATATTCATGGATCAGATCACTCGGCATGATGCGCAGCCTCCATTTCATTGAGTTTCGCCAGGATATCGCTGGGAGAAATCACGGTGCCGTCGACGCGGCCGAGGAAGTGCACGGGCTTTTCGCAGTGCGTGACCCGCTGAACCTCCAGCAGCATCTGGCCGTGATTGTGCTCGACCATCAGGATGTTCTTGAGCTGCGGCAGGCGCGCGAGCAGCTGCTTTTCCGGGAAAGGCCATACGGTGATGGGCCGGAACATGCCGACCTTTTTCCCCTCGGCTCTGGCCGCGTTCACGGCGTCCATGGCCGCGCGGGCCGTGCCGCCGAAGCAGACGATCGCGGTCTCCGCATCGTCCATCAGGTATTCCTCGATGCGGACGATGTTGTCCACGTTTTTCTCCACCTTGTCCAGCAGACGGGTGACCAGCTTGCCGGCGATCTCGTTGGAGTTGACCGGGAAGCCGGAGATATCATGGGCAAGGCCGGTGATATTGTAGCGTTCGCCCTGGCCGAAGGGCTTCATGGCCGGAACGTACTTTCCTTCCGGGACGAAGTAGCATTCCTTGTTGGCGCCGTCATGGAAGGACATCTTGCGGTTGTTGATGATCAGATCGTTCGGGTTCGGCAGCTCCACGCCCTCGCGCATGTGGCCGACGATCTCATCCATCAGGAAGATGACCGGCGTGCGGTATTTTTCAGAAAGATTGAACGCGCGGATGATCAGCGTATAGGTCTCGAGCACGGACGAGGGGGACAGCGCGATCATCGGGTGATCACCGTGGGTGCCCCATTTGGCCTGCATATAGTCGCCCTGGGAGGGGCTGGTGGCCAGACCCGTGGACGGGCCGGCACGCTGCACGTCAATGATGACGCAGGGGATCTCCGCCATCACGCCGTAGCCGATATTTTCCTGCATTAGCGAAAAGCCCGGGCCGGAGGTGGCCGTCATGGCCTTCACGCCGGCGACCGAAGCGCCGAGAACGGCGGCGATAGACGAGATCTCGTCCTCCATCTGGATGAATTTGCCGCCGATCTGCGGCAGGCGCAGCGAGCTCTGCTCCGCGATTTCCGTGGACGGGGTGATGGGATATCCGGCAAAAAACCGCATACCGGCGGCGATAGCGCCTTCCACAGCGGCTTCATTTCCCTGCATTAAAACAGCTTTCGACATCGTCCGGCCTCCTTATTCTTCAACGTTCACCAGATAAATGGCGTAATCCGGGCAGCGCAGCTCGCACTGTCCGCACTGGATACAACCTTCCGGTTCTTTCAGACGGACCTTTTCTTTTTTGATCTCCAGTACCTGCTTGGGGCAAAACGCCGCGCAAATGCCGCAGCCCTTGCACCACTTGTCTTCGATCACGAGTTTTCTTCTCCCGATCATTTGTTTTTCTCCTTTATGACGATCAAAATGAGACGCTGGATGATGCAGTCAGATCATACGGATTCTGGGCGGGCGGTCTGCGCCGATGCGCAGGCGCACCCTTGTAATTGTATAACATCTATTTCCAAATAGCAATAGAAACGGGCAAATGTTTGTGCAGAAAATCAGGAAAAACGCTGCGCTTTTTCACGGTAAATGGAAAGAGAAGCGCACTATTTCATCATCATAGGGATTTTTTCTGAACGTGCGCGATCAAAGAGCGCCCAGCCGAAACGGCGGGGCGCTTTGACACAGGATCGTTTTTGTATGGTCGCTCTGCGTATCATCGGGAGAGAAGCAGCAGCGAAGACGCGATCAGGAACTGCGCGGGGTAATAGCTCAGATAATTGAGGATGATATCGACCGGGCGGTCTTTGCCTTCGCCGAAATAGGTCCCGCTCAGCACCAGATCGGACAGAGCAAAGAGGATGCCGCCGGCAAAGATTATGTTCAGCGCCGGTACCTGCCAGCCGTGCGTCATGGCCAGAGCGCCGGATACCGTTACCGTAGAAAACAACAGGAAACCGTAGACGATCACAGTCGGTTTCATTTTTCCGTAGTGCAGCCCCATCGGCTTTTCCAGTATGGCGTTTCCGGCGCTCAGGACCAGCGCAAGCAGAATCGGGAGGATCGCTGTCAAAGGCTTTCCAACGGGCGGCCATGCCAGCAGCAGCCCCGCGACGTACAGGACATGACCGATCCCGAACACGATGAAGCCCGCATAGGTAAAGGACTCGTCCTTTTCGGGGAAAACGTATTTCAGATCGAGCCAGATATCGCCGAGCAGCCCGAATAGAAGCCCCATCAGGACGAAAGGGCAAAGCAGCGACTCTTCCCCCGCACCGGCACTTCGGAAAGCACCATATACGCCGACGGCGAGAAACAGGACCGAAACCAATGTCTTCAAATAAACGGCCTTGAGCGAATACGCGCGCAGCTTTTCCCGGATATAGCAGACGAGCGCGATCGCACCGGCGCAAAGCAGGATCGGATAGATCATCGTGTTCCCTCCCGTTCGATTGAGCTAAACCTTTTTTCATCATATCATGCTCTGTATAAACCTGCAACAGAAAACGTCACCCTGTACAAATACAGGGTGACGTTGAAGAGTTCAGTTGTTCTCCGGCTTCATGGTGGGGAAAAGCAGCACGTCGCGGATGGAGGCGGAGTCGGTCAGCAGCATGACCAGGCGGTCGATGCCGTAGCCGATGCCGCCCGTGGGAGGCATGCCGATCTCCAGCGCATTGAGGAAGTCCTCGTCGGTGTGGTTGGCCTCGGCGTCGCCCGCAGCGGCCAGCGCGTCCTGCGCGGCAAAGCGCTCGCGCTGATCGATGGGGTCGTTGAGTTCGCTGTAGGCGTTGCACATCTCCCAGCCGTTGATGTACAGCTCGAAGCGCTCGACCTTGGAGGGATCGTCCGGCTTTTTCTTGGTCAGCGGGGAGATCTCGATCGGGTGATCCATGATAAAGGTGGGCTGGATCATCTTGTCCTCGCAGTATTCGTCGAAGAAGAGGTTGACGATGTCGCCCTTCTTGTGGCGGTCCTCGTACTCGATGCCGCGCGCCTTGGCCAGCGCCTTGGCTTCTTCGTCGCTCTTCACCTGATCGAAGTCGATGCCGGTCTGCTCGCGGATGGCCTCCGTCATGGTCAGGCGGCGGAAAGGCTTTTCCATGTCGATCTCGTGATCGCCGTAGCGGATCACGGCCGAGCCGCAGACGGTTTCCGCCAGATGGCGGAACAGGGACTCGGTCAGTTCCATCATGCCGTGGTAGTCGGTGTAGGCCTGATAGAGCTCCATCAGCGTAAACTCCGGGTTGTGCTTGGTGTCGATGCCTTCGTTGCGGAACACCCGGCCGATCTCATAAACGCGCTCCAGACCGCCGACGATCAGACGCTTCAGATACAGCTCCAGCGAAATGCGCAGCCGCACGTCCACGTCCAGCGCGTTATAGTGCGTCTCGAAGGGTCTGGCCGCGGCGCCGCCTGCGTTCATTACCAGCATCGGGGTCTCGACCTCGATGAAGCCGCGCCCGTCCAGGAAGCGGCGGATCTCGCTGATGATCTGCGAGCGCTTGATGAAGGTGCTGCGCACCTCGGGATTGACGATCAGATCCAGATAGCGGCGGCGATAGCGCGCGTCCACATCCGTCAGGCCGTGGAATTTCTCCGGCAGCGGCTTGAGCGACTTGGACAGCAGCGTCACGCGCTTGGCATGCACGGTAACCTCGCCGGTCTTGGTTTTGAAAACAAAGCCCTCTACGCCGAGGATATCGCCGATATCCATTTTCTTGAACGCGGCGTATTCCTCTTCCCCGATGGAATCGCGCGCAACATAGCACTGCAGCGTGCCTTCCCGGTCCTGGATCTTGCAGAAGGAGGCCTTGCCCATCACGCGCTTGACCATCATACGGCCAGCCACGGACACGTCCTGGTTCTCCAGCGTGTCAAAGTTGGCGGCAACGTCGGTGCTGTGGTGCGTGACGTCGAACTTGGTAATGGCAAAGGGATCCTTGCCGGCCTCCTGCAGGGCGGCCAGCTTGTCGCGCCGGATCTGCAGGATTTCAGAAAGCTCCTGCTCGGTCTCCGGGCGGCGTACCTGTTCTTCACTCATAGTCTAACCTCTGATGAACTCTTGTTAACGGTTCTCCAGCGAAAGGATCTCAATCTTCAGCTCGCCGGCAGGAGCAAGGATGCTCACGACGTCGCCGGCCTTGTGGCCGTGCAGGCCGCGGCCCACGGGAGAGTCGTCGGAAATGCGGTGCTGCTTGGGATTGGCCTCCTGGGAGCCGACGATCTCGTAGGTCTCCTCAAAGCCGTCCTCCAGGTCGCGCACACGCACGATGCTGCCCAGCGTAACGGCGTCTTTCGGCGCGTCGACCTCAAAGTTATCAACGATCTCGGCGTTCTCGATCAGGTCCTTCATCTCCGCGATCTTGGAGTAGAGCTTGCCCTGCTCGGTCTTCGCTTCGTCGTATTCGCTGTTTTCGCTCAGGTCGCCGAAGCTTCTGGCTTCTTTGATCAGCTCGGCAACTTCTTTTTCGCGAACGGTTTCCAGATATTGAAGCTCCTGTTTCAGTGCGTCCAGGCGCTCCTGACTCATTTTGTATCTGCTAGCATTAGCCATTTCCTTGATCTCCTTTTACCCAGGTTTTCTGAAAAGCAGTTTATTATATCCCCTGTCTGATCGCCTGTCAACTTGAAAAACCGGTGCTCAGACGCTCCAGCGCGGTGCGCAGCTGAGGATCGGAGGCATAGACGGCCATGCCGTTGCCTTCGTTGATCTCATCCAGGTCGGACGTAACGTTATAAACGATGATATCCGGCACGACGCCGAGATTCTGTGCGATATCCACCCGGTTCGGGGTCATGAAGCTGCGGGTGGACAGACGGATCGCGCTGCCGTCAGAGATCTCGATGGTCTGCTGCAGGCGGGTGCGCCCGGAGGTGCGCTCGCCGATGACCGTAGCCCAGCCGGACTCCTGCATAACGGCGGCAAAGATCTCCGCCTCACCATAGGTCTGCTCGTTGATCAGAATGCAGATATCGGTCTTCAGAGAGCTGTTGTCGGACTTGAAGACTTCCTCGTTGCCCGCCTTGTCGCGCAGCACGAAAAGCTCGCCCTGCGGCAGCAGATAATCCAGCGAAGCCTGCAGCTCGGCCACAAGGCCGCCGGGATTGTCGCGCAGATCGATGACGAACTTGTTGACGTTCTGATGCAGCAGGTCTTCAAAGGCCTTGATCATCGCGTCGGCGCTGCCGGCTTCAAAGCTCTCGATCCGGATATTGCCTGCGCCGGTCCGCTCGATCTGATAGGAAACGGGGTTGACGTAGGTGCGCGTGCAGTCAACCTTGATCGGATCCTTCTGGCCGGAAACGGTAAGTGTAAACTCGGCGTTCAGACGGGAGCGGATCATCGTGCGGAATTCGTCCGCATCGAGTTTTCGCACATCGATATCGTCAATGGCGGTGATCAGCATGCCGGCGTTCAGACCGCCGCGGGCCGCGGGAGAATCGATATTGACCATCGTGACCTGGAAGCCGGCGTCCCCCTGCTTGATGGTGGAGATCCCGGCGCCCGTCACCTCATTGGAGGAGGACAGCTGGAAGGTCTTGTACTCGTCCGCCGTCATGAAGGTGCTCCAGCGGTCGCCCAGGCTGCTGACCATGGCCGCGGCCGCCGACTCGCCCAGATGCATGCGGTCGACCTCGTCGATGTAGTTGTCTTCGATCATGTCCTTGATCTCGATGTAGCGCAGCGCTTCATCGTAATCCGCCTCGCCGCCGACGTCCCGTTTCATGTTGGACGAGGTCAGCATCCAGGTCGCTCCGATCCCGATCGCAAGCAGGATGACGAAAACACGCAGGGACAGCTGCAGGCTGAAGAACCGGTGCAGCGAACGCCCGAAGGAACCCAGCAGGTTCTTGAGCAGATTGCCCATTTCATTTTCCCCCAATCATTCCATTTCAGCACGAGAGCCGGGCAGCCCTGGCAGGGCTGTCCGGCTGTCAGTCCGGTGGATCGGACTGAAATGCGTCTTTATTCTGTGTCAGTATTATTCTCCGGCGTCCGGAGCATAGGTCAGACCGGTGAAGCCGGCCACCGCCTCCGGATCCAGGCAGGAATCGCCATAGCGGATCTCGAAATGCAGATGCGGACCGGTCGCCCAGCCGGTGGAACCGACGTAACCGATGGTATCGCCTTTGGAAACGCTGTCACCGTAGCCGACGGCGTAAGACGACATGTGGCCGTACAGCGTATAGTAGCCGTTGCCGTGGTCGATCATGATGCAGTTGCCGTAGCCGCCCTTTTCGCCGCACCAGCTGATGGTGCCGCCGTCAGAAGCGACGATGGCAGAGCCTGCGCCGGCGCCGATGTCCATGCCGGAATGATAGCGCCATTCATTGAAGATCGGATGGAAGCGGTTGCCCATGCGGCTGGTCACATAATAGCAGCCGGGGCAGGGCCAGCCGAAAGAGCCGGTGCCCGTGACGCCGCCGGTATTGCCGTCGCCGCCGCCCGTGCTGCCGCCTTGCTGCTGTTGCTGCCGGCGGCGTTCTTCCTCTTCCTGTCTGCGGCGCTCTTCCTCGGCGCGCTGGCGCTCCAACTCGTCGACCAGCACGTCGATCTCATGCTGTCTCGCCTGCTGCTCTTCGTCCAGCTCGTCGATCTCCGACTGCTTCTCCTGGATCTCCTCCAAAAGCTCGTTGATATGGTCGGTTGCCTCCTGGATCTGGCGCTCCAGCTCGCGCTGCTCATCACGCAGCGCATCCTGTCTGGCCTCCAGGTCTGCCTTGACCTCTTCATATTCCGCTTTCACGCGCTCGGTGTTTTCCCGGGCGGCGATATAGGCGTCCTCCAGCTGGCGGTCGCTCTCCATGATCTCGCCGATATCGTCGATCGTGGTCAAAAGCTCGCCGAGGTCCGTCGTATTCAGAAGCAGCGCCAGGAAATCGTAATCGCCGTTTTCCTCCATCGCACGGACGCGCGTGCGATAGCGTTCCAGCTGGCGCTCCTCAAGCTCGATCGCCGCTTCCAGCTCTTCGGCCTTTTCCTGGATCATCTGGCCGTAAAGCTCGATCTCGCGGTTATTCAGCTCGATCTGCTGCTTGGTGTAGTCGTTGCGTTCATCCAGCGCATGCTTAAGCTCCAGGATGCTCTCCTGTTTGGCTTCCAGATCGTCGACCACCGCCTGCTTGGCAGCTTTTTCCTCGGCGATCTCATCCCGTTTCCGCTTCAGCTCTTCGATCTCCGCCTCTGTCACCGCATGCGCGGCGGGCACCAGCGCGATCAGAAGGCTGAGGATCATAATGGTCACCAGGATCGCAGCGAGGATGGATTGTGTCTTTTTGTTCATAAGAAATACCCGACGGGATCAGCAATCGTAATACGTGATACCCGAGAAATAACCCGCAGGATCGACCCTGCTTCCGTTTACGAAAACTTCCAGATGGCAGTGCGTGCCGGTGGCAACGCCGGTGGCGCCGAGATAACCGATAGTGTCTCCCTGGCTCACCGTATCGCCGGCGCCGACAGCAAAGCCGGACATATGGCCGTACAGGGTCTGCATGCCGTTGCCGTGGTCAAGGATGATGCAGTAGCCATAGCCGCCGTACCACTCCGCCTTCACAACGGTGCCGTTGTCACAGGCGACGATGGGGCCGCCATCGTTGCCATAGCCGTCGATATCGATGCCGCTGTGGAACTTCTCCTCTCCGGTGATCGGATGGATCCGGTAGCCGTAACGGCTGGTGACGACGTGGCTGCTGGGAACAGGCCACATCAGGCTGCCGGTGCCGATCGCGCCGGAATCGCCGGTGCCGGGCGCTTCCTCTTCCGGAGCGGGAGCGGGCGTCGGCTCGGGCTCGCTCGGCGTTTCGGTCTCGCCGGACGTGCCGGGATCGGGCGGCATCTCGGTTTCGCCGGAGGTGCCGGGATCGGGCGGCGTCTCAGTGTCGCCGGGATTCTCGGGAGTATCGGGAGCCGGAGTCGGCTTCGGCTTGCTCGCCTCTTCCCGCTGCCGGTTGAGCTCGGCGATCAGCATGCTGATCTGGTAATCCGCCGCCGCCTTGGCGCGTTCGGCCTCCTCGTACTCACGGATCGCCTGCTCGATATTCTCTTCCAGGCTAGCGATCAGCTCATTCGCTTCCGCGATCATGCCCTCGAGCTCTTCCCGCTCTTCCATCAGTTCGAGCTCATGGACCTGCAGCTGCGCAAGCATCTCTTCATATTCGGCCTGTGTCTGCTCATGGGCCTCGCGCGCGGCGATATAGTTGTCCTCGAGCTGGCGGTCAGCCTCCATGATCTGATTGATATCGTCCATGGCGGCCAGCAGATCGGACATGCTCTCCACGTTCATAATGAGGCTGAGCATATCGTAGCCGCCGTTTTCCTCCATGGCGCGCACACGAACGCGCAGACGCTGGAGCTGCTGCTCCTCGGTCTCTTTGGCCGCTGCCACGTCCTGTGCCTTGTCCTGGATCATGGAATGATAAAGCTCGATCTGCTCCTGGATCAGGCGAAGCTGCTCGGCGGCGATGGCGTTGCGCTCATCCAGCGCAGCCTTCTGCTCCATCACGCTTGCCTGTTCTTCCTTGAGCTGTTCGATCTTCGACTGGCTGTTGCGCTGCCTCTCGGCGAGTTCTTCGCGCTCTTCCTGCACTTTTTCGATGTCGGACTGTGACACGCCATAGGCTGTCAGCGGCATGATAAACAGCAGCACGAGCAGCAGCGATATAATAATGGATAGCTTTTTATGTTTCATAGTGCCCTCCTGTCGAGCACGCGCGGATACTCAGACCTTCAGATAATTCTTGATTGCGTTCACACCGCCGAACACGCCGACGAACACACTGGTCACCATAAAGGCGATGAACATCGGCAGAGCGACCTGCTGGATCGGGATCACGCTGATGAAGCTGCCGGTCAGAGAGTTGACCACGCGGCCGGTCACCAGATGATAGAGGCCGAGCTCAGCGGCAAAGGCGAGGCCGCCGCCCAGAATGCCGAGCACCAGGCCCTCAATGATGAAGGGCAGGCGGATAAAGCCGTTTGTGGCGCCGACCATCTTCATAATGGCGATCTCTTCCCTGCGGTTGAAGGTCGCGAGCTTGATGGTGTTCGACATGATGAAGATCGAAATGAACACCAGGATCACGATCAGAACCATCGCAATGACGGTGACGACGTTGCGGACCGTAACGAAGATCTTCGCATACTCCAGATGTGCGTTCACCTTGGGGATTCCCTCGATATCCTCCAACTGGGCCTTCGTCTGCGCCATCAGCGCGATATCGGTCAGTTGGATCACGAAGCGGTGGCGGAACACCGTCTCGTCGATGCCTTCCATCAGGTCCTTGTTGTAGTTGTCCATGAAGTTGTCCATGGCGTCCGAGCGGCTGATGAACTGCACGCTGCTGACGTTCATGACGGCAGCGATCTGAGGCTCAAGCGCCCGGGCCTGTTCCTCCGTGTAGCTGTCGTCCACAAAGGCCACGACCTCGTTTTGATCCTCCAGCTTCTTGATCATCGAATCGATGTTCAGCGTCAGCAGAGAGACGCTGCCCATGATGATCAGGCAGGCCATGATGATCGTAACAGAGGCAAAGGACATGAATCCGTGAGTTGAAATGCTGCGGAAGCCCTCACGAATCAAATAACCGCTTCTACTCAATCTCATAGCTGAAATACCCATCCATTCCGTCGCTGGCCACGTGACCGCCCTCAATGGAGATCACGCGCTTGGAAAACGCGTTGACCAGCTCCTTCTCATGCGTGACGACAAGGATCGTCGTCCCCATCTCGTTGATCTTCTCAAACAGCAGCATCAGCTCCAGGCTGCGCACCGGGTCCAGGTTGCCGGTAGGCTCGTCGGCGACGATCATGCGCGGATTGTTGACCAGCGCACGCGCGATCGCCACGCGCTGCTGCTCGCCGCCGGACAACTCGTTCGGCAGGCGCTTTTCACGCCCTTCCAGTCCGACAAGTTCCAGCACGTAGGGCACGCGCTTGCGGATCTCGCGGTTGGGAGCGCCGACAACGCGCATGGCGAAGGCCACGTTGTCGTAGACGTTCATGTTTTCGATCAGGCGATAATCCTGGAAGATCGCGCCGATCGTACGCCGCATTTTGGGCAGCTTCCGGCGGCGGATCGTGCGCATGTTGAAGTCGTTGACCATGATCTGGCCGGCGTCGGCGCGGATCTCGCCGGTGATGAGCTTCATAACGGTCGTCTTGCCGGAGCCGGACGGACCGACCAGGAAGACGAATTCGCCCTCCTTGATGCTCATGCTCACATCGTCCAGAGCGACGGTGTCGCTGCTCTGATAGACGACCTTCACGTTTTTCATTTCAACCATGTTTGTGCGTTTCCTCCCTCTTGGGATAAATGCACCCGCCGGGCAGGGATCAGTAGCGGGTGTTGTTCAGAGAATCCAGATACTGCTTGACCATCATGGCCACCTTGAAGACGATGGCGTGGTCGAATTCGCGCAGATCAAGTCCGGTGATCTTTTTGATCTTCTCCAGCCGGTAGACCAGAGTATTGCGGTGGACAAAGAGCTTGCGCGAGGTCTCGGAGACGTTCAGGTTATTTTCAAAGAAGCGGTTGATCGTGTCGATGGTATCTTCGTCCAGCGTCTCGATCGGACTCTTCTTGAAGACCTCGTTGAGGAACATTTCGCAAAGGGTGGTGGGAAGCTGATAAATGATGCGGCCGAGGCCGAGGCTTTCATAGTTGATGATATTTTTCTCGGTCTCGAAAACGCGGCCGACCTCGATGGCCACCTGGGCCTCTTTGTAGCGGTCAGCAAGCTCGCGCAGGTGGTTGGCTTCGGTGCTGATGCCGATCACGCACTTGACGCCGAGCTCCTCCTGCAGCGAATTCTCGATCTCGGAGGCGGACTTGAGCATTTCGGCATGGGGATCGGCATAGCTCCCGCCGCGGATCACAACGATATCAGACTCGTTGATATTGATGACAAAGTCGTGCTGCTTGTCCGGAAACAGCCGCTGCAGCAGCTCCAGCGCGGAGACGTCGGGATTGTTCATCTGGCGAACCAGCAGAACGGTCCGCGGCTCGTCGGTGACGAAGTGAAGCTCCTTGGCGCGCACGTAAACGTCGCCGGGCAGGATATTATCGGAAATGATGTTCTTCAGGAAAGCGACCTTGTTGTGCTTTTCTTCGTAGTTTTCCTTTGCCTCGTTGAAGGCGACGGCCGCCAGCGCGCAGACGGTGCGGGCCATGGCGTCGTTCCCCTCGGCAAAAGCGGCAAATTCCAGGTTCTGACCGGAGAACACGAGCGGCATATAATAGCGGCTGCCCATCAGCTGAGGGCGATCCGTGCCGTCAAGCTCCCTGACGTGAAAATCGCTCATGTGAGAACCGATTAGGGCAAGCTCACTGGCCGCGATCACAAAGCCCTGCTCGTCCACAACGCCGACCGTGCGGTCGAGATTGTCTTTCATCTGGGTGATCACATTCTGAAAAATTCTGCTGGACATATTTGTTCCTCCCCTGCGATATGGTTAAAAGCACCAATGCCCTATGTTTAAGTGGCACTCATCATATCGCATTTTCCGGTGATTTTCAATAGAAAATGCAGCAGCTTTTTGTTAAATTTTTTATAAATGTGATCGATCCGTCGAAAAAGGTCTTCAATTAAGCCTTGGTTTTCGGCTTTCTGTCCAAAAACACAGTGCACAATTCCTGCTGATCCAGTTCGCGGATCCCGCCCGGGCCAAGCGTTTCGTCCAATTCCAGCGCTCCGATCGACAGACGGCGGAGCGAAAGCACCGGTTTGCCGCGGGAAGCGAGCATCCGCTTGACCTGGTGATACTTCCCTTCCTGCACCGTGACGATGCAGCGCCCGCCGCCAAGGCATTCAAGCCCGGCCGGCAGACATTTGGTTCCGTCGCCAAGGATGAGGCCGGCGGCAAAGGCGCTGACGTCATCGGCATCCGGGATCCCGTCCACTTCCGCCAGATAACGCTTCTCCACGCCCGCCTTCGGCGCGGTCACCCGATGGGAAAAATCACCGTCGTTCGTCAGGATCAGCAGTCCGCTGGTATCCTTGTCCAGCCGGCCGACCGGAAACAGCCCCAGTCTCTGCAGCTCCGGCGGCAGCAGATCCAGCACCGTCTTCTGCGCGGGATCCTCCGTCGCCGTGATCACGCCGACGGGCTTATCCATCATATAGTAATGATCTACCTGATAGCGAAGCGCTTTCCCGTCCAGCGAAACCGAGCAGCTCGCGGGATCCAGCTTCAGCTCCGGGCTGCGTACCGGAGTGCCGTCGATCGAGACACGCCCGGCACGGATCCAGTCCCTTACCTCGCGGCGGGAGCCAAGGCCCAGGTCGCACAAAAGCTTATCCAGACGCATTGTCGCCATATAGTTTCCGCCTGTTTCGATAAAGATTCAAATTGTCATAATTATGTAAACATTATACATCATCTCTGTAAGAATTCATACCGTCAATATCAACAAATTTCACTCGCCATTCCTGTGAATTAGCGATAAGAATTGACTGTTTTTTCGGGATATCCCGGTCTCAGCGGGCATATTGTATCACGAGGTGAGTGGATATGCATGAAAAAAAGGGCGAATGGAAACGAAAGCATGCCGGAAAGATCGTCGCGCTGTCGATCCTGGCGCTTTTGATGCTGATCCTGATCGTTCGTTTTCTCCCCGGCGGTGAAAAAAACGCCGCTTCGAAGGAGGATCGCATGGCTTTTCTTGATTCGCTCGGCTGGCAGGCCGATCCGGAGACGGAAGAGGCAAACATCGTCAGGATCCCGGACTGCAGCGAGGGGGCGATGGCGGATTACAATGCACTAATGCAGAAGGGCGGGTATGATCTGAGCGATTATGAGGGAAAAAACGTGGATCAGTACCAGTATCAGCTGAAAAACTACCCTAACTGCGAGCAGACCGTGTGGGTCACGCTCTACGTCTGGCAGGGGCGCGTGATCGGAGGCGACATTCACACAGCCTCGCTGGACGGCTTCATGCACGAGCTGAGACCGAATCATGAACAGACCACCGGCTGAGCCGGTGGTCTGTTTGTCAAAAATCTTTCACTTATCGACAAGCGGCGCGGTCGGCTGGGGCGGGATGTGCGACAGCGAGCCGAGCTGCAGGCTTTCCAGCATCGCATCGATCTCGGCCTGATGCGCGTCGATCACCGACTGGGGCGCGCCGAACTGGATGGTAAACTGATCGGGACTATCCGGCAGGATCAGCGTCCACCAGACCTGATCGCCGCTCTTATCCACAGCCAGCGTCGCCGTTCGGCCGTCCGGCAGCGTATACTCGCTGAAGTCGACCCCGGTCCCGCACATGCCGAAGGACGCCCACCAGACGAGATCCACACGGAAGCCGTCGTTCGTCGTCGGCGTCAGAATCAGAGTTGACCGATCCTCGACCGTCTCCCCTTCCGTCCAGCTCCAGTTTTCGGGCAAGGTCAGGCGCAGATAGCTGTCCCGGCCGTCAAGCGTGACGGTTTCATGGTTCATGTCATCCATCTCCTTTTCGCTTGTACTCTCGGCGTCGGACGGTGCGGGTGATGCAGTCAGTTCCGGAGCTTTTGTCGGATCCGGCGCAGACGCCGTCTGCGGCGCTCTGGCACAGGCGCCGAGCAGCAGCAGAGCAAGCAGAAGCGGTATGATTCTTTTCATGGCAGAGACCTCCCCCTGTTCTTCTTGCTTCTTTTGACGGCGGAAAGCGGTAAAAGTTCCAAAAAAGCCCGCACAAAAATCGTGCGGGCTTTTCATCATGCGGTTTTCCCTTCCTGCGCTTTGATCTTGTCCAGTTCCTGCTCCTCGAGCACGCGATAGGCCACCTTGCCGACCAGGGTCTTCGGCATCTCGTCGCGAAATTCGATGTCGTAAGGCATGGCGTACTTGGCGATATGCTTGCGGCAGTAGTCCAGCAGCTCCTGCTTGGTCTCTTCCGTCGCGGGCACGTCGGCGGCGAGCTTGACGAAGGCCTTGACCTTCTGCATCTTGTAGGCGTCGGGCACGCCGATCACACAGCTCATCTGCACCTTGTCGTTGGCGTCGAGGATGTTCTCGATCTGCGCGGGATAAACGTTGTAGCCGGAGGAAATGATCATGCGCTTGGCGCGGCCGCGGAAGTAAATGAAGCCTTCCTCGTCCATCACGCCCAGGTCGCCGGTATAGACCCAGGTGAGGCCGTCGGCATGGCGGCGCAGGGTCTGGGCGGTCTCCTCGGGGTGTTTCATGTATTCCTTCATGACCGTCGGTCCGGCGAGCAGGATCTCGCCCTCCTGGCCGTAAGGCAGTTCCTTGTCGGTGCCGGGCTCGACGACCTTGATATAGGTGTCCGGGAACGGGATGCCGATGCTGCCCTCCTTGGCCTTGGTCAGCGGCGTCAGGCAGCAGGCGGTGACGGTCTCGGTGGTGCCGTAGCCCTCGCGCACCTGGATGGTGGCGCCGTGGTCGGCGAGGAACTTGTCAAATTTCTTTTTCAGCTCGATGGACAGGCTGTCGCCGCCGGAGAATACGCCCTTGAGGCAGCTCAGATCGGCGCCTTCCATGCTGGGCAGGCGCAGCAGCGCTTCATACAGCGTCGGCACGCCGGCGATGAGGTTGCAGCGGTACTTGACCAGGTCCTTGGCATAGCTTGCAGCGGTGAAGCGCGGGATCAGGATGCAGTGGCCGCCCTGGGAGAGCATCGTATGCACGCAGACACCGAGACCGAAGCCGTGGAAAAGCGGCATGGCGGCGAGCATCTTGTCGCCGGGCTTGAAGATGGGGTTGGCCGCTACGACCTGCTGGCCGAGGGCGTTGAAGTTGAGGTTGGTAAGCACGATGCCCTTGGTGGTGCCGGTGGTGCCGCCGGAATAGAGGATGACGGCGGGATCTTCGGCCGCGCGCCTGACGGCGGGATCAGCGGAGAATTCCTTCGCCTTTTTCAGGAAGTTCTTCCACAGCAGCACCTTCGGCGCGTCCGCCGGGACCTTCGCGATCTTGCGGCCCTGCGTCAGCTGGTAGCCGATCTTCATCAAGGGGCTGAGCGCGTCCTTGATGGTGGCGATGATCAGCGTCTCTACGCCGGTGTTGGCGAGGATGCTGGCAAATTTGCCGTAGAACTGGTCGAGCGTGATGGCGATCTTGCTGTCGGAGACGTTCAGATAGAATTCGATCTCCTTCTCCGCGGACAGCGGATGGATCATGTTGGCAATCGCGCCGACACGGTTGACGCCGTAGAACATGTAAATAGCCTGCGGGCAGTTGGGCATGGCGATGGTGAGCTTGTCGCCCTCCTTCACGCCGACAGCGCGCAGCGCGCGGGCGCAGCGCTCCGTCTCCTCGATCAGCGTGCGGTAGCTGGTGGCCTTGCCCATAAAGGTGAAGGCGGTGAAATCAGGATGCTCCCGGGCGACCTTTTCCACGGCCTCGAACATCGTGCCCTGGAAATAATCCAGATGCATGGGAACTTCACCCATAAAGGGCTCCCAGGGCGTTTTTGCGGTAATCGTTTCCATTTCCCTGTTCTCCTGCGATCTTATTTGAAATCAAAGCCGCTGGGCTCGCCGAAGGGGCGGTCCAGAAGCTCGGGATGCGCGAAAATATACTTGACAAGCTTCAGGCTGCGCACGAAGTAAAAGCCGTCGGCGATGCGCTCGTCGAGCGTGGCGCCGATATCGACCACGTCGCGGACCTGCTTGGAGCCGTCTTCCATGATCAGCTCTTCCTTATGGATGGTGCCAATGGTGACCATGATGCTGTTAGTACCGTAGTTATTCAGGTGATGATAAACGGCGGGTCCTTTGATGCTGCCGAGGTTCGAGAGCAGCACAGTGGAATAGTTCGTGTCGCCGTCGGTCAAAGCCTTGGGATTGACGCCCCAGAAATCCAGATAGCGGATAATGCGGATCGCCAGCATCAGCAGCAGGCGCGGGATCTTGGCGAAACCGTCGATCACGCTGTCGATGCCGCCGGCGGAGTGCTCGCTCTTGCGCATCTCCCGGATCTCCCCGGCCACGTGGTAGCTGAAGGTATCGAGCGTATCCTCATCCTTCGGGGTGAAAAACATCAGCGCTTCCTCTGCATGATCGCTGAAGCGGCGCTTGGCAACGAAGCTCAGGCTGATCTCATTGCGCTCATACATCCGCCGTCCCTGAATAAAGCGGTTCATCTTCGGCCGCTCGCGCACCATGCGACCAATGGCGAGGATGAAGCAGTGAAAAACGGTCGTCTTGTAATCCGGGTGCTGTGCGTTTTTCTTCTCCAGATATTTCAAAAGCTCCGTCACGTCGATCTTATCATTGAGATAGACCTCCGAATCGGTGCGGTTGGGCATGATGTGCATCATGATGGTGTTGAGACCGGGCAGATCTCTCACCAGGCGTCCGTCGCGCCGGTCGCCCGGTCGGCGTTTATAGGTTTCTGCCATTGTTTTTCCCCCTGCGGTGTAAATATGTGAATGAATTGTGAAATCCAATAAGTGATTGTACTCGAACAGGGATGAAAAAGCAAGATATTTGGCATATTTTAATTAAAATATTTGAACAAAAAAAGAGAGCCATAAAGGCTCTCCTTTTGGATGATGAGAAAAATCAGTCGATCAGGCAGCGGCCGGTCATTTCAGCGGGCTGCTCGATGCCGATGGTGTGCAGGATCGTGGGGGCGATATCGGCCAGGCGGCCGGGATGCAGGCTGATCCCCTTCTCGCGCACGACGAAGGGCACGGGGTTGGTGGTGTGGGCAGTGTTGACCTTGCCGGTCTCGTCGAACATCACGTCCGCGTTGCCGTGGTCGGCCGTCAGCATCAGAACGGTATCCGGATGCTTCTCGACCTCGGCAAGCACGCGGCCGACGGCCTCGTCCACCGCTTCGACCGCGGCGACGGCGGCTTCCATCACGCCGGTGTGACCGACCATGTCGCAGTTGGCGAAGTTGCAGATGACGACAGCGTACTTGTCGGAGGCGATGGCCTCGATGAGCTTGTCGGCGACCTTGGCGGCACTCATCTGCGGGATCAGGTCGTAGGTCGGGAACTCCTTCGGGGAAGGCACCAGGCAGCGGTCTTCGCCCTCAAACTGCTTTTCGACGCCGCCGTTGAAGAAGAAGGTCACGTGGGCGTACTTCTCGGTCTCGGCTACGCGGAACTGCTTGAGCCCGTGCTCGCTGACGATGTCGCCGAGCGTG
The DNA here is from genome assembly GCA_946547105.1 of uncultured Clostridia bacterium. Taxonomy (GTDB): domain Bacteria; phylum Bacillota; class Clostridia; order Oscillospirales; family Oscillospiraceae; genus Limivicinus. The sequence goes on along the minus strand of CAMNOV010000014.1, from coordinate 214 downwards.
TTCACCAGCTCCTCGGGCGGATAGGCAATGGGCAGAGGCAGGGTCTCGTCGTACTGCGCGGTGCAGACGTAACTGAGAGGATAGACGGTCTTTTTGCGCGCAAAGCCGTCAAAATCGGGCAGGTTCAGCGCCCAGGTCATTTCACGGGCACGGTCGGGACGGAAGTTCATGAAGATCACGCTGTCGCCCTGGTTGATCACGCCCTCGGGGCAGA
>CAMNOV010000013.1 GCA_946547105.1 uncultured Clostridia bacterium | reverse complement strand
CGGAGAAGACGATCTTGCCGCAGGCGGCGCCGGGGGAAGCGCCCAGGCCCTTGCCGATGGGCGTAGCAGCCTTCAGCTTGCCGGCATCGAACTGGGGATGGAGCAGGGTGTCGAGGTTGCGCGGGTCGATCATGGCGACGGCCTTCTTCTCGTCGATCATGCCCTCGTCGACCAGGTCGCAGGCGATCTTCAGCGCGGCCTGCGCGGTGCGCTTGCCGCTGCGGCACTGCAGCATGTAGAGCTTGCCGTTTTCAACGGTGAACTCCATGTCCTGCATGTCGCGGTAGTGGTCCTCCAGCTTGTTGCACACGTCGATGAAGTCGGCGTAGGCCTGGGGGAACTTCTCTTCCATCTGGGAGATGGGCATCGGGGTGCGGACGCCGGCCACGACGTCTTCGCCCTGGGCGTTGGTCAGGAACTCGCCCATCAGCTTCTTCTCGCCGGTGGCGGGGTCGCGGGTGAAGGCGACGCCGGTGCCGGAGTTGTCGTTCAGGTTGCCGAAGACCATCGGCATGACGTTGACGGCAGTGCCCCAGGAGTAGGGGATGTCGTTGTCACGGCGATAGACATTGGCGCGGGGGTTGTCCCAGGAACGGAACACGGCGCGGATGGCTTCGTACAGCTGCACCTTCGGGTCGGAGGGGAAGTCCTCGCCCAGCTGCTTCTTGTACTCGGCCTTGAACTGCTCGGCCAGCTCCTTGAGGTCGGCGGCGGTCAGCTCGACGTCGTAGGTCACGCCCTTGCGCTCCTTCATCTCGTCGATCAGCTGCTCAAAGTATTTCTTGCCGACTTCCATGACGACGTCGGAGAACATCTGGATGAAGCGGCGGTAGGAGTCGTAAACGAAGCGCTCGAACTTGGGATCGGGGTTGCCCTTGATCATGGCGGCGACGACGTCGTCGTTCAGACCGAGGTTCAGGATGGTGTCCATCATACCGGGCATGGAAGCGCGGGCGCCGGAGCGGACGGAGACAAGCAGAGGATTCTCAAGATCGCCGAACTTTTTGCCGTTGATCTCCTCCATCTTTTCCACGTACTCCATGATCTGACCCATGATCTCGTCGTTGATCGTGCGGCCGTCCTCATAGTACTGGGTGCAGGCCTCGGTGGTGATGGTGAAGCCCTGGGGAACCGGCATGCCGATGTTGGTCATCTCGGCGAGGTTGGCGCCTTTGCCGCCGAGGAGCTCACGCATCTTGGCGTTGCCTTCGGTGAACAGATAGACATACTTTTTGCTCATACTTGCGATCCTTTCTATAAATAATTTTCGATTTCAGCTCAATAACCGACCGTTTTGTCAGTTACGATTCAGCATACCACAAACTTTATATGGAAATCAATAGATTTTCTCACAAATCCGCGCCCGTCAAACAATTAACTTTGTCGCAAAGCGCCGCAAAGGCGGCGATATCCAGCGCTTCGCCCCGCACGCGAACATCCAGGCCGCAGTCTGCCAGCGCGGCCTCCACTTCGCCCTTGCCGAGCCCCAGCCCGGCCGAGAGCGCGTTGACCAGGGTCTTGCGGCGCTGGTTGAAGGCCGCCCGGATGATCCGGAACAGCAGCTTTTCGTCCCGCACCGGGACCGGCGGCTCTTCGCGCCGGGTCAGCCGGATGACCGAGGAGGTCACCTTCGGCTGCGGCACGAAGCAGCTCGGCGGCACGTCGAACAGCAGCTCCGTCTCGCAGTGCCACTGCACGAACAGCCCGAAAGCGCCGTAGTCCGCGCTGCCCGGCCCCGCGCAGATGCGCCGCGCGACCTCGCGCTGGATCATCACCGTGATCGTCTCGAAGCAGCCCGCCTCGATCAGCGCCGTCAGCAGCGGCGTCGTCACGTTGTAGGGCAGATTGGCGCAGACCACCGGGCGCAGCCCGGGCAGCTTCTCCTCCGCCAGCGCGCGCAGATCCATCTTCGTCGCGTCGCCGGGGATCACCGTCACGTTGTCAAAGTCCCGCAGCGTCTCCTTGAGCACCGGCAGCAGCGCCTTGTCCAGCTCGATGGCCGCGACCTTTCCGGCGCGTCTGGCCAGTTCCGCCGTCAGGCAGCCGACGCCGGGGCCGACCTCCACCACACCGGTCTGCTCGTCCAGCCCCGCCTCTTCGGCGATGCGCTCCGGCACCCAGGCCGCCGTCAGGAAGTTCTGCCCCAGCGACTTGGAAAAGCGGAAGCCGTGCCGCACCAGCAGCGCACGGATCTCATTGTAGTCGGTCAGATTCATATTCTCTCCTTACAGGCTTCCTTTCGCAAAAGGGAGCTGTCGGCAAAGCCGACTGAGGGTTTTTCGAAAAACGGTTTCTTTTTTCAGAAACCTTCCGTCGTCCGGCTTGCGTGAGCCGCCGGACGCCACCTCCCTTCTGCGGAAGGGAGGCTATTATTTTCGCTCTTTCAGCAGCTTTTCATACGCCTGGCGGGCGGGGTCGTGTCCCTCCCCCACCGTGACGCGGATGTTGCCGCGGTAGCGGTAGCCGTTTTCCCGCAGCAGGCGCTGCATGGGCTTGTTCTTTTTGTGCGTGTCCGTGCGCACGCAGCGCAGGCCGCAGGCCCTCGCCTGCTGCTCCACCAGCTGCATCAGCCTGTCCGCCAGCCCCGTCCCGCGGTATTTGGCCGCCAGGGCGCAGCGGTGCAGCACCGCATAGGGGATATCCGCCGTCCACTTGCCGTCGGTGATGCCCGCGTAGCTCGCTTCCTCCCGGGTTGAGAGGGCGAAGAAGCCCGCGACCTCGCCGCCGTGACAGACGGCGAACAGCTCGCCCCGCTCGAGATCAAAGCGGAAATGCCGCTCGGCGGGATAGCCGTCCTGCCACTGGTCGACCTTCTGCTTTCTGAGCCAGGCGCTCGCCTCTCCGGCGATCTGAAGCATCGCCGGCAGGTCGTCCTCGGCGGCCGGTCGGCAGGTCACGGGCTCGGTGAGCTTGATTCTCCCCCGCTCCCGTTTCACTTCCTCGAGCAGCTTCAGGTCATCCTTATCGGTCAGATCGAGCTTTTCGAACATATCCGGCCGCTTGTCGCGCGTACGCTCGAACTGCTGCCGCCGCCGCCATTTCTCAACGCGCGCGTGGTCGCCCTGCAGCAGCACCTCCGGCACGGCGCGGCCCTCCCAGACTTCCGGGCGCGTATACTGCGGATATTCCAGCAGCCCGTCCCAGTGGCTCTCGCCGGTGTAGCAGGCCTCGTCCGACAGCACGCCAGGCACCAGGCGGCACACGGAGTCCGCCACGGCCATCGCGGCGATCTCGCCGCCGGTGAGCACAAAGTCGCCGAGGGAGATCTCCTCGTCGACGCACTCCTCGATGAAGCGCTCGTCCACGCCCTCATAGTGGCCGCAGACCAGCACCAGGTGGTCGTAGTCCCAGCTCAGGCGCTTGGCCGTCTCCTGGGTATAGGGCTGCCCCTGCGGGCTCATGTAGATCACCCGGCGGCGCAGGCCCTCCGGCGCGGCGGCGATCACCGCGTCGAGGCAGGACTTGAGCGGCTGCGCCATCATCACGCAGCCCCAGCCGCCGCCATAGGGGTAGTCGTCCACCTGGTTCTGCTTGTTTTCGGTATAGTCCCGGATCTGGACGCAGCGGATGTCCACGATCCCCTTTTTGGCCGCGCGGCCGAGGATCGATTCGTGCAGCACCGCGTCCACCGTCTCCGGGAACAAAGTCATAATGTCGATCTTCATACGGTTTTTCCTGTCATCCACCAAGCACAAAAACTAAAATCTAAAAGCTAAGAACTAAGAACTAAAAACTGATCGTCACATTCCCTCAATCAGCCGCACCGTGATGACGCCCCGCTCGGCGTCGGTATTCAAAACGAAGGCCGGCACCGCGGGGATCAGATGCTCGGTCTCGCCCCTGACCACGTAAACCCGCTGTCCGGGCAGCTCCAGTACTTCGGCGAGTTTTCCGACTTCTGCGCCGCTCTCGTCCACGACGGAGGCGCCGATGATATCCTGCAGGAAATAGGCCCCGCGGGGGAGCTTCGCGTCCGCGCGCGCGATCTGCACGACGCGGTTTTTCAGCGCCTGGGCGGCGTTCACGTCCTCCACACCCTCGAGCTGCGCGATCAGAAAGCCCTTGTGCTCGCGCGCCGAGAGGATCTTTTTCTCCTCGCCGCCGAGGAACACGCGTCCGCAGCGCTTCAGCAGCGTCGGGCTGTCCAGCCACACCTCGATCCGCACCTCGCCGCGCACGCCGTGGGTATTGACGATCTTTCCCGCGTCGATGAAGCTCTGTTTTTCCATATGCCCGCCCTCCTGTGTACAAAACTATATTATTTTATCATATCCGCGGCCTTTTGCCAAGAGCGGACGCAGGCCGTTTCGGCTTGTGCGCGCACCGGTTTTGTGCTATATTGGATTCATTCAAACGAGCAGGAGGACTTGCTTATGAAAACAGTCGTCATTACCGGCAGCACCCGCGGGCTCGGCTTTGAAATGGCAAAGCTTTTCCGCCGGGCGGGCTGGAATCTGGTCGTCAACGGCGTGAACGAAGCGCGTCTGAACGCCGCCGTGGAGACTCTGCGCGCGCTTGAGGGCGCGGGCGAGGTCGAAGGCCGTACCGGCAGCGTGGCCTCCACGGAGGACCTGCAGGCTCTGGTCGATTTCGCAGCGCAGCGCTTTGGCGCGATCGATATCTGGATCAACAACGCCGGCGTCAACCAGCCGATGAAGGCGATCTGGGAGCTTTCGGAGCAGGAGATCGACGCGATTCTGGACATCGACCTGCGCGGCGCCGTCATGGGCAGCCGCCTCGCCGCCCTTCAGATGGAAAAGCAGCCGCAGGGCGGCTTCATCTATAATCTGGAGGGTTACGGCAGCAACGACGCGATGATGCTGGGTCTGAACATGTACGGCACCAGCAAGCGCGCCGTCACCCACTTCACCCAGGCCCTGGCCAAAGAGCTGGCCGAGCGCGGCGGCAAGGTCAAGGCCGGCCGCCTCTCCCCCGGCATCATGATCACCGACTTCACCGTCAAGGCCCTCGGCGGCAAGGAAAGCATCGCCCTGCCGGAAAAGACGAAGAAGGTCTACAACATCCTCGGCGACTACCCGGACGTGGTGGCCGCGCATCTTGTCAGGGGCATGCTGGAAAATACGAAGAACAACGCGCATATCGAATGGCTGACAAGCGGCAAGGCCGCTTGGCGCTTCATGACAGCCGCCTTCAACAAGCGTGATTTCTTCCGTGACGTCAAATGAACGCAAGCTGAACCCGTTTTTGCAGGGCGGCCGGTCGTACGCATACCGGCCGCCCTCTTTTTGCCCCTCGGCCTTTTCTCCGGGCCGGCCGAAGAAATCTCTGTTTTTTTGTAGATTCCCGGAAATTTTTATGTTATGATAGATTGAATTATAATTGTTTGCCCTACGGCCGCCGCCTTCCCGGCGCGCCGGTCCATCGAAATCTTCGGCAAGGAGAACGTGCTATGCTGAACATCAATAAGACGATTGACAACGGAACCTTGATCTATACGCTGTCCGGGCGTCTGGATACGGTCACCGCGCCGGACCTGGAGCGCTCGCTGCAGGACGAGCTCGGCGACGCGGACGGCCTGATCCTGGATTTCTCCGGCCTGGAGTATATCTCCTCCGCCGGTCTGCGCGTGCTGCTGGCCGCGCAGAAGGCCATGAACGGCCATGGAAGCATGAAGCTCATACACGTCAGCGAAGCCATCATGGAGATCTTTGATGTGACGGGCTTCTCCGAGATCCTCACGATCGAATAACGGGGGAGAGCGATTTGAAAAAGATACTGGGTTTAACCTTCGGCGGGCTGCAGCAGAAGACCGTGACCCTCGTACTGCTGATCATGGCGGCAACGGTCGCCGTATTCCTGGGCGTGTCCGCCTATCAGAGCAGAATGCTCTCCGACATCGTCGGCGAAACGAGGACCGTGCAGCAGACGGCGATCTCCCAGACCTCCCGCGATACGATGCACCAGGTCATGGAGGGCACGCTCGTCAGCTCGACCGCCCTGCAGGCCAAGATCGCGGACAATGATTTTTCCCAGATCGTCGACCAGATCCACATGCTGCAGGCCATGGCGCAGGGCCTGTTTGAAAGCCGGGCGCAGATCGTGCCTGCCGCGGTCGGCCTGCCCGATCCGGACAAGGCCGGCGTCCCCTCCGCCATGGTTCTGTGCGAGGAGGGCGTGGACTATACCGAATCGGAATACATCGGAATCGCCGCGCACATGAGCGCGCCCATGATCGCCCTTTACCGCAGTTCCGACAAGATCGACGGCTGCTATATCGGCCTGGCCGACGGGACGGATCTCTGCGTGGACGACAAGCCCCTGAGCAAGCTGGACGAAAGCGGCAATCCCATCCCCTTCCCGGTCAGAGACCGGCCCTGGTACAAGGGGGCGGTCGCCAGCGGCGGGATCTACTTCACCGGCATGGTCCGGGACGCCTTCACCAACCGCCTGCTGGTCACCTGCTCCGCCCCCGTTTACGTAGGCGGGGAGCTGATCGGCGTCGTCGGGATCGACATTTTTCCGGGCAGCATGGTCGATTTCATGACCGCCTCCGGCGAAGGCGCGGGCATTGCCGTCGTCGTCAACAACCGCGGCCAGGTGATCCTCGCGCCGGAGGAGAGCGAGACCTTCAAGGCGGAGGAAGCCGATCTGGCCACGGACCTGAGAAACTCCAGCAACCGGGAGCTGGCGCATTTTATTGATGACTCCCTGCATAAGACGACCGATCTGAAGACCATCACCATCCGCGACAAGCAGTATTATGCCGCCGGCGCCCCGATGCCGACGGTCGGCTGGGCGGTCATCTCCCTGGTGGAGAAAGAGATCACAGAGCAGCCCGAGCGGCAGATGCTCGCCGAATACGACAAGATCAACGATCAGGCCAGCGCCCGCTTCCGGGAAGGCACCGTGCGGACCCGGCGGACGGTCATCGGGATCATCGCCGTCGTCTTCGTGCTCAGCGTCGCGGTCGCCCTGCTTGCCGCCAACCGGATCGTCAACCCGATCCGGGATATGACGAAAAACATCATCCACAGCAGCCGGACCGGCGAGCTGTTTGAGATGAAAGACTCCTACCGCACCAACGACGAGATCGAGGTGCTGGCCGAGTCCTTTGACGATCTGTCGAAAAAAACCAAGCAGTACATCGAAAACATCACCGAGATCACCCGGGAGAAGGAGCGCGTCAGCACGGAGCTGTCCATGGCCAGCCAGATCCAGAACAGCATGCTGCCGCACGTCTTCCCGCCTTATCCGAACCGCCGGGAGTTCGATATTTACGCCACCATGAAGCCTGCCAAGGAGGTCGGCGGCGACTTCTACGATTTCTTCCTGATCGACGAGGACCACCTCGGTCTGGTGATCGCGGACGTCTCGGGCAAGGGCGTGCCGGCGGCGCTGTTCATGATGATCGCCAAGACCATCCTGCAAAGCTGCGCCATGCTGGGCAAATCCGCCTCGGAGATCCTCGCCAAGACCAACGAGGCTCTCTGCTCCAACAACCAGGTGGATATGTTCGTCACCGTCTGGATCGGCATCCTCGAGCTGTCCACCGGCAGGCTCACCGCCTCCAACGCCGGCCACGAGTTCCCGGTGATCAAGCACCCGGACGGCCGCTTCGAGCTGTATCGCGACAAGCACGGCTTCGTGATCGGCGGCATCGCCGGCGCAAAATATAAAGAATACGAGCTGCAGCTGGAGCCCGGCGCCAAGCTCTTCGTCTATACCGACGGCGTGCCCGAGGCGACGGATGCGGAAAACCGCATGTTCGGTCTCGAGCGGATGATGGAGGCTCTCAACAAGGAGCCCGACGCCGGGCCCGGCCGCATCCTGGAGAACGTGCACGAGGCGGTCGATATTTTCGTCCGCGACGCCGAGCAGTTCGACGATCTGACCATGCTCTGCCTGGAATACAAGGGCGGCCAAACGGAGGATAGCCATGAGGACCGCGTATAAAAACGACCTGACCATGGATCCCTCCGGCTTCGTTCTGCTGGCCGATTACGTGCCGCAGATCGTGCAGGAGATCCGCTATTATTCGACCTACAACTTCATCGGCGAGCGCATCGACGGCTATGAGGAGCCCTGCGCTCTGCTGACCGTCGAGGCTGCGCGGGCGCTCAAGGCCGTCAGCAGCGAGCTGATCGTGCAGGGCTACCGCCTGAAGGTGTTCGACGCCTACCGCCCGGCCTGCGCGGTGAAGCACTTCGTCCTCTGGGGCATCGAGGACCAGGATATCCGCATGAAGCCCTATTTCTATCCGGAGCTGGAAAAGCAGGAGCTGTTCGCCCGGGGCTATATCGCCAAGCAGTCCAGCCACAGCCGCGGCAGCGCCGTGGATCTGACGCTGCTGGACATGAAAAGCGGCAAAGAGCTCGACATGGGCGGTCCCTTCGACCTGTTCAGCGAGGTCTCGCACCCGGATTACCGGGGGATCAGCGCCGAGCAGTATGACAACCGCATGATCCTGCGGCGCGCCATGCTGCGAAACGGCTTTCAGCCGATCGACTGCGAGTGGTGGCATTTCGTCCTCGCCAACGAGCCCTATCCGGACACCTATTTCAATTTCCCGGTCTCTTCGGCCTATTTGAAACGATAAGCGTCTGCGCCGCCCGGCTCTCAAGACGGACGGTGGGAAGGAGCAAGCATGGAACACGTACACCTTTACCGCAAGGAAAGCCTTGAGCGGATCGAATCTCCGGAGCAGCTCAATCAGGTCCTGCGCGTCACCAATCCCAGCGTCTGGCTGCTGCTGACGGCGGTGATCCTGCTGCTGGTCGGCCTGCTGGTCTGGGGCTCCTTTACCTATATCGACAGCGTGGCCTACGGCCGCGCGGAGGTCGCCGACGGCGTCATGACGCTCCGCTTTGACGACGAGGAACTGGCGAAAAGCGTCGAGGAGGGCATGCTGATCACCGTCGGGGAGACCAGCTCCGAGATCCGCAGCCTCGGCCGCGACGAGCAGGGCGTCTTTGCCCTGGCCGACACCGACCTGGCCGACGGCGAATACACGGCCGGCGTGCGCTACCGGCAGACGCAGATCCTGCGGCTGCTGCTGCGCTGAAGGGGGCGCCATGAGCAAGGATCGGATCAAGCGGCCGGTGACCGGGGGCGTGGCAAAGGTCCCCGTCGTGATGCAGATGGAGGCGCTCGAATGCGGCGCCGCCTCGCTTGCGATGGTCATGGCCTATTACGGCAAGTGGGTGCCGCTTGAGCAGGTGCGCCTGGACTGCGGCGTATCCCGCGACGGCTCCAACGCCCGCAACGTCCTGCTGGCTGCCCGCAGCTACGGCTTTGAGGCGGGCGGCTTTCGCTGCGAGCCCCAGGCGCTGCGGGAGGAGATCGCCTGCCCCTGCATCATCCACTGGAACTTCAACCATTTCGTCGTGCTCAAGGGCTTCCGCGGGCGCTACGCCTATATCAACGACCCCGCGCGCGGCGAGGTGAGGGTCAGCGCGGAGGACTTTGACCGCTCCTTCACCGGTATCTGCCTGCAGATCACGCCCGGGCCGGAATTTCAGCCCGGCGGCAGGCGCAAAAGCACCATCGCCTTTGCCCGCAAGCGTCTGACCGGCGCGGGCTCGGCGGCGGTCTTCGTGATGCTGTCCACGGCGATCGTCTCCCTTTTCGGCATCATCAATCCCATCTTCTCCAACTTCTTCATCGACCGTCTGCTCACCGGGGAAAACCGGGAGCTGTTGATGCCCTTCCTCGGCCTGCTGGGGCTTCTGGGGCTGGCGCAGCTCGTCGTCGGCTGGGTCCAGGCGGTCTATTCGCTGAAAATCAACGGAAAAATGGACCTCGTCGGCAGCAGCGCCTTCATGTGGAAGCTGCTGCGCCTGCCGATGGAGTTTTTCAGCCAGCGCCTGTCCGGCGACATCCTGCAGCGCATGGGCACCAACGCCTCCATCGCCGGTACCCTGGTCAACACCTTCGCTCCCCTGCTGCTGAACACGGCGATGATGATCTTTTATCTGGCGGTCATGCTGCGCTACAGCGTCCTGCTGACCGTCGTGGGCCTGACGGCGATGATCCTCAACCTGCTCGTCTCCCGGATCATCTCCAACAGGCGCGTAAACATCACCCGCGTCCAGCTGCGCGACAGCGGCAAGCTCGCCTCGACCACCGTCTCCGGCATCCAGATGGTGGAGACCATCAAGGCCAGCGGTGCAGAAAACGGTTTTTTCCAGAAATGGGCCGGTTATCAGGCCTCCGTCAACGCCGCCGAAGTCCGCTTCGCGAAGCTCAACGAGCTCTTCGGCATGATCCCCGCCCTGCTCAGCTCGCTGGCCGGCGCCGCGGTGCTGATCCTCGGCGTTTACCAGGCCATGCAGGGCCGCTTCACCATCGGCATGATCATGAGCTTTCAGGGCTTTCTGAGCGCCTTCATGGCGCCGGCCATGCTGCTCATTTCCGCCGGCCAGTCCATCCAGGAGATGCGCACCGAGATGGAGCGCGTGGAGGACGTGATGCAATACCCAGACGACCCCATGTTCTCCGACGCGCCTCTGTCCGAGACGGCGGACTACTCCAAGCTCTCCGGCGAGCTGGAGCTGCGCCATGTCAGCTTCGGCTATTCCCGGCTCGGCCCGCCGCTGATCCGGGATTTCTCCCTGCACATGAAGCCCGGCAGCCGCGTGGCCCTTGTGGGCGGCTCCGGCTGCGGCAAGAGCACGCTCTCCAAGCTGATCTCCGGGCTCTATCAGCCCTGGAGCGGCGAGATCCTCTTTGACGGCAAGCCCATCTCGGAGATCGACCGCAGCGTCTTCACCGGCTCCGTGGCCGTCGTGGACCAGGACATCGTCCTCTTTGAGGACACGATCGCCAACAACATCAAGATGTGGGACAGCTCGATCGAGGACTTTGAAATGATCCTCGCCGCGCGCGACGCCCAGATCTACGACGATATCATGGCTCGCGAGGGCGGCTTCCAGGGCATGCTCAGTGAGGGCGGCCGGGACCTCTCCGGCGGCCAGCGGCAGCGTCTGGAGATCGCCCGCGTGCTGGCGCAGGATCCCACGCTGATCATCCTCGACGAGGCGACCTCGGCGCTCGACGCGCTGACCGAGTATGAGCTCGTCAAGGCGATCCGCGACCGCGGCATCACCTGCATCGTCATCGCGCACCGCCTGTCCACCATCCGTGACTGCGACGAGATCATCGTGCTCGACAAGGGCGAAGTGGTGGAGCGCGGCACGCACGACGAGCTCTATGCCCGCGGCGGCGCCTATGCCGAGCTGATCGCAAGCGACTGAGGAGGTGGACGGGCATGAGTTGGTTTGACGACCAGATCCGCCTGCGCAAGCAGAAGGATCAGGAAGTATTTGAAGACTCCATTTTCCGCATGGCCTCCGTGGTCCTCGGCAGGCCCGGCGCCGGCGCGCTCAACGACGAGCGCATCGTCACCAAGGCGGCCATCGACGAGATCCTGAAATATTATCACGTCCAGTCCTCGGAGATCCCCGAGAATCTGACCGACGCCGACGAGCAGCTGGAATACTGCCTGCGTCCCCACGGGATCATGCGGCGAAACGTCCGCCTGGAGGAGGGCTGGTACCGGGACGCCTTCGGCCCGATGCTGGGCTTTTACGGGCAGTCCCGCCTGCCGGTGGCGCTGCTGCCGAAGCCCTTCATGGGCTATCGCTTCCTCGACCCGGTCAGCGGCGAATGGCAGTCGCTGAGCCGGCAGACGGCGGCGCAGTTTGCCGAGGACGCGGTCTGCTTTTACCGCCCGCTCCCGCTCAAAAAGCTGGGCATCCCGGACCTGCTGCTTTACATGAAGGGCTGCCTGAGCACGGGCGACCTGCTGATGATCGCCGGGCTCACGCTGCTCGTCACTCTGGTCGGCATGCTGATGCCGCGCATCACGCGCACGCTGACGGGTGTGGTGCTCGAGCGCGGCAGCCTCGCCATGCTGACGGGCGCCGCGATCTTCACGGTCTGCACCCTCGTTTCCACGCAGCTGATCTCCAGCGTGCGCGAGCTGATGATGAACCGCATCGAAATCAAAACCTCCCTGTCCGTGGAGGCCGCGGTGATGATGCGCGTGCTGAACCTTCCGGCCGATTTCTTCCGCCGCTGGTCCTCCGGCGAGCTGTCCAGCCGCTTCGGCGCGGTCAACCAGCTGTGCAGCCAGCTGCTGGGCGGCGTGTTCTCCATGGGGCTGAGCTCGCTGATGAGCCTGCTGTATATCACGCAGATCTTCCACTATGCGCCCGCGCTGGTCCTGCCGGCGCTGGCGATCATCCTGCTCACCGTGGGCATCGGCGTGATCGCCGCTCTCCTGCAGATCAGGATCAGCAAGCGGGCCATGGAGCTCGGCGCGAAAAACGAAGGCCTGAGCTACGCGCTCATCAACGGCGTGCAGAAAATCAAGCTCGCCGGCGCGGAAAAGCGGGTCTTCGCCCGCTGGGCCCGCTCCTTCTCCGAGGTCGCCGAGCTCAATTACAATCCCCCCCTGTTTCTGAAGGTCAGCAGCGTGATCGTCACGGCGGTCGGCCTGGCGGGCACGCTCCTGCTGTATGACCTCGCGGTCGAAACCCGCGTGACGCCCTCGGAATATCTGGCCTTCAACGCCGCCTTCGGCATGGTGATGGGCGCCTTCTCGTCGCTCAGCGGCGTGGCCCTCACGGTGGCGCGGATCCGTCCCATCCTGGAGATGGCGGAGCCCATCCTGAAAACCGAGCCGGAGTCGGCCGAGCACAAGGCCATGGTCACGCGCCTTTCCGGCAATATCGAGCTGTCGAAGGTCTCCTTCCGCTACCGCGAGAGCATGCCCTATGTGATTGACGGCCTGAGCCTGAAGATCAAAGCGGGCGAATACGTGGCGATCGTCGGCACGACGGGCTGCGGCAAGAGCACGCTGATGCGGCTGCTGCTCGGCTTTGAAAAGCCGGAGCGCGGCGCGATCTACTATGACGGCAAGGACATGTCCGGGCTGGATTTGGGCTCGCTGCGGCGCCGGATCGGCGCCGTGACGCAAAACGGCAGCCTGTTCCAGGGCGATATCTACTCCAACATCGTCATCTCCGCGCCCCAGCTGTCGCTGGAGGAGGCCTGGGAGGCGGCGGAGCTGGCCGGCATCGCCGACGATATTCGCGCCATGCCCATGGGGATGCAGACGCTGATCTCCGAGGGCCAGGGCGGCATCTCCGGCGGCCAGAAGCAGCGGCTGATGATCGCCCGGGCCATCGCGCCGAAGCCGAAGATCCTGATGTTCGACGAGGCGACCTCCGCCCTGGACAACAAAACGCAAAAGCAGGTATCCGACGCGCTGGACTCCCTCAAATGCACCCGCATCGTGATCGCCCACCGCCTGAGCACCATCCGCCACTGCGACCGGATCCTGGTGCTGGACAAGGGGCGTATCGCCGAGGACGGCACCTATGACCAGCTGATTGCGAAAAACGGCCTGTTTGCAGCCCTGGTTGCCAAGCAAAGACTTGACACCGGCGCTTCAGGTACTGTAAAATAAAAGATAGCACAAGCAGAAAAGATCAGACCTCCTCGCGAGCGTCTTTTCAATCAGAAAGAAAGGAAGATTCATCATGACTGACAACATCGTAAAACTGGCTGACGAAGCACTGGAGAACGTTTCCGGCGGTATGACCCGCAACCTGAAGGCTGCCTATGCCTGCATCAACGGCGACTACGGCAACGGCGAGGCCCGCTTTGCCGCGCTGAGAAAGGCCGGCTTTGATCCCCAGGTCGTGCAGGGCCTGGTCAACGATCTGCTCAAGTATGAGAAGGTCGCCAAGGACGTCATCGACGGCAAGTACGGCAACGGCGATGCCCGCAAGATCGCCCTGAAGAAGGCCGGCTACGACTACGACACCATCCAGAACCTGGTCAACAACATGCTGCTCTGATAAAGGGCTCCCTTCTCAGGCACAGGATCCGGCAGCCTCGCAAGCGTCGATGCTGCCGGATTCCTTTCATCAAATCTAAAATCCCATCCCTATGATGGAAAGCGGCGCAGCTTCTCTGTCTGCGCCGCCCACGGAGGAACAACCATGGACAGAAAATCGATTCTCTGCCTGCTGCTGGCGATCGCGATGGTCTTCTCCCTCGCCGCCTGCGGCGGCGCCGCCCCTCAGCCCGCCGAAACGCCCGCGCCCGAGGCCCCCGCGCCCACGCAGGCCCCGGCGGAGCCCACGCCCGCCCCGAGCGAAGATCCCGCCGCCGCGCAGATCCTCGCCCTCTTCCCGACCCTGCCCTCGCTGGAGCAGGACGGGGAAGCGCGCGAATGGCGCTATGCGGTGACCGACCTGGACCACAACGGCCGTCTCGAGCTGGTCGCCGCGTCCCAGCACCTGGCCGACCGCTCCACCAGCCTCAAGCTCTGGGAGCTCAACGAAAACAATGACGCGCTCGTCGAATGCGCGGTCAAGCTCGAGGAGGGCGAATCCTTCCCGGATATTCTCTCCGAGAACGCCGACACCTTCCACGACCCCGTCACGGGTGCCTGGTCGTATCTGTTTTACGACAACATCCTGCTCTCCGAGACCGAGGCCTACACGGCCAAGTGCGCCGTCACCCTGCGCGACGGGACGCTGAGCTACGAGAGCTATGCCTTCCAGTTCGTTTCGGAACAAAACGGGAAGCGCAGCGTCAGCTATATGGACCTCAACGGCAGTGATATCTCGCCCGAGGCCTATAACGCCGCCGGCCAGCAGGCCTTTGCCGGCTGCGAGAAGAGCAGCAGCAACTTCGGCTGGTTCCGTTTTGAGGACGCGAAGGACGCTTCCTGCCTGACCGACAGCTACGCGGTCTTCACCGGCGATCAGACGCCCGACAAGACCAATCCCCTGCCCCGTCCCCGCCCCATCGGCGAGGCCCCTGCGGAAGAGTCTCCCGCACCTGGCTCGGCGCCGCTCTTCCTGTACATCACCAAGAACCCCACCAATGAGAAGCGCAGCGAGGGCGACACCGCCTACTTTGTGGCCTTCTCCAACATCTACACCTCGCTGAGCTGGACCTTTGTGTCCCCCGACGGCGGCGAGTACACGCCGCAGGGCTTCCTCAACAAGGTCCCCGGCGTCCAGCTCAGCGGCCTGTACAGCACCACGCTGAGCATCAGCAAGCTGACCAAGCAGGCGGACCGCTGGGGCGCCTACTGCACCTTCAACTATGACGGTCAGACCGCGCGCACCAACACGGCCTATCTCTCCGTGAGCGCCAAGGCGACCCCGACGCCCGCGCCGACCGCCGCCCCCACCCCGGCGCCCACCGCCGCGCCCACGCCGGCCCCGGCCCCCGCGCCGACTGCCGCGCCCACGCCCGCTCCGGCCCCCGTTCCGACCGAGCAGCCCACCCCGACGCCCGCTCCCTCCGGTGAGACCATCGCCTCCGGCGGCTTCAGCTCCGACACGGAAACCGGTCTGGATCTCTGCTGCGACTGGAAGGCGGTCAAGACCGGCGATCACCGGGCGGAAGTGACGATGGATATCAGCATCCGCTCCGCCTCCATCACCCTCAACCGGGTCGAAAACGGCATCTCCCTCAGCCTCGGCAAGCAGACGGCCAGCATCACCCAGCCCGCCATGGACTACACCGGCGGCAAGACGACCACCTACTTTGACAGCCACAGCTTCTCCGTGGAGCTGGGCAATGAGAGCAGCGAGCTGCTGATGGACGTCATTTGGCACTTCAACGGCAGCTACGGCGGCCAGCCGCTCGATCTGATCGAGTGCGGCGGCACGATCACCCTGCCCGGCGAGCCCGAGCCGACGCCCGCGCCCGAACCGACGCCTGAGCCCGCACCCGAGCCCACCGCTGAGCCTGAGCCCGAGCCCACCGCTGAGCCTGAGCCCGAGCCCACCGCTGAGCCCGAGCCCGAACCCACCGCTGAGCCCGAGCCCGAACCCACCGCCGAGCCCGAACCCACCGCCGAGCCCGAGCCTGAGCCTGCGCCGGAGCCGGTCTATGCTTCGATGGCCGGTATCGTGCACGATATCCAGGCCGAGCGCTACACCATCAACCTGGCCAACGGCCTCATCGTCACCGTCGATCCCGCCATCTGCCGCCTTGCCTACGGCATGCTCGCCGAGGGCTGCAGCTGCACCGTGTACTACGCGGACTACCCGAGCGACGAGACGATCTACCTGGTCGATATCTACGGCGTGACCGAGGGGCTGGACCCCGATCCGGGCAAGCTCTCCGTGGCCGGCAAATACCGCGAGGTCAAGAACCACGACATCGAGATCGAGATCAAGCCCTCCGAACGCGCCGAAGGTGAATACAAGGTGACAGTGACCATCGTCGCCGATGGCGAGACCAGCAAGTGGGTCTTCTTCGGCAGCTTCAACGCGGAAGGCGAGCTCAAGTACAAGGACTGCGTCAAGACCGTTACCCGCGTCACCGCGGAAGGCCAGACCGTCGAAGAGACCGTCTACCAGGACGGCGAGGGCACGCTGAACTTCAACAAGGCGACCGAGCATCTGACCTGGAAGGACGCGAAGGAAGATTCCGGCAAGGATCTCGACTTTGAGAAAATACTGCTTCAATAAGGAGGACTGAACATGAACGCATCTCCCCTGAACGATGAAGTGCTGCAGGATGTCAGCGGCGGCACGATGATCCCCTATGTCGTCCGTCCGGGCGACACGGCCGAGTCCATCGCCAAGCGTTTCCACTGCACGGTGGAGCAGCTCTGCCGTTGGAACAACATCCGCAATCCCCAGGAGCTCAAGGTCAACCAGAAGCTGACCATCCGTTTCTGAGCCCAACGCGGACCATCCGTTTCTGAGAAACGACGAGAAAACCGTGAAGCCCCCCCGGCTTCACGGTTTTTTTATGCCCCTCCCGCGCGCTCCCCAATTCCGAATTCCGAATTCCGCATTTCCTCGTAGGGGCCGACGCCCCCGGCGGCCCGTTCCCGCATTTCTCCGTAGGGGCGATTCACGAATCGCCCGCCTCTTCTTTGGCCCCTTGCCCGAAAACCCTGAAACCTGTCATTGCGAGCCGGTGCGCACGCCGGCGCGGCAATCCGTTTTCCTCGTAGGGGCCGACGCCCCCGGCGGCCCGCCCCTCGCATTTCTCCGTAGGGGCGATTCACGAATCGCCCGCTCTTTCATTCCGCATTCCACCGCCCACCCCCTTAACGCACAAAAACCGCCCGCCGCGTGAACGCGGCGGGCGTGCTTTCCGATTCGATCCTCAGCCGATGGCGTGGCGTGCGCCGAGCATCAGCGTGCAGTTTTCCGGGAAATTCTCCAGCTCCAGATACATCGGCGCGCCCTCCTGGTCACCGTCGAAGAATACCGTGAGGTAATAATTCGTCGGGTTGGTGCGGGGCAGATCCAGCAACCGCGTCGAGCCGTCGACGGCCTCCCAGTGCGCGTCGTACCAGAGCTCGTCCACCGTGTCGCCGATCCGGTAGCCGGTAAAGCCCCAGTACTCGGCCAGGCGCGAGCAGAAGTCGTCCACCGTCAGATCGGCGGGGACGATGTCGTCGAAGTTGTCGTAGATGTGCAGCGTGAAGGTCTCCGAGCCCTTGTCGAGATCATAGGGGTCGATCGGCTGCGTATGCTCGACCGTTTCGACGGGCTCGTCCCATTCGTCCGGGGCCGCGCCGATCACGGCGTACAGCAGCTTTCCGCTCTGCGTGTCCACGCTCAGGTTGCAGTTATACTTGCCCACGCCGTACCAGCGCACCTCATAGCTGTGCGGGAACAGGCGGTCGTACCAGTATCCGCCGCCCTGATACTCCTCGACCTCGACGATCTTCGTCGCCGGGCCCTCGAAGGATACCTCCGGGCAGATCAAACCCAGCTCCTTCCAGACCTCGAGCTCCTGCAGCGCCACGCGCTCGGCCTCCTGCGGCCCGGCCACCTTGCCGTAGGCCGCCCAGGCGCCGACGCTCAGCGCCAGGATCAGCGCCGCCGCGAGGGCGAGGGTGACGATCCGCTTCGTTTTCAGATGAGTAGATTTTCTTTCGTTGAAATACATGTTTCCGGCCATGACTACATCCTCCTCATGAATGCCGTTCATAGCGCGCAGAAGTGCCAGCGAGTCTAACATAAGCCCTCCTCCTGTAGATAGACCTTCAGCTTTTTTCGGCTGCGAAACAGGCTGCTCTTGATTTTCGCTTCCCGGCAGCCCAGCCGCTGCGCGATGGCAGCGACCGGCGCGAGATACCAGTACCGCAGGACGAAGGCCTGTCGGTCCGTTTCCTTCAGCCCGGCCACGAAGCGCCCGATCGCCGCTTCCAGTTCCCTGGCCTCCAGTTCCTGCTCCGGGTTCGTTCCGCCGGGGACGCATTCGGCCAGCTCGTCCAGCGCAAGAGGCGCTTGCCCTCCGCCGCGCTTGATCCTGTGTTTCGCCCTGACTTTATTGATGGCGAAGCTTCTGGTGATACAGCCGAGGAAGGCCGACAAGACCGCGGGGCGCTCGGAGGGCATCCGGTTCCAGGCGCAAAACCAGGTGTCGCTGACGCATTCCTCCGCGTCTTCGGCGTCGCCGCAGATGTTGAAGGCGATCGTTCGGCAGTATCTTCCGTATTTGTTTTCCGTTTCCGATATGGCCAGATCGGAACGCTGCCAGTACAGATCCACGATCTCTCTGTCTTCCATACTGAATCTCCTTTGTGTGAAGAGCTCTCACCCTTATAGACAACAAAACCGGCCGCAGGTTGCGCCGAAACGATAAAAAAACGCCCGCCGACAAACAAAACCCCTGTCATTGCGCGCCGGTGCGCACACCGGCGCGGCAATCCGTTTCCCGTAGGGGCCGACGCCCCCGGCGGCCCGCCCCTCGCATTTCTCCGTAGGGGCGATTCACGAACCGCCCTTCTCTTCTTTGGTCCCTTGCCTGAAACCCCTGAAACCTGTCATTGCGCGCCGGTGCGCACATTGGCGCGGCAATCCGTTTCCCCCGTAGGGGCCGACGCCCTCGGCGGCCCGTCCCTCGCGTTTCTCCGTAGGGGCGATTCACGAACCGTCCTTCTCTTCTTTGGTCCCTTGCCTGAAACCCCTGAAACCTGTCATTGCGCGCCGGTGCGCACATTGGCGCGGCAATCCGTTTCCCGTAGGGGCCGACGCCCTCGGCGGCCCGCCCCCCGAGATGCAAAAACGCCCGCCGCTTTTTCAGCGGCGGGCGTCTGCGTATCACAAAATCACACGTTGAAGCGGAACATGGTCACGTCGCCGTCCTGCATGACGTAGTCCTTGCCCTCCAGGCGGAACAGGCCCTTTTCCTTGGCGGCGGCCATCGTGCCGCAGGCCTTCAGATCCTCAAAGGCGACGATCTCGGCGCGGATGAAGCCGCGCTCGATGTCGGTGTGGATCTTGCCGGCGGCCTTGGGCGCCTTGGTGCCGCGCACGATCGTCCAGGCGTGCACGTCGTCCTCGCCGGCGGTGAGGAAAGAGATATAGCCCAGCAGGTCGTAAGAGGTGCGGATCAGGCGGTCGAGACCGGTCTCGTGCAGGCCGAGATCCTCCATGAACATCTGCGCCTCCTCGGCGTCGAGCTCGGCCAGATCCTCCTCGAACTTCGCCGCCACAGGCAGCACGGCCGCGCCGCTCTTGGCGGCGTAGTCGGACAGGGCCTTGAAGTTTGCGTTGTCCGCGTAGTTGGCCATGCCCTCCTCGTCGAGGTTGGCGGCGTAGATCACGGGCTTGACGGTCAGCAACCCGCCGTCGGCCAGGATGTCCTTGTCCTCGTCGGTGAAGGGGAAGTCGCGCGCGGGCTTCTCCTCGGTCAGATGGGCAATCAGCGCTTCGCACATCTCGGCCTCGCGCTTGTATTTCTTGTCGCCGCCCTTGGCGTTCTTCTTCGCGCGCTCGAGACGGCGCTCGACGATCTCGATGTCCGCCAGGATCAGCTCCAGCTCGAAGCTCTCCGCGTCGCGCACGGCGTCCGCCGGCTCGAGGAAGAGGTCGTCGTTGTCGAAGCAGCGGACCACCTGCACCAGCGCATCCACCTGGCGGATGGCCTGGAAGACCTCGTTGCCCTTGCCGCCGGAGCTGACGCCGGGCACGTCCACAAAATCGATGCTTGCCGGGCTGTATTTCTTCGGGTGGTAGTATTCTGCCAGCCAGTCGAGCCGCTCGTCGGGCACCTTGGCCTGGCCGATGTTGGGCTTGGCATTGGCCGCGGTATAGCCGCCGGTCTCGGCCTTCGAGCCGGTCAGCGCGTTAAAAAGCGTCGTCTTGCCCACGTTGGGCAGACCCACGATCCCTAATTTCATTGAAAACGCATCTCCTTACGATCCGGGGATTTCCGTCGCGGCGATCCGGCCCGGGCGGACTGCGCCCGCTCCGCTCCCGGAAAAAACCGCTGCGGCGAGAGATATTATAACAAACAGCCCCTTTTTTCTCAAGCCCGAAAGCCGTCAAATTGCGCTTTTCTTTCGCCGCGGCGGCGATCCGGCCCACGGCGGCGCCGCCCGACACGGCGTTTTCCTCCTCTGACAAGAAAAAGCACTTGACAGCGCCGGCGGATTCGTGTATAATCTGCCAAGCTGAAACACTTGACAGGGAGGTCTGCGCCGTGGAAAACCGCATGATGCAGAGCATGCTGCTGGATTTTTACGGCGAACTGCTGACCGAACGGCAGCGCAGCTGCTACGATCTGCACATCAACGAGGACCTCTCCCTCTCCGAGATCGCCGAGCAGAGCGGCATCTCCCGCCAGGGCGTGTGGGACAACATCCGCCGGGCGGAGCAGGCCCTGCGCGAGATCGAGGAAAAAACCGGCCTCGTCCGGCGCTTTACGGCGCTGCGGCAGGGTCTGGCGCGTGTTGAAAAGCAGGTAGAAGCGCTGGAAGCGCAGGCCTCCGGCGAGCTGCAAAGCGACCTTCGGCAGCTGCTGCGCGAGGTCCGGCAATTAGAGGAATGATCCATGGCCTTTGAAAGCTTATCCGAAAAACTGAATGCGGCCTTCAAGCGCCTGCGCGGCAAAGGCCGGCTGACCGCGTCCGATGTGCGCGAGGCGATGCGCGAGGTGCGCATGGCCCTGCTGGAGGCGGACGTCAGCTACCGCGTGGTCAAGGACTTCACCAAGACCGTCACCGACCGCGCCGTCGGCACCGACGTGCTCGAAGCGCTCAACCCCGCCCAGATGGTCATCAAGATCGTCAACGAAGAGCTCTGCAAGCTCATGGGCGGTGAAAACCAGAAGCTGAACATCAGCTCCCAGCTGCCGAGCGTCGTGATGCTAGTCGGCCTGCAGGGCGCGGGCAAGACCACCAACGGCGCCAAGCTCGCCGGCTACATCCGCAAGCAGGGCAAGCGCCCGCTGCTCGTCGCCTGCGACATTTACCGTCCCGCCGCCATCCAGCAGCTGGAGACCGTCGGCGCGCAGCTGAACATCCCCGTCTTCCAGATGGGCCAGACCGACCCGGTCGAGATCGCCAAAGCCGCCATCGAGCACGCCAAGGCGCACGGCAACGACATCGTCTTCCTTGACACCGCCGGCCGTCTGCACATCGACGAGGCGCTGATGCAGGAGCTGCAGAACATCCGCGACGCGGTGCATCCGGCGGAGATCCTGCTGGTGATCGACGCGATGACCGGCCAGGACGCCGTCAACGCCGCCACCGCCTTTGACGAGGCGCTGGGCGTGACGGGCGTGATGCTCACCAAGCTCGACGGCGACGCCCGCGGCGGCGCCGCGCTGAGCATCCGCGCCGCGACCGGCAAGCCCATCAAGTACATCGGCGTGGGCGAGAAGCTCGACATGATCGAGCCCTTCCACCCCGACCGTATGGCCTCCCGCATTCTCGGCATGGGCGACGTGCTGACGCTGATCGAAAAGGCCGAGCAGAGCTTCGACGAGAAGAAGGCGCTCGAGGCGGCCGAGAAGCTGCGCGCCAACCGCTTCACGCTCAGCGATTATCTCGACCAGATGGGTCAGCTCAAGAACATGGGCGATCTGGAGAGCATCATGGGCATGATCCCCGGCGTGGACGCGAAGGCCCTCAAGGGCGCGAAGATCGATGAGAAGCAGATGGCCCGTCAGGAGGCGATCATCCTCTCGATGACGCCGGCCGAACGCGACAATCCCGCGATCCTCAACTCCAGCCGCAAAAAGCGCATCGCCGCCGGCTGCGGTCTGAACGTCGTGGACGTCAACCGTCTATTAAAGCAGTACGAGAGCATGCAGCAGATGATGAAGCAGTTCAGCGGCAAGAACATGAAGAAGCTGCAGCGCAAGTTCGGCAAAATGGGCGGGGGCGGCTTCCCCGGCCTCGGCGGAGGCTTCCCCGGACTCTGAAAAGCCTTCCCCTTGAGGCAGCGAAGCGGCGCCGCGGAAGTGAATGACATGCCGGGGGCATGTCAGAGCCGCGGCGTGACCGAGCCGCAGCGAGACAGGTGGCCCGCAGGGCCGGATGAGGTGGGAAAGAAAACCTCGCCTCAGCCGTCTCGTTCCCCGCAATCGGCTTACTCACGCGAAAGCGTTGGTAATAGATGAAAAACTAACATGGAGGTGAATATACACAATGGTTAAAATCAGACTGCGCAGAATGGGCGCCAAGAAGGCCCCTTACTACCGTGTCATCGTCGCCGATTCCCGTTCCCCGCGCGACGGCCGCTTCATTGAGGAGCTGGGCACTTACGATCCCATGGCCGAAGGCGAGACCCTGAAGATCGACGTGGAGCGCGCCAAGTACTGGATTGCCAACGGCGCTCAGCCGACCGATACCGTTCGCGGCCTGCTGAAGAAGCTCGAGGCCTGAACAAGGAGTAACTACCGGCAATGAAAGAATTACTGACCTATATTGTACAGAGCCTGGTCGACCACCCCGACGAAGTCTCTGTGACCGAGCGCAAGGCCGACGGAGAGACCGTGTTTGAGGTTCGCGTCGCCGACGGCGATATGGGCAAGGTCATCGGCCGGCAGGGCAGGATCGTCAAGCAGATCCGTATCCTGATGCGGGCCGTCGCCCAAAGGAAGGGCAAGAAGGTCTCCGTGGAGATCCTCGATTAAAAAAGCAGAGAGCAAGCGCTCTCTGCTTTTTTGCATTTTATCATTCTGTTTTCCTGCTTGTCTTCTCTTTTTTCTCTGCATAGTATGAATCATCTCTCCCCGGGAGAACAACTGTTTACGCATAATGAGAGCGCAACGGAAGAACGGCCGCGCTAATTGCGGCAATTTCGATTAAAAAATGAAACATAATCAAAATCATCGAGCCAGCGATGCAGTATCTTCCCGGGCTTGATTGAAAAAATCCGCCCATTTACATACGGTTCATTATACATATCAATGTGAACCAGATCCGGATGCTCAAAAGATGTATCGCCGGTCAGTAATGCTTTGTATTTAAATGGAAGCGCACAAAATCGTTTCCACAATCGGTCGGACTCGTTTATCTGCATGTACTCCATAATAACAAAAGCGTTATCCAAATCTACACGCGTGCATCTTTCCCTCCACTTCTCAATCGCATTTTCAAAGGTAGGATAGTGAACAAAGTACAATTTAACAGATTCGCTGCCGCGTTTCATTTGTCCGATTGGATAAGTTACGCTCTCTTCATAAATCTGTTCAATATCGCAGTTCAAATAATACTCAATGTTCTCAAGAAACTCCATAAAATCATTATGTCGTATAAACAGATTTACTGTTGGCGACTGAAACTTCAGACGCATGTCATGGTATATCATCCCGCCGATACAATTGGAGCACAAAATGGTTGGATTATGATTTTTCAGCCGGAGTCTTTTCGGCATGTAATACCAAAAGCGTATGGCATCTTTCAGGACTCTCGAAATCTTCATACTGCTTCCTCTCCTGTTCTCCCGGAGAAACATAGTCCCTGCTACGGTGTTTTTAGCAGACAGTTTTTACGCTCTTTTCAGCTTTCCCTCACCTGGATCTGGAACTTGTTGCGGATGGCGGCCGCGTGCTCCAGGTCGAGCACATAGTCCAGCTCCATGTTCCCGCCGTTTTCGTCAAAGGCGGCGCGGATGCGGCGCGTATCCATGCCCATCGTCGCCAGGCCGTAGGGCGTCTCATAGGGGAAGAAATTCTTCAGGCCCTCCCGGAACTCCATCCGGCTCGTCACGGTGCCGCTCCGGTCTACGATCACGCCATCGGGGCCGATCTCCACGCTGGTGCGCGTGCCGGGCAGGCCGGTCACGTCCGACTCCCAGTACCACAGATGCGCGCTGCCGTTTTCATAGCGATACATCCCGTCGGTGCTGAAGTCCAGGCTGTCCGAGCCCTCTTCGTCATAGGCATGGACGCTGTGCACGTCAATGACTACTTCTTTTTCTTTCATGTGTCTTCCTCCGCCGGCATCACCGGCACCTGTTCGGTCTGCGGCGGCTCTGCCTGTCCCAGAAACAGCGGGGCCAGGCGCTCAAAGCGCTCCTTGTCGCCGCTGGTCAGGCAGCGGAGAGCACCCTCTCCCCCGCGCAGGCCGTTTTCTTCCAGATAGCGTTTGATAAAGGCGGCGGCGCAGGCGCTGGCGTCCACCAGATGCGCGTCCTCGCCCAGCACGCCGCGCAGCGCGTCCTCGATCAGCCCGTAGTGCGTGCAGCCGAGCAGCAGCGTGCCCACGCCGGCTTCCTTCAGCGGCTGCAGATACTCCTCCACCGCCTTGCGCAGCTCGGGATCATCTTTCCCGACGCGCCCGCTCTCGATCAGCGGCACGAAGGCGGGGCAGGCGACGGAATAGACCTCGCGCCCGGGGCAGGCCGCGCGCAGCGCGCGGTCAAAGGCGCCGGAGCGGATCGTCGCCTCCGTGGCGATCACGCCGATGGGCGCCGCGCTCTGCTCGCGCGCGATCTCTTCCACCGCCGCGTCCAGCACGCCGAAGGCCGGGACGGGATACCCGGCGAGGATGTCCGCCGCATTCGAGGACAGCGTACCGCAGGCGGCGAAGATCAGCTTCGCGCCGCTTGACGCCGCCACGGAAAGGTTCTGCCGCGCCATATGGCGCAGCTGCCCGCGCGGGCGGCCGCCGTAGGGCGCGCGGCCGTTATCGGCAAAAAAAACGATATTCTCTTCGGGGCAGATCGCGCGCAGCGCGCGCACCGCCGTCAGTCCGCCGAAGCCGGAATCAAAAATGCCGATCGGTCTGTTGTCCATACCGGGGTTCTCCCTTTCCTTGCGTTAACTGAAACAGTATATCGCGAAAGCGCTCCGTTGACAAGTTAATTTTATAGTGGAATTTATACGCGCGCTTTGGTATAATACTAATGTTCAGTATAATGAGGAAAGATCGGGATTATTCCGTGATCCCGCAAGGAGGTGCCTGCATGACGATCGATCTGACCGATAAGGAATTCCGGCGTCTGCTGGATCTGGTCTATATCGGCAACTGGATCTTGAACTCGGCCCGCGGCGAAGACCGCTTCGAGGATTATGATTTGCTGCAGGAGAAGCTGTTCTCCCTCTGCGCCGGGCAGGGCATGCCCTCGCTGATCCAGCGCTGGCGCGGCCATATTTTCCCCTCGCGCGCCTATGAGGACGGCGGCATCCACGAGGCGATCGCCGACTATGAGGACGCGGTCTTCTTCGACATTCTGGCCGAAGAGCTGGCGCGGCGGGATCTGGGCCTTGTGGAGACCGACCCCGAGGACTTCACCGAGCTCAACGCCCGGATGGACGAATATCTGGATGAATTTGACCGCAGCGGCCTGGACGCCGTGACGGTCGATCTGCAAGAGGGATAAGCATGCACGACGAACTGACCAGAGAAGATCTCAAAAAGATGCAGGAGGAGCTGGACTACCGGCGGCTCGAGCTGATGCCCGGGCTGATCGAGGAGGTCAAGCGCACCCGCGCCTTTGGGGATCTGAGCGAAAACTTTGAATACAAGGCCGCCAAGCAGGCGCAGAACAAAAACCGCAGCCGCATCCGCTATCTGGAGGGCATGATCAAAACGGCGAAGGTCATTGAGGACCGCGCCGGCGCCAACGAGGTCGGCCTTTTCGACAAGGTGGAGCTGTACATGCCCGAGGACGACGAGACCGAAGTCCTGCAGGTCGTCACCACCGTGCGCTGCGACCCGCGCAAGGGCCTCATCAGCAAGGAATCGCCGATGGGCCGCCAGCTGCTGGGCAAAAAGGTGGGCGACCGCTTCACCGTGCAGGTCAACGAGCGCTACAGCTACGTGGCCGAAGTCAAAAGCATCACCAAAACCGAGGACGACGGCTCCGCGCCGCTGATGCAGTACTGATTTTTATGATGGACCGGACAAAACGCCTGACCCTGACCGGTCGCCTCCTGGGCCTGCTGGCCCTGGCGGCGCTGGTCCTCCTCTGGTGGCCGCGCTATGACTACGGCCCCTGGGGCCGGCTCGCCGCGCTGGTCAGCGCCGCGCTTTTCGCGCTGCTCGGCCTGCGCTTCATCCCGCGCTGGGTGGACTTCTGGTCAGATACACCGCTGCCCGCCGCGGCAGATCGGGAGGAGCCGCCGGCCATGGGGCTGCGCATCTTCTTCTCCCTGTGGTGCCTGGATCTGCTGATCCTGCTGGCTGCCTGGGGCCTGCGCGCGGTGCTCGGCCACGGCGGAAGCTTTACTGACACGCTCTCCTTCTGGCGCTGCACCGACAGTCAGCATTATCTGGCCATCGCCGAGGACTGGTATCTCTCCGACGCCGGCCTCGACCGGGTGGTACAGCTGGTGTTTCTGCCGGGTTACCCGCTGCCGGTACGCCTGTTCCGTCTTCTGACCGGAGACTATCTGACGGCGGGCTTACTGCTGTCTGCGCTGTGCTTTGCCGGCTCCGGTGTCATTTACTACCGGCTGCTGCGGCTTGATCTGCCGCACGAGGCGGCACTGCGTTCGCTGGTATTTTTGTGCCTTCTGCCGGGCTCCTTCTTCTATGCGGCGCCGATGAGCGAGAGCCTGTTTCTGCTCTGCTCGCTGGGCTGCGTGTATCTGACACGCAAAGGCCTCTGGCTCCCCGCCGGGCTCTGCGGCGCATGGGCCGCCTTCACCCGCTCGCTGGGGCTGATGCTGGCCGTACCGATGATCATGGAGCTCGTCGCGGCGGCCGTACGAGAAAAACATGGCACCAAACTCATTCCCCGCGCCGCCTGCATCCTGCTCGTGCCGCTGGGCTTTGCCGCCTACTGTGTCATCAATTATTTCGTCGCGGGCAATCCCTGGCAGTTTATGATCTATCAGGCGGAGCACTGGGGACAGCATCTGGGGCTGTTTTTCAACACCGCCGCCTATCAGGCGGAGCTGGCGATCAGCACCTTTACTGACAATCCGCACAACTTCTGCGGCCTGTGGCTGCCGAATCTGATCTACGGGCTGGGCGCGCTGGCGCTGGTCGCGGCAACGGTCACTGACCTGCGGCCAAGCTACGGCGCCTGGTTCATCGCCTATTACGTCATCGCCATCGGCGCGACCTGGCTGCTGAGCGCGCCGCGCTATCTGATGGCCATGCCCGTGCTGCCGATGGCGCTGGGCCGCCTGTCAGATAAGAAGAGCGCCAAAACGGCGCTTCTGATCCTGCTCACGCTGCTCTGGCTGCTGTATTTTCTCGCTTTTTTGCAGCGCTGGCAGGTGTGGTAGAGCCGGTTTTTGCGTCAAAAAACGCGGTTTTCCGCGCTGATTTGGTTTACATAATTTTGTGATATTTGTTAACTAATGAAAATCAGGAGGTATCTATGGTCAAGGTCAATGTTTCCGGCGCGGAGAGCTTCTTCCGCGGCAGCGGTCCCGATTTCGATCTGGCCGCGAAGGCCCACCAGACCTTTGCGGACAAATCCGGCGCGGGCGCCGATTTCACCGGCTGGGCCGAGCTGCCCCAGCGCATCAAGGACACCGAGCTGGACGCCATCGTGCGCACGGCCGAGCTGATCCGCAGCCGCTCCAAGGCGCTGATCGTCATCGGCATCGGCGGCTCCTATCTCGGCGCGCGCGGCGCCATCGAGCTGCTGCGTCCCCTGCCCGGCAAGGACGATCCCAAGGTCTTCTTTGCGGGCAACGGTCTGAGCCCCGACTATCTGTGCGACGTGCTGCAGCAGCTGGGCGATCTGGACTTCGACGTGAACGTCATCTCCAAGTCCGGCACCACGCTGGAGCCCGCCGTCTCCTTCCGCATCTTCCGCAAGCTGCTGGCCAAGAAGTACGGCGACAAGGCCGACGAGCACATCTTCGCCACCACCGACGCGCGCCGCGGCGCGCTCAAGTCTCTGGCCGACCAGCGCGGCTGGCCCTGCTTCGTCGTGCCCGACGACGTCGGCGGCCGCTTCAGCGTGCTGTCCGCGGTGGGCCTGCTGCCGATGGCCGTGGCCGGGATCGACGTGCGCCGCGTGATCGACGCCGCAATCGCCGAGTTCAAGGCGCTCGACCTGCGCTCTCCCGAGAACCCCGCCTGGCAGTATGCCGCCGTGCGCCAGCACCTCTACGCCAACGGCAAGACCGTGGAGATCCTCGGCTGCTACGAGCCCAGCTTCCGCTTCATGGCGGAGTGGTGGAAACAGCTCTACGGCGAGAGCGAGGGCAAGGACGGCATCGGCATCTTCCCCGCCTCGGTGGAGTTCACCGCCGACCTGCACTCGATGGGCCAGTACATCCAGGCCGGTCCCCGGAACCTGATGGAGACCATCGTCCGCTTTACCAAATGCCGCAGCAGCTACGCCGTGCCCTTTGAGGAGGCCGACGCCGACGGGCTCAACTACGTCGCCGGGCGCGATCTGGCCGACGTGTGCCGCGTGGCGGCCGACGCGGTGAAGGCCGCACACATCGAGGGCGGCGTGCCGAACCTCGTCGTCGAGGTCGAGGAGCGCAACGAAGAGGGCTTTGCCGCCCTGGTCTGCTTCTTCGAGCTGGCCTGCGCGATCTCCGGCTACATGTCCGGGGTCAATCCCTTCGACCAGCCGGGCGTGGAGGCCTATAAAAAGAACATGTTCCGCATGCTGGGCAAGCCCGGCGCGAAATAAGGCGTCCGGATCGAAATCATACGAGGAGGATACGCGGTGCGTATCCTCCTCGTTGTTTTTCCTGATTACCAGCAGATCACATATTTCTTTACCACTGCGCGGTATAGGTGCCGTTTCTCGCCTGGCAGATCAGCGTCGCGTCTCTGGTCTCCACGCGGCCGTTGCCGTTGATGTCCGCCGTCAGGCTCGACAGCCCGCCTCCGCTGGTGTACGTGCCGTTCTTCACCTGGCTCACCAGCGTCGCGTCGCGCATTTCAAGCTTCCCGTTCAAGTTCGTATCTCCCTTGAAGGCGACGACGATCTCCGTATCCTTCGTGACATTGAGCGTAAACATGTGGCGATTTCCGTCGGGCGTGCAGGGCAGCACGGTGTAATTGTTCCCGTCCTTCACCGTAACCAGTACCGCCTGGTCCCGGACGGACAGGACGGTGAAGCTGATCTCTCCCTGGTAGCTGCCGCCGGAGTTCAGATTGACGGTCGCATTATCCCCGCAATAAGAGGTGACCGTAACGATGAACCCGGCGTCCATATCCTGCCAGGTGATATCGCCGCCGTAATCCTGCATCACGGAGGCGGTCCAGCCCGATTTTTCACTATGGTAGCGGGCCGTCGCCGTGACGTTATGGAAGCAATTGGAGGCGAAGGTCGGCGCGTTGCCTTTGAACCGGATCCATTTGAGCGCGCTCATGTTTCCGAACGCGTAATCTGAGATCATCGTCAGACCCTCGTTGGCCGTGACGTCAATCGTCGAATCCATGCCGTAGAGCAGATAGGTGCCCAGCCTGGTGACGCTCGAGCCGATCACCACGGACGTACACTCTTCCCGGAAGCTGTAGAAGGCGGGGTACGCGCTGGGGAAATCATCGGTCGCGCCGCTGCCGCCGATCCACAGCGTACCGTTGCTTAACAGCTCCCAGTCGGTGTTGGCGCCGATCTTGTCGTCCTTGACCCAGCTCAGCGTACCGCCGTAATCCTGCTTTGTGTCAGAGTTCCAGGAGTACAGCGGGTAGTAGGTGACCGTGGCCGTGACGTCGCCGAAGGAAGCGGCCGCGATCGTCGGCGCGTGGCCCTTGAAGACGATTTCCGTCAGCGCCGAGCAGCCCCGGAAGGCGCTTGAGCCGATGCTCTCCAGTTCCTTGGGCAGCGTCAGCTTCTTCGCGCTGGTCATATAATAGAACAGGAAGCTGCCGATCGAGCTGATCCCCGGCCCGATATCGATCTCCCTGCACTCGCTCCGGAAGTAGTAGAAAGTCGGATATTCGCTGGGATAGTCCCAGGTCGCGCCGCTGCCGGTCAGATTCAGCACGCCGTCACTCCCCAGCCACCAGGTCACGCTGTCGCCGACCTTGTCGTCGCAGACCCAGGTCAACGTGCCGTCGTATTGCTGCCGTTTGTCCGAGGTCCAGTCCGGAACGGGCGGATAATAGACCGTGGCGGAGACGCCCAGAAAAGCATCGTCCTCGATCGTCGGCGCATGGCTCCTGAAGCGGACCGTCCTGAGTGCGCTTGCCCTGCCAAAGGCGGTCTGTTCGATCGTCGTTAAGGATGTGGGAAGGTCGATGCTCGTCAGCTTCTGCATCCGGTAGAACAGATATTTGCCGATCTTGGTGATCCTGTTGTCCATAGCCAGATCGGTGCACAGGTCCTGCACATAGAAGAAGCCGGGGTATTCACTGGGGTAATCCCAGGTCGCGCCGCTGCCGGTAAGCGTCAGCAGGCCGCTGTCGTTCAGCGACCAGGTCACGTTGTCGCCGACCTTGTCGTCGCAGACCAAGGTCAGCGTGCCGCCCTGATCCTGCAGCGCGCTCGAGGTCCATCCCGGAATGGGGGGATAATAGACCGTAGCGGTAACTTTATCAAAGCGCGGGCTGATCGCTCCGGAGCCACTAAGCGCCGGTACACGTCCCCGGAAGCGGATCACCCTCAGGGACGTATCTCCGGTGAAGGTATACAAGCCGAGGGACTCCACAGAGGCGGGGATCGTCAGGCTCTCCAGAGCCGTGCAGCCCTGAAACGCACAATCGGAGATTTTCGTGAGGCTGTCAGGCAGGCTGACGGTACGCAGACTTGTCAATCTGTCGAAGGTCCAAGAGAGGCCCTCAATCCCTTCGCCGACGCTGGCGCTGGTGATCCGGTCATTCAGGTGGCGATAGCCGACACGGTTATGCGCGTCTGTCCAGCCCGTGCCGGTCAGGCTCAGATGATTGCCTTCAAACGTCCATTCAATGTCATCGCCCGCCCAGCCGCGGTAACCGGTCTGCCAGGTAATCGAGCCGCCGTAGTTCTGTCGGACGGATGCGGTCCAGCTGCTGTTGTCCGGCGGATACCAGGCCGCGGCCGTGGTGCCGCTGAAGCTGTTGCTGCTGAACGAAGGCGCGCCGCCTACAAAGCTGAGCATCTCGAGCGAACCGCAGTTGCCGAAGGCCAGGGAACCGACGCTCGGCGCGCCGCAGAAGCTCAGCCGGCGAAGCGAAGAGCAGTAGTTGAAGGCCTGCGTACCGACGCTGGTCACGGCTGCGTCGATCATGATATCCTTCAGGCTGGAGCAGGAAAAGAAGGCATAATCGCCAATACTATCCAGATACCAGGGCAGACCTTCCCGCAGGTTTTCCAGATTGGTCAGTCCATAAAAGGCACATTTGCCGATTCTGGTGATGTTGGGACCGACCTCCAGCGTGTGAATCCGATCCCGGTATTCATACCAGGGCGCCTCGCACGCCAGGAAGTCAGGGATGTCTCCGGATCCGTAAATCATTAATGTGAAGTTGATAATACTCCATTCGAGGCCGTTGTCGAGCGTTCCGAAGATGTTGTCGAGGTCTCCTTCGACGTCGTCGAAAGGCGGCGCGGCATCCGGCTCGTCGGCGAGGGCGATGTCGTCAAGCGGGCCGCCGGGGGCGTCGGCCCCTACGGGATCGATCACGATCTCGTCCGGCGGGCCGCCGAGGGCGTCGGCCCCTACGGGATCGACGATTTCGATATCCTCCGCCGACGCCGCGGGCAGCAGCGTCAGGCAAAGCGCGAAACAGAAAAACAGGGCAAGAAAGCGTTTCATTGTGATGTTCTCCTTTCGTTTATCGCAGGCTATGTATGTGTGGCTTTGTATAATCCTCCATTTTTAATATACCGTTTTAAATTGGTAAAGTCAACAGATAAGAAGCGAAAAGCTCCCGATCCAAAAGGATCGGGAGCGTGGGAGGAATCCCCCAGTCGCCGCGACGCGGCGACAGCCCCCTTTAGGCAAGGGGGCCTGAGGGGGACGCGGGCCGCCGGGGGCGGCGGCCCCTACGGGGATGATGAGGAGATTGCGCGGGAGGAACCCCCAGTCAGCTTCGCTGACAGCCCCCTTTTGCAAAAGGGGGCCAGGGGGAACGCCGGGCCGGCGAGGCCGGCGGCCCCTACGGAGAAAACGCGAAGGAGCGGGCCGCCGGGGGCGTCGGCCCCTACGGAGATAATTCAGAATTCGGAATGCGGAATGCGGAATTGGGGAGCGCGCGGGAGGGGCAAGCCCCTCCCCTACGGGGGAGAAAGTTTGACGGGCGCAGCCGTTACAGGATCGCGGAGAAGAGGACGAAGAGCCAGTGGGCCGCGACGCCGGCGCAGAGGCCGCCGATCGTGTGGCAGAGGATGGCCTTGCCGATCAGCTCCTTGCAGTCGAGGCTGTCCATCATCGAGGTATGGGTGCTGAGATAGCCGCTCCAGCACATGCACATGGCAGTGAAGACCGCGATATCGTTGGCGTGGATCAGCGCCTCGTCCACCAGCGTGCTGGTCACGCCCAGCGCGGCGCCCGCGGCGCCGAGCGCCGTGACCGGTACGCCGATCGCGTCCGGCGAGGAAAAGCCGAAGAGCGGCCGGAGAATGAAGTCGATCTTGTTGGCGAGCCAGGGCAGCAGCTTGATGCCCTCATAGGCGGCGCCGGTGTAGCCGTTCTCGGACGGGCCGTTGGTGAGCATCATGACCAGGGTGCAGATGACCAGGACGCCGGGGATGATGCTGACGCCCATTTTCACGCCGCTGTGGCCGCCCTCGAGGATCGCGGCCATCACGCGGCTGCCGACCTTGCCCTCGCGGACCGGGCGCATGCCGGCCGGGATCTGCGCGCCGGCGCTGTCGTTCGATTCCATCGGCGCATCGACGCCGAAGCGCTTTTTCGTGAAAATCAGCATCAGGCGGGTGCTGACGACGCTGCCGACGATCGCGCCGACCAGGCCGAGGATCACCGCCAGGCCGATCTTCTCCTCCGGCATGCGGCCCGACAGGCCGTACATGAAGGAGCAGACGATCAACCCCATGCCGAAGGCCGTGCCGAGGTTCGTCAGGGCCGGGAACTGATAGGCCTTGAAGCAGCGGCGAAACTCATGGTCGTCGGCCAGGGCGAGGATGGCGGGGTTATCCGACAAAAAGGTGGTGACGACGCCGAGCGCAGCGGCGCCGGGCAGGCCGTAGACCGGCCGCATCAGCGGCTGCAGGACGCGGTTTGCCAGGGAGACAAAGCCGAATTCGCTCAGCAGCGCCGAGATCGCGCCCATCAGCACGCAGATGGCGGTGAGATAGAGCACGGTGTCGATCAGCAGGCGGTAGGCCGTGTTCATCATCGTGTTGATGGCGTTGCCGAGGCCCATTTTCACCGCAAACAGGGCAAAAATGCCGAGAAAAATGACAGGAAACACAAAGGTCTCCACGCCGAGCGCTTTTTTAAAGACGGGTGCGGCCGTCTTTTTCTGTTCGTCCATCGCCGTATCCTCCGACATGGCCGCGGGCGCATGCCTCCGCCCGGGCGAAATGCGGCACGTCCTGAGACGTGCCGGCTGTGGAACGAGAATACTGGTCTGCTGAATCGTATTGTATCTGCAATGATGCAAATTGTCAATCGGCGCTTTCCGCTTTCGCTCACAAAGCATAAAAAGCCCGGACAAAAGTCCGGGCTTTGCCGTTGCGGCGGGAAAAGATCCTTCGCCTCGCTGCGCTCGCTCAGGATGACAGGGGGCGGAGCGGGCGATTCGTGAATCGCCCCTACGGAGAAAACGCGAGGGAGCGGGCCGCCGGGGGCGGCGGCCCCTACGGAGGCAATTCGGAATGCGGAATTCGGAATTCGGAATTATGAGAAACCCCCAGTCAGCTTCGCTGACAGCAAGCTTTGTTCGTCGCACGCTTCCCGCGCGTCGATATGCCCCCTTTTGCGAAAGGGGGCCTTTGAAGGGACGGGTCAGTCTTCCTTGCGGACGATCTGGCGGTGCTTGGCGCGGCTGTTCGTGATCAGGGGCACGCTCTCGATGATGAGCGAGGAGGTGTCCAGGCCGTACCACTTGACCTTGGAGCCGGCGATGTGCCGGATGGAGTACTTGGTGTTGAGCACCAGCTCGTCGAGCGCGCTGAGCTCGGTTTTGGTGTTGACCGTTTTGCGGATGATGCAGAACTTGAAGGTGCCGACCGTGGACTTGCCGTAGATCGAATACTTCTTGTCCTGGACGGGCAGCTCGCCGCGCTTCTGCAGGTCCTGCACGATCTGGCGCAGGTAGACGTTCACGCGCGGAGAACACTTGAAGCCCAGGTTCAGCCGGATGCGGAAGATGCAGTCGGTGCCGAAGGTCTCAAGCTCATAGTTGAGGGTGTTCGGCTCGTTGACGACGTTGACGTTGACAAACCAGTAGGCCTGCGCGCGCTTGGTATCCTTGTCGAGGATGGAGTAAAGGATATCGCGGTCGATGCGCTCGAAATCGTTGCCGCTGGCGAGGTAGACCAGGTTGTGCGCCAGCAGCGGAACGCTCTCGTCGCTGTGCAGCGCGACAAGGCTGGGCACGTGGTTGCGGAAGCGCAGGCGGGTGCTGAAGCGGTTTTCCAGCAGCGTGCCGCGGTACCAGACTGCCATCAGCAGCAGGAGCATGAGCGTGAGCAGGACGGTGACATAGCCGCCGTGCATGAACTTGCCGAGGCTGGAGACGAAGAAGACGCCCTCGATCAGCCCGAAGGCCGCCAGCACCAGGAAGCTGAGCACGCTCTTTTTGCGGATCTTGCGCAGGTAGACGGAGATCAGCAGCGTGGTCATCAGCATCGTGATCGTGATGGCGAGGCCGTAGGCCGCCTCCATGCGCGCGC
>CAMNOV010000012.1 GCA_946547105.1 uncultured Clostridia bacterium | reverse complement strand
AAGAGCAGGACGACATGATCTTCGCCGAGGAAGTCTTCGGCGGCTCCGTCCCCAAAAACTTCTTCCCCTCTGTTGAAAAGGGTCTGCGCAATGCCGTGCAGAAGGGCGTGCTCGCCGGCTACCCGCTGGTCGGCCTGAAGGCCACCCTCTATGACGGCTCCTACCACCCCGTCGACTCCAACGATATGGCCTTCCAGACGGCTGCCCGCCTGGCCTACCAGGACGGCATCCCCAAGGCCAAGCCCACCATCCTTGAGCCCATCGGCCTGCTTCAGGTCACCATCCCCGACGCCAACCTCGGCGACATCATGAGCGACATCAGCTCCAAGCGCCGCGGCACCGTGCTCGGCATGACCGCCGAAGACGGCATGCAGACCGTCGAGGCCGAGGTCCCCATGGCTGAAATGAGCAGCTACACCATCGACCTGCGCTCCATGACGCAGGGCCGCGGTTCCTTCACCTGCAAGTTCATCCGTTACGAGGAAGCCCCCGGCAACGTCCAGCAGAAGGTCATCGAAGAGGCCAAGGCGCTGGCCGAGCAGGAGTAATCCGATTCAACCATTTTCAGGGCGGCGCAGCAACGCCGCCCTGACTTTATCAGACAGGCTTGGGTGATCGCTATGCTCAAACGACTGAAAACAATGAAAGATCTGCTGTGGGCGGCCGGGATCGGACTTGCCGTCCTTGCGCTGTTGGTCGGTCTTGTCGCCGCGACCTTCACGCCCTATCACGGGGACCGCGAGCGTCCGGTGATGCAGCTGAAGACTGAAAAGGCGGAGAAGAACACGGCGGCGGAAACTCCTGCTCCCGTGAAGCGGGACGGCGGCCTGCAGGCTGACGGTACGCTTCACCCTCTGGCTCAGACGGCCGACGCCGGGGAGGAATATCTCGATTCGCTCACCGTCCTGTGCGACAGCAGCATTGCCTCGCTGCGCGCAGCCGGGCTGTGCACCGCCTCCGTCTGGAGCAGCGAGACCGGCACGCTTCCGATGACCGAATCGGAGAACTGGACGATCCGCTATCCGGGCGACGGCTCGCAGATCGGTCCCGCCAGCGCCGCGCTGATCGCCAAGCCGAAGATCCTGATCATCGCCGTCGGCAGCGACGGAGTCGCCGAGATGACGAAGGATCAGTTCATCCAGAGCTATGAAGCGCTCATCCGCGGCATTGCCAACGCCAGCCCTCGGACGATCATCGTCTGCCTCTCCCCCTGCTCCGTCACCGCCGCCTATGCCGGCGACGACTTCAGCAAAGACAAGGCGGCCGAGGTGAGCAGCTGGATCAAATCCGTCTGCGTCAGCACCGGCGCCTATTATGGTGATCTGAGCCAGGCTCTGTGCTCTGACGGCTATCTGCGCGACGAATACGCCGACGGAAGCGGCCGCGCGCTGAATTACGCAGGCCTTCGCGAGCTGCTCAATTACCTGCGCGATCACAGCGTCGAGGCGCAGTGATCCATCAAAACACAAAAACAGCCCACCGGATGCGCTCCGGTGGGCTGTTTTCTGTTGATTCAGTTTTCAAACTCGATGATATAACCGACGCGGCCGCTGTAGAAATCGGGGTAATCGCCGGCCGGATCGTTGCGGTTGTCGTTGTAGCCCCAGGTGCCGTTGATGTTGCTGAGCATCAGGTAATCCTCGGGCACATTACCGTCGACCAGCGAGGGCTCGCCGGGATGCCAGGGCCAATAATCCACCTTGGCGCTCTCCACCCAGGTCATCGTGCCTTCCACACGGCGGCATCCGATCCAGATGTAGCTGATGTTCTGCGCCCTGGCCATTTCCAGCACGCGGTTATACTCGGCTTCGTCGTTGATCACGACCAGATGACCGCCGGCATTGACGGCGCTGTCGCGGGCTGTGATCCAGCTCACGTCGCTGACGATCAGCTCATAGCGGGACTCCTTCGGCGCTTCGGTCGGCGCGGGCGTCGCCTCGACGACGGGCTGCGGCGTCTCCTCGACCACGGGAGTCGTCTCCGGCGCGGGCGCTTCCGGTGCGGCCGATTCCTGGGTTTCTGCGGTCTGGCCGATCTGATTCTGCAGCTCGCGCAGCTGTATATGGTCATAGATCGCAGCGGCCGCGAGCAGCAGCGCGCAGAGGACCAGGATGATGACCAGCGGACGGCGGCGGCGACGGCGGACCTTGCTTGCGATCTTGCGCTCGCGCTCGGTGCTGTTCTGATACTGCGGCGGCGTAAAGCGGTTGATCACGACCGGCTCCAGTTCGGGATTTTTCTCCTCCGTGAGGATCACGACCGGCTTTTCTTCTTCCGCCGGCGCTTCCGTCGGAGCGGCTTCCTCCGCCGGGGTCTCCGCTTCGGGTTCCGGTTCCGGTTCTTTGTTCTCCGGCATCAGCGGACCGACGATCGGCTCCTGCGGCACTTGTTCTTCATCGATTTCATTCTTCACGATTTCAGGGTCCTCCTCCTTGCGGAGAATCTCCAGCATCATGCGTTCCACGGTGCTGAGATCTTCTTCTTTTTTGTGATAGAGGTTTTCGGCGCTGACCGGGCCGGACAGATAGATGTTGCTCACACAGCTGAGCAGCGCGGCCTTCAGCTCTTCCACACTCTGATAGCGCTCGCCGACCTGGAAGGCGGTCGCCTTGACGATGATCTCGGACAGGCGGCGGCCGGCAGCCTTGGGCGGCGTGATCGCCTCGCCGTTCATCCGGCGCTGGCGCGCGCCGTCCTCACCACTTTTATAAAACGGAAGCCGAGCGCTGTTGACGGCATAATACAGGATCAGGCCGAGCGAATATACGTCGGCCGCCGGACTCTTCTGGCCATGCCAGAACATCTCCGGCGCGAGGAAGTCGCGCTCCTGTCCATCCCAATCGGCTTCGGCGGCCGGGCCTAGATGGACCGTACCGTCCTCTTCGCGCGTGATATTGTTTGGAAAGAGTCCGCCGCGATAGGCACCGGTTCCGACCTCGTGCTGGATCAGATCGCAGAGGCGGACCAGCAGATCGCACAGCTCCTTCCGATCCAGATCGGCGATCGCATCGCCGAGCGGCTGCAGCGGACGTTTTTCTTCTGTTTGCTCCACGGCGATTCCTCCTCACAGGCACAAATAAATAACCAGTATAGCAGGATTATGTTAACATATTCGGTCGAAATCGTCAAGCAGAACACGCAGTTTTAAGATTTTCTCATTTTTCCATTTTCTCCGCCAGGCGGTTGATTTGATCGGTGTAATGGGCAAGCTCCTTGTTGGCTCTGCCCTCGCAGGCCTTCGCCGCGCGCAGCAGGCGGTCCACGGCAGCCAGCAGGCGTGTGAAGACCGGACTGGTCGTGCGCTCCTTCGCCTGTTTTTTGATCGGCCTGGGCTGTGCGATATGGATGAATTCCCCGCTCAGCAGGTCAAAGCTCGTGCCGCTGTACGGCGCAAAGGCCGGATAATGCAGTTCCTGGTTCAGGCAGGCGGTAAAGCTGTCGGCGGATTCCGGGTCGCCGTGGTTGACGAAGGTCAGCTTGGGCGGATGCTCAAAGCCGTGCAGCCATTCGATCAGACCGTTTTTATCGGCATGACCGCTCACGCCGGGCAGCGCCGTAATCTCCGCGCGCACCTCGATCTCCTCGTTGAACAGCTTGACCTCCTTGATTCCGTCCACCAGAAGTCGCCCCAGCGTACCGGGCGACTGAAAACCGACAAACAGCACCGCGCATTCCGGGCGCCAGAGGTTGTGCTTCAGATGGTGCCGGACGCGGCCGGCGTCGCACATACCGCTGGCCGAGAGGATCACCTTGGGCGTTTTATCGTCGTTGATGGCCTTGGATTCCTCCTGCGAAACAGCGAGCTTCAGGCCGGGAAAAACGATCGGGTTCACACCCGAGCGGATCAGGCGGCGCATGTCCTCGTCCAGATATTCGGTGTCGCACTGGAGGAAGACGCTGGTGGCCTCGATGGCCAGCGGACTGTCCACATAGACCGGGAACTCGCCGTGCCCGGTGACCAGGCCGCGCTCTTTGATCTCGCGGATGAAATACAGGATCTCTTGCGTGCGGCCGACGGCAAAGGACGGGATGACCATGTTGCCGCCGCGGTCCAGGGTCTGCTGGATCTTTTCGGCAAGCGAGGCCACGTAATCCGGCCGCTCTGTGCTGTGGAGCCGGTCGCCGTAGGTAGATTCGATCATCAGATAATCCGAATCATGTACCGGGCTCGGATCGCAGAGGATGGGCTGATTGCGGTTGCCCACGTCGCCGGAAAAGGTGATCTTCCGGGTCTCCCCGTTTTCGGTCAGCCAGGTTTCGATGGCGGCTGAACCCAGGAGATGACCCACGTCCGTCATGCGGATGCTGACGCTCTCGTTGACCTGGATCATCGTGCCGTAGTTACAGGGATGCATCAGACCCATCAGACCGGCCACGTCGTCCAGATCGTACAGCGGCTCGACCTCCGCGCCGCCTTTGCGCTGATTCTTGCGGTTCTGCCATTCGGCTTCGGAGATCTGGATATTGGCGCTGTCACGCAGCATGATATCGCAGAGCGACACCGTGGCCGCCGTAGCGTAAACGGTGCCGCGAAAGCCCTGCTTATACAGCAGCGGCAGCAGACCCGCGTGGTCGATATGCGCGTGCGTCAGCAAAACGAAATCCAGTTTGGACGGCGGAAACGGCAGCGGCTCGTTTTCAAAGAGATCCTTGCCCTGCTCCATGCCGTAATCCACAAGGCCTTTTTTATCGCCGACCTCCAGCAGCGTACAGCTGCCGGTGACTTCATGCGCGGCCCCCAGAAAGGTGATTTTCACTGCAGGTTCCTCCTTCAGACAGTTTTCCCTTTTTTCTTTATTGTACACCCTCAAATCGCCTGCTTCAATTCTTATTTTTCTCAAAAATCGTTCATTTGAGGATGGCGAAAAAGAACGAAGTGTGCTATGATAAATTTTGTATGATTTTACTCGAACGGAGAACTATCCATGAATCGAATGCTGCAACAGGCTCTCGCCCTGCTTTTGCTGT
The DNA here is from genome assembly GCA_946547105.1 of uncultured Clostridia bacterium. GTDB lineage: Bacteria > Bacillota > Clostridia > Oscillospirales > Oscillospiraceae > Limivicinus. The sequence continues at coordinate 31,138 of CAMNOV010000012.1, read as the reverse complement.
GCGGGATGCTGTTTTCTCTGGCCGCCTGCGGCGCGCCCGCCCCGGCCGAAACTTCGTCCTCCGCTCCCGCCGCGGCGACCGAAAAGCCCTCCGGCAGCTGGTGGAAGCCCGCCTCCAGGCAGGAGACCAAGTCTTCGCCGAGCGATGAACCGCCCGCCGTCACCGCTCAGCCGACGGTCTTCCTCACGCTGAGCATCAACGAGGTCATGCTCTCCAACAAGGCGACGCTGCCCGACGGACAGGGACTGTTTCCGGACTGGGTCGAGCTGTATAACTACGGCAACGACACGCTCTCCCTTGATGGGTTGGTGCTCTGCCGTGAGGATGAGCGTTGGTCCCTGCCGAACCGGCAGTTGGCGCCCGGCGGATACCTGGTCGTTTTCTGCGACGGAAGCTCCTCTGACGAGCTCCATGCAAGCTTCACGCTTTCCAAAGAGGGCGTCGATCTGACGTTGGAGACTGCCGAGGGCGCGCTGATCGAAGAGTTCCAGGTGCCGGCCTGCGGCGCAGATCAGAGCATCTACCGCAATGATGAAGGCGCCGCCGTGACCACGGACTATCCCACCCCGGGCTTTGACAACACGATGGACGGCTATGCGCAGCTGCAGGCGTCCAGGACCTGCTCCAGTCCCCTGCAGATCTATGAGGTGCTTGTTTATAACGCCTGGGATCTGCCGCAGAACGGCCAGTATTACGATCTGGTCGAGCTGAAAAACATGAGCGGCAGCAATCTTGAGCTGAGCGACTATTATCTGTCCGACAAAGGCGGCGACCGGGCGATCTATCAGCTGCCGGAGCGCACGCTTGAGCCCGGCGAGATCGCCGTGATCTACTGCACCGGTGAGGAAGAGCTCAGCGGCGGCAATCGCGCCCCCTTCGGTCTGAGCGCCGAGCGCGACCAACTATATCTCAGTTACAAGGACGGCGCGCTTGTTGACTACGTCGCCCTGCACGACATTCCCTATCACGGCAGCTACGGGCGCATGGACGGCTCCGACGGCTTTTTCTTCTTCTCCGCGCCTACAGCCGGATACGTCAACGCCGGCGGCTGCCGCCTGATCGCCGAAAAGCCTGTGCTTCTCGGCCGTGACGGTGTATTCGACGGCGTCGATGGAGTAACCGTTGAACTCTCCGCACCCGGCGAGATCTATTATACGCTCGACGGCAGCGCACCGACCACAAGCTCTGCCCATTACACCGAGCCCTTGCGTCTGACCGAGACCGGCGTGGTACGCGCCATCCAGGCGGAACAGGGCAAGCTGACGAGTGAGATCCTTGAGATGGCTTTCATCATCAACGAGGGTCATACCCTGCCCGTGGTGAGCCTTGTGGGCGATCCGGACGACATTACCGGCCCCGCCGGACTCTATCGAAACCCAAGCAAGGATATCGAGCGCATCGGCGCGGTGAAATTCTTTGAGGACGGCCAGGGCTTCAGCATGGCCTGCGGCATCAAGCTGCACGGCGCGACCTCCAAGCTCGCGCAGTCGAAGAAGTCCTTCAAGCTGAAATTCCAATCCCGCCTCGACGGCGAGCTGCATTATGATCTTTTTGGCAACGGTGTGACGGACTTCTCCGCGATCCTCCTCCGTGCCGCCCAGGAGAGCACCTACTCCACGCTGATGCGCGACAACCTGGTGCATCAGCTGGCGATCCAGGCCTTCCCCGAGCTGCCGGCGCAGGATTACAAGTACGCGGTGCTTTACATCAACGGCGAATACTGGGGCGTCTACAATATCCGCGAAGCGCATACCGTTGAGCACTACGCCTACCATTACGGCTATGACCCGGACACCGTTACCCAGTGGAAAGAGAGCTGGGACCGCGAAAGCGAGATCGGCCAGATCTGCGCCTTTGCGCTCAACCACAACCTGGCCGACGACGAAAACTATCAGAAGGTCATCGAACACATCAATATCGACAGCGTCATCGGCTGGACGATCCTGCAGGCCTGGAGCAGCAATCACGACTGCAACCCGCCGAACATGCGCTTCTATTACTCGACCGAGGACGAGATGATGCGCTATGCGCTGGTCGACCTGGATCTCGGCATGTTCGAGTATGACGGCTTCGACGTGCCGCTGCGCGGCTCTCAGGTGGACGGCACCCGCTATTCCTACGCCTTCAATAAGCTCGCGCTGAAGCTGCTGGAAAACAAACAGTATCAGCGCCGCATGGCCGAGCAGCTTGCCGCTGCCCTGAAGGGACCGATGGCGACGGAGAACGTCCTGGCCCTGATCGACGATCTGGCCGATCAGCTCCGACCGGAGATCCAGCGCGACCGCGACCGCTGGGCCAAGGGCGGCGAAGGCGACAGCGTCGACTTCTGGGAGCACGGCGGCGAAATGGTCGATTCTCTGCGCAAATACGTCGAGCGCCGCGGCACCTCAGTCATCATCAATTCCTTCATCTATAACGTCGGTCTGATGCGGGGTTCCCTGTCCAAGGCGGAGCTCCAGGAATATTTCAAAGACATCGAAGATTAAAGCAAAACGGACGCGCCCTTGCGGTGCGTCCGTTTTTTACACAAAGAAAGACCGGCGGGACATCATAGTCTCGCCGGTCCTGTTTACCGGCTGATTTACTTTTCCAGATAAGTCCGCAGCAGTTCCTGCAGCAGCTCATCCCGGTCGATGCGGGTGATCAGCGTGCGGGCGCTGTTGTAATTGGTGATATAAGTCGGATCCTCAGACAGGATATAACCCACGATCTGGTTGATGGGGTTGTAGCCCTTGACCATCAGGGAGTTATACACGGACGACAGGATCTCCTTCATCTCGGCCTTACTGTCAAGCGCGGTAAATTTTCTGGTGGCATCTTCCATGAATGCTCCCTCCCAAAAATTTCATTTCTGTAACATATTATAACAGAAAAATATGTTATGTAAAGTAAAATTTGGTCGAAAGCCATGAAAATTTCTTAAGATTTTTTAAAAAATTACCGAATGACCGCCCCGAAACGCTCTGCCAGGCCGTTCAGGACCCGTTTCATGGTCTCTTCCGCATGCTCGTCGGTCAGGGTCTGATCCTCGGCGCGCATGCTCAGCGAGAAGGCCACGGACTTCTTTCCGGCGGCGATGTGGCTGCCGGCGTATACGTCAAAGAGCGTGCAGCCTACCAGATACTTGCCGCCGCAGCGGAGGATGCAGTCCTTCAGATCGCCCACGGGGATCGAGGCGTCGCAGACAACAGCGATATCGCGCGTAACGGCCGGGAAGCGCGGCAGCGGCTTGAAGACCGGGGTGCCGCCCTTGCTCTCAAAGAGCGCGTCGAAGCTGAGCTCGGCGCAGTAGAGCTCGGCGTCCACGCCGTAATTGGCGGCGACGGAGGGATGGATCTGACCCAGAACGCCGAGATATCGTTCGCCCATCCAGACGCCGGCGCAGCGGCCGGGGTGATAGGAGGGATTGTCCTTTACGGCGACGAAGCGGGCTTCTCCGCTGCCGAGACCGGCGATGATATCCTCGACCCAGCCCTTGAGAACGAAGAAGTTCATCTTCGGGCCGTAGGCGCCGAGGGAGAGGATCTTCGGCTCGTCCGCGGTGCCGTCGGGACGCTTGAGATAGATGCGGCCGATCTCATACAGGCGGGCTTCCTTGTTGCGGTAGTTGAAGTTGCGGGTCAGGATCTCGAGCATCGAAGGCAGGATGCTGGTGCGCATGATGGAGGTGTCCTCGCCCAGGGGGTTGAGGATGCGCAGGCTCTCGCGGCGCGGATCGTCCTTCGGCCAGCCGACCTTGTCGTAGTAGCTCGGGCTGATGAAGGAATAAGTGATGATCTCGTCAAGACCCATGCTGCGGCAGGTCTGGCCAAGCTCGCGCTCATACTGCTGCACGGGAGAAAAGCCGCCGGCGGTGCTGATGCCGCCGCTGAAGGCCACAGGGATCTCGTTATAGCCGTAGAAACGGGCCACTTCCTCCGCGATGTCGGAATAGTGCGACACGTCGCCGCGCCAGGAGGGCACATGGATGACGTCGCCCTCAAGCGTGAAGCCCAGCTTCAGCAGGATCTCGCGCATGGTCTGCTCGTCGATATCGGTGCCGAGCAGCGCGTTGATCTTCTCCGGCTCAAGCTTGACCGTCGTCTCAGGCAGCGGATTGGGCACGACGTCGATGACGCCCTCGACGACCTCGCCCGCGCCGAGCAGCTCGATCAGCTCACAGGCGCGCTGCACGGCCTTCATCGTGTTCTGCGGATCGAGGCCCTTTTCATAGCGGGAGGGGGCGTCGGTACGCATGCCGAGGGCGGTGGCGGTGCGGCGGACGGAGGGACCGTTGAAGTTGGCGCTCTCAAAGAGCACCATCGCAGTGTCGCCCACGATCTCGCTGTTGGCGCCGCCCATAACACCGGCCACACAGATCGGCTTTTCAACGTCGCAGATGCAGAGCATGTTTTCGTTCAGCTTGCGCTCGGTGCCGTCCAGGGTCTGGATGCTCTCCCCTTCCTTCGCGCGGCGGATATGGACTTCCTTGCCCTCCACGCAGGAGAAATCGAAGGCGTGCATCGGCTGGCCGTACTCGAGCATGACGTAGTTGGTGATGTCAACGATGTTGTTGATCGGGCGCATGCCGGCGCTGCGGATGCGCTCGCGCATCCAGGCGGGAGACGGCGCGATCTTCACGTTTTTCACCATGCGCGCGGTGTAGCGCGGGCAGAGATCGGCGTCCTCGATAATGATCTTCGTCAGATCGTTGATGTTGCCGCCCGCTTTGGCCTCGACGACGGGGGTATGCAGCTTCAGTTCCTTGTTAAAAGTTGCCGCCGCCTCGCGCGCCAGGCCGATCACACACAGGCAGTCCGGGCGGTTGGGCGTGATCTCGAACTCAACGATATGGTCGTCGAGTCCGAGGAACGCCGCCATGTCGTCACCGGGCTTGAGGTCCTCACGCAGGATCAGGATGCCGTCGTGGATGCAGTGCGGGAACTCTTCCGGTTTTGCGCGCAGATCTTCCGGCGAGCAGATATGAGGACGCGCCGTATCGAAGGCCACCAAATCGCCCTCGTGCAGGTTGCAGCAGTCGCTGACGCATTCCGTTTCAGTATTGCCGAGCGAGAGTCTGCAGTCCCACAATGCGTAGTTTCTTCTCGTCAGGCCGGTGATCTTTGCTGCGGAAACGCTGCCGAAGATCTTGTCTCCCGGCTTGATATCGGGCGAAATGGACGGCTTTGCCGGATCGATCGGGTGATAGTCGCCGAGGATCGCCGCAGGCAAAATGCTCGCATAGGGGAAATCGTGCTCGGTGACGTCCAGTTCCTTGAGCGAGCAGAGCATGCCGTTGGAAGGCACGCCGCGCAGCTTGCCCTTCGTGATCTTCGTGCCGTTCGGCAGCAGCGCGTTGTGCAGCGCCGCGGGCACCAGATCGCCCACATGGACGTTCCAGGCGCCGGTGCAGATCTGCACGGGCTCAGCTTCGCCGACGTCGAGCTGGGCCACCAGCATATGATCGGAGTTCGGGTGCTTTTCCAGAGAGAGGATGCGCCCGACCTTCACATTTTTCATGCGCGAGGACAGGTCCTCGGTGACTTCGACCTTGGAGCCGGAGACGGTCATCGCCTCGTCGAAGGCCCGGTCGTCGAACTCGCTCAGCGGCAGATCGACAAATTCATTCAGCCATTTTCTCGAAAGTTTCATATAATCTTCCTTCCTTATCGCCTTCCCCCTCGGGGGAAGGTGGCGCAAAAGCGCCGGATGAGGGGTGTTCCCTCTTCACTATTGTCGGTGCTTACACCTCATCAGTCAGCCTTTCGGCTGACAGCTTCCCCCTCAAGGGGAAGCCTGATTAAAACTGCTGCAGGAAGCGCTCGTCGTTTTCGAAGATCAGCCGCAGGTCGGTGATCTTGTACTCACCCATGGCGAGGCGCTCAAGGCCCATGCCGAAGGCCCAGCCGGAATAGACGTCCGGGTCGATGCCGCAGCCGGCGAGCACCTTCGGGTGCACCATGCCGGCGCCCAGCACCTCGATCCAGCCCTCGCCCTTGCAGGTCGGGCAGCCCTTGCCACCGCACTTGTGGCACTGGATGTCCAGTTCGCAGCTCGGTTCGGTGAAGGGGAAATGATGCGGGCGGAAGCGCGTGACGGTGCCCTTGCCGTAGATCTGCTCCACGACGAGGTTCAGCGTGGCCTTGAGATCGGCCATCGTCACGCCCTTGTCGACCACAAGGCCCTCGATCTGATGGAACATCGGGCTGTGGGTGGCGTCCACCTCGTCCTTGCGGTAGACGCGGCCGGGGGCCAGCACGCGGATCGGCAGCTCGCGCGTCTCCATGGCGTGGATCTGCATCGGCGAGGTCTGCGTGCGAAGGAGGATCTTGCCGTCCTCGGTAAAGTAGAAGGTATCCGTCCAGTCGCGGGAGGGGTGGCCGGCGTCGATGTTCAGCTTGTCGAAGTTGTACTCCGCCTTTTCGACCTCGGGGCCGTCGAGGATCTCGAAGCCCATGCCGACGAAGATGTCCTTGATCTGGTCGAGGACGTTGTACATCGGGTGCTTGTGGCCGAGACGCTTGGCCTCGCCGGGCAGGGTGACGTCCAGCGCCTCCTGCTGCAGCTTCATTTCCAGCAGCGCCTTGCTGAGGATCTCGCGGCGCGCGTCGATGGCGGCCTCGATATCGCTGCGCAGCTGGTTGGCCAGCTGTCCCATCACCGGGCGCTCCTCGGCGGAGAGCTTGCCCATCTGACGGAGGATGCCGGTCAGCTCGCCCTTCTTGCCCAGGTAGCGGACGCGCATCTCCTCCAGCGTTTCCATGGTCGGAGCCTGAGACACGGCCTGCAGGGAGGCCTCTCTCAGCTTCTGCATCAATTCTTTCATTCTTCTTACTCCCTAATCATAAACAATAAAAAAGACTTTCATCCCAAAGCCATGGGACGAAAGCCAAACTTCCGCGGTACCACCCAAATTCGGCCGCAAAGGGCCGCACTTGAAGAAAAGATAACGGTTTTCAGCCGCCGGTGATTGGCCGGTGCTCCCGGGCGAACCAAGCGCGCTCTGCCTGCGGGGGCTTTCAGCCGCTGACCCCTGCTCTCTGAAGGTGATCTCACACTATTTTCCCGTTCATCGCGGTGTTCAACGCATGAACATACGTACCATACCACAAAAAGACGCCGGAATCAAGACTTTTTCCCGATTCCGGCGCTTTCTTCTTATTTTTCTTCTTCCCAGGTGCGCTCGCTGATGATGTAGCGCGGGCGGTGCTTGACCTCCAGATAGATCTTGCCGATATATTCGCCCAGGATACCGAGACAGATCAGCTGCACGCCGGAGACGAAGCAGACGATGCAGGTCGTGCTCGCCCAGCCGGCGACCGTGTTGCCGCAGAGTGCCGCGATCAGCGCCCAGAGAACACCGATGAAGCTCAGGAGCGCGACGAACACGCCAAAGCCCGTGATCAGGTGCAGAGGCTTGACCGAGAGGCTGGTGATGCCGTCCACGGCCAGGGCGATCATCTTGCGCAGCGGGTAGTGGCTCTCCCCCGCCAGACGCTCGGCGCGCTTATAATACACGCTGCTGCTCTTGAAGCCGACCAGCGGCACCAGGCCGCGCAGGAAGAGGTTGACCTCCTCGAATTTGGCAAACTCCTTGAGCACGCGAGCGCTGATCAGGCGGTAGTCCGCGTGGTTGTAGACGACCTCCGCGCCCATCATCGACAGAAACTTGTAAAAGCCCTGGGCGGTGGTGCGTTTGAAGAAGGTGTCGGTCTCGCGGCTTTCGCGCACGCCGTAGACGACTTCGCTGCCGGAGAGGTACTCATCCACCATCGCGTCCATGGCGTTGATGTCGTCCTGCCCGTCGCAGTCGATGGAGATCGTGATATCGCAGCGGTCCTTCGCCTCCATCAGTCCGGCCAGCACCGCGTTCTGGTGGCCGCGGTTGCGGCTCTGGCTGATGCCGAGATAGTGCTCGTCCGAGGCGGCCAGCTCCCGGATGATCTCCCAGGTGCGGTCTTTGCTGCCGTCGTTGACAAAGAGCACGCGGCTCTCCTCCGCGATCTTCCCCGCCGCGGTGAGCTGCTGGAGCTTCGCCAGAAACTGCGGCGCGGTGATCGGCAGGACCTCCTGCTCGTTATAGCAGGGAATGACGATGTACAATACGGGAGTCATACGGATTCCTCCTTCAGAAATGCGGCCAGTTCCGGCACGGTCTTGAAATACCAGCGGCAGTTGCCGCGCATGAAGCGCTCGATGGCGGGGATGTCGTTTGCCCAGCCGACGGCAGCGAAATCCACACCGCAGGCGCGGGCCATATCGTAGCCGGGCTTGAGATCGTCGATCATCAGCAGATCCTTGGGCTGCAGGTCAAAGCGGCGCATGATCTCCTGCAGCGGCCAGGGGCTCGGCTTGCGCCTTTCGAGCGGCTGCTCCCAGCCGAAAACCGCATCCGGCTCCGGCAGGCCGTTTTCCCGGTAGTCGCGCAGGATGTTATAGTCCAGCGAGTGCGACACGACGCACACGAGGCCGCCTTCGGCTTTCTGCCGCTCCATCATCTCCCGGATCCCGGGATAGGCAGAAGGCACGTGCTCGCGCACATAGGCCTTCCAGAACTGCAGCTCGTCTTCGAGCTCCGCTTCGCTCAGGCCGTAATCCTCGCGGCACATGGGCAAAAAGCCCGGATCGAAGTTTTTGATGAAGTACTTTTCCAGGCTGCAGCTCATGCCAGGGCGGCGCTGCGCCAGAAAGTCCACAAAGCAGGGCCAGTGGATGGTCGCCGTGCTGTTGACAGCGGTATCGTCGTGGTCAAAGACCAGGCATTTGTAGCGCATGTGTCTGTCTCCGGGGGATCAGTAGTAGGTTGCGACTTCCTGGGCGGGTGCGGCGCAGGGCGTCGCCTCGATGAAGCTGAGCACCGGGCCCTTCTTGCCGTAGGCGCGGTTGAACTTGAAGTTCAGTTTTGCGGTCAGCACCATCCAGGTCTCGTCCACGATGCTCTCGGCATTCTTCCACTGGCAGACAAGGCCCGCAAACTGGATATCGTTGACGCAGCAGGTCATCAGATGACGGCCAACGACAAAGGTCTCCGACGGCAGACGCTTGCGGACCACGGCCTTGCATTTGAAGCGCACGGTCTTGTCCTCGTACTTCTTCGGATCCTCCGACAGGTCGCGGTACCAGAGGGCATAGTCCTCGTCCGCGATCTCGATGATCGGCGCGTTCACGTCAAAAGGCAGCGGGTCCTGGATATCGTCATACTCCACCTGGCCGCCCGCGTATTCATAGGCGATGTCCGAGCGGCGGGACGCGCCGCGGACGATCTTGTGCAGCTCCATCTTGTCGATGGCGGCGGAATAGCGGTTGAAAACGACGAGCTCGCAGCTCTTCAGCTTGTCATAGACCAGCTGGCGCATATTGTTGTTGTAGGAGACGAAGCTGCGCGCGTCGGCAAACATGAACTCCTGGTAGACGATCCAATTTTCCGGCATTGCGTTATAGAGCAGATCCAGCATCCACATGCCGTTATACTCGATCACCACGCGCTCGGCGTTCACATCATCGAGCCACTTGGTCAGGTTTTCGCCGGTCAGCTGGCTCTCATCGTCCAGCACATGCATGTATACGCGCTTGTCGGCGAACTGGTCGGGCGCGTATTCCTCCTCGCCCTCCTCACAGATCAGCAGCAGCGTGCGCTCGCCGTTGCAGAAGCGCTTGTCCTCTAGAGTCTCCTGGATGAACTTTGTCTTGCCGGCCTCGAGAAAGCCGGTGAACAGATATACGGGAATGTCTTTTTGCTTACTCAAACCTGAAACAGCTCCTTCAGCGCCTGTTCGTTGATTTTGGATCCGATCACGCAGAAACGGCCGATGACGGCGGCGCCGCCGCGGCGGATATCGATCTCGCCGGGCACATAGTCAAAGTAGATCCACTCGCCCTCGCCGGAATCGACCAGGCCCTTGGCGCGCAGGATCATGCCGTATTTCGCCTCATCCTGCAGGGCGTTGAGCGTGGCCTTCAGCTCGTCCTCGCTGAACTTGCGCGGCGTCTCCATGCCCCAGCTGGTGAAGATCTCATCGGCGTGGTGGTGATGATGGTGATGCTCGTGATCGTGGTCATGGTCGTGATGATGGCACTCGCAGTCGGGATCGTCGCACTCGTCCTCATCGTGGTCATGGTGATGATGGTGATGATGCTCGTGCTCCTCGTCCTCGTCGTCATGATCATGGTGATGGTGATGGTGCTCGTGATCATCGTCGTCATCGTGGTCGTGGTGATGGTGGCATTCGCACTCGGGATCGTCGCACTCGTCCTCGTCGTGGTCATGATGGTGGTGATGCTCATGCTCCAGCTCATGCAGCTCGCGCTGGAGGACGTTTTCCTCCATGACCTCGCGGATCTGCGCGCCGCTCAGCTGATCCCATGGGGTGGTGATCAGGCGGGCTTCGGGATTGATCTCCTTGAGCAGCTCGACGGCAGCCAGGGTCTTGGCGTCGTTGGCGGTATCGGTGCGGCTGAGGACGATCAGATCGGCGCTCGCCACCTGGTCGTTGAAGAATTCACCGAAGTTGCGGGCGTACATCTTGCACTTGCCGGCGTCCACGACGGTGACCTTTGCGCCGATTTCCGCGCCTTCCACGCGCTCGACGGCGCGGGCCACGTCGGACAGCTTGCCGACGCCGGAGGGCTCGATGAGGATGCGGTCAGGCGCATAGTCGCTCATGACCTGGCCGAGGGCCTTGGTGAAATCGCCCACGAGGGTGCAGCAGATGCAGCCGGAGTTCATCTCGGTGATCTGCACGCCGGCGTCCTGCAGGAACGCGCCGTCGACGGCGATCTCGCCGAACTCGTTCTCGATCAGAACGAGCTTTTCATTCTGGTAACCCTCCGCGATCAGCTTGCGGATCAGGGTCGTCTTACCGGCTCCGAGAAAGCCGGAAAAAATATCAATTCTAGTCAATCGTATTGCCTCCTATGCAAATTACTTTCCAAATGTTTATTATATCACTTGCTTTTTTGTTTTACAAGGCTTTTGCCGCAGTCCCGTTCAGATTCGAGCGGCTTTGTATTGACGGGAAGACCTTGCTATGCTATACTATCTTGTAATTTTATATACCGAAGGAGTTGTTTATCCGATCATGGATGACGGCAGTCGATTGTCGATGACCCCCTGGCTCATCGCAGTCGTTTTATTGCTGCTGGCGGCGTACTTCGCCGTGACCGAAACAGCCATCGCCTCTGTTTCACGCAGCAAGATCAAGGCGAAAGCAGAACGAGGCGACCTGCGGGCCGAAAAAGCGCAGTATGTGCTGGATCACTTCGACCAGGCGGTCACCACGCTGCTGATTTGCACCAATATCGTTCACATCGCCGCGGCGGCGATCGTCACCGTGGCCGTTACCGCCCGCTGGGGGCTGAGCGCCGTTTCCGTCAGCACGCTGATCACGACGATCGTGGTCTTCTTTGTCGGCGAGATGCTCCCCAAGAGCATTGCCAAGAGCTACAGTGAGCGCTTCACACTCTCCAACGCCGGAACGCTCAAGATGCTGATGGTCGTCTTTTCTCCCCTCGCCTCCGCGCTGACCGCGATCGGCCACGCGGCTGCCAGTCTGACCCGGGGTGACCCGGAGATCAGTGTGACCGAGGATGAGCTTTATGATCTTATCGAAGACATGACCGAAGAAGGCACGCTGGACGAGGAGCAGGGCGACCTGATCTCCTCCGCGCTGCAATTCGGCGATGTGACGGTGGAGAGCATCCTCACCCCGCGCGTCGATCTGGCTGCGATCGACATTGACGACAGCCCGGAAGAGATCCTCGCGCAGATCAAGGCGCAGAACCACAGCAGGCTCCCGGTCTATGAGGGCAGTATCGACAACATCATCGGCATCCTGCAGATCCGGAAATATATCAAGTCCTATCTGCATCTCGGCAGCAACATGGACCTGCGCCCGCTGCTGGACGAGGCGCTCTTCATCCATCAGAGCACCAACATCGACGAGCTGCTGCCCATCATGTCCCGCCGCAAGCAGAACCTGGCCGTGATCACCGACAACTACGGCGGCACGCTGGGCATCGTAACAGTCGAGGATATCCTGGAGGAGCTTGTGGGCGAGATCTGGGACGAGGACGACGTTGTCGAAGAGGCCGTGGTCGAGCTGGACGACGGCAGCTATGAGGTCGACGCCGAGGAATCTGTCAGCGACGTATTCGAGCAGCTCGGCTTCGAAGACCCCGAGGAAGACGAGGAGCTTGTCAACACGCGTATGGGCGAATGGGCCTATGAGCAGTTCACCGCCATCCCGCAGACCGGCGACAGCTTTGTCTACCACGACCTGCAAGTCACGGTGTCTGAAATGGAACACAACCGCATCCGCAAGCTGCGCGTGCGGATCCTTCCCGAGGAAACGGAAGGAGGCGAGGAAGCATGACGATCGCTCTTGTGATCATCGGCATCATCGTATGCCTGGCGCTCTCCGCTTTCTTCTCGGCCAGCGAGATGGCCTATTCCTCCTGCAATGAGCTGCGGCTGGAAAACATGCGCGACGACGGCTCGAACCGCGCCGGCACCGCGCTGAAGATCACCGGACGCTTTGACGACGCGCTCAGTGCGATTCTGATCGGCAACAACCTGGTCAATATTGCGGCTTCGTCGCTGGCCTCCGTGCTGGTGATCCTGCTGATGGGCTCCGATCGCTATACCTGGCTGGCGACCTTGATCCTGACCCTGCTGGTCATCATCTTCGGCGAGACGATCCCCAAGATCACCGCCAAGAAAAACGCCAACCGCATCGCGCTGCGAAACGCCTACGTGATCCGCGGCCTGATGATCGTGCTCTTCCCGCTGATCTGGCTGGTGGTTCTGCTGGTCAAACTGGTCACGATCGGCATGAAGCCGGAGGACGACGAAGACCCGGACGAGGCCGTAGAAGAGCTGCAGTCCATCATTGAAACGGCGGAAGACGAGGAAGTCCTGGACGAGGATCAGTCCGAGCTGGTGCAGGCGGCCATCGACTTTGCCGATATTTCCGCCTCCGAGGTCATGACCGCGCGCGTGGACGTGCAGGCCATCGACATCGATGACGACTGGGAAGATATCCTCGCGCAGATCGAGGACGCGCCCTATTCCCGCCTGCCGGTCTATGAGGACAGCATCGACAACATCATCGGCGTACTGTATCTCAACCATTTCCTCAAGGCGATGACCGACGACGGCCGCGCCGATATCCGCAAGCTTCTGATGCCGCCCTGCTACGTTTACAAAACGATGAAGCTGCCGGCGGTGCTCAGCCAGCTTCGCAAAGCGCGCCAGCACCTGGCCATCGTCGCCGACGAATACGGCGGCATGCTGGGCGTGCTGACGATGGAGGACGTGCTGGAGCAGATCGTCGGCGATATCTGGGACGAGACCGACACCGTGGAGGAAGAGGTCGTGCAGCGGCCCAGCGGCGCATACGAGCTGGACGGCGACATGGTGATCGACGATTTCCGCGAGCTGCTGGAGATCCCCGAAGAGGATTTCGATGTTGAAAGCGAGACCGTCGGCGGCTGGACAGTGGAAAAATACGGCTCCTTCCCGGAGCCGGGCACCGTGTTCCAGACCGGCGATCTGAAGGTGACCGTGCTGCAAATGGACGGCCGCCGAGTGGAAAAAATCCTGGTCGAGCGCATCGACGCCGACGAAAAAACCGCCCCGGACGAAACCGAAGCGGAAAGCAAATAACAATAATAAAGATCGCGGCGACTCCAGCGAGTCGCCGCGATCTTTATTATTCTTCCGGCAGCGCCGTGACGAAATAGATGATGTCGCTCACGGGACGTTCGATGTCAAAGTCCACGTGGTTGTAGGGCTTTCCGTCCACCACGATCTCCGCCGTTCCACCGCCGTCCAAGGCATAGGCTTTGTCCACGCCCCTGGCCGCGATATACTGCGCCGTGCGGTTGATATCGGGGACGTTTCCGTACCAGGCGTCGAAGCCGGCCGTCATCAGCAGATAATGCAGATGATCCAGCTGCCCGATCGCGGCGCGGCTGTAATGGAACTGCACCTCGCCCACGGGATAGGAGACCGTGTAGGTCGGCTCTCCGTCTTCCACCAGGATCGGCCCGAAGGCCAGACCGAAGACCACGTCGTTATCCCGAACGAACTGCTCGGCCTCTCCCTCCCCCATCAGCTCCCCGCGATGGGAAAAGAGCATGTCTCCGGAGGCGGTAAAGAAGCAGGAATCGAGCAGCGCCGGGTTGTTGCGATAAACCTCGCGCTGATAAACCGTGATGCCGAGGTTGCGGTAATCGTAGAAGTCGCCGTTGATCGAAGCCACCGCGTTGACGCTTTTGGCGAATTCCGATTCCTTGATGCGCGTGCCGGGACCTCTGCTGTAGCTGCCGCCGGCCAGGCTGCGCCGCAGCTGCGAGCCGTGTGCGATCTTGACCTCGCAGAAGCTGAGGCAGCAGTCGTCGACGATCTCCTTCCAGCAGATCATCAGGATCGTATCGTCGCAGTAGCAGACGATCTTGCTGCCGTCCAGGCGCCGGATCGACGGATTCCAGCAAAGCTCCTGTCCGTCCATCAGCACGGCGGCGGAATCCACGATCTGCTGCACGACGGCGGGATCGTCCGTATAGACGTAGTTGGCCGCGTTGAAGGCCGGTCCGGCCGGCGCGTCCTCGGCCACCGTATAAACCGGGCGGTCATAGACAAGCCCGCCGCTTGCCTCGGCGAGCGAGCGCGCCGCCCATTCTTCGGCGGAAGCGTCCGAAACGCCGCCATTGACGATATTCAGCAGTTCTTCCGCATCCGTGATCCGCCAGCCGAGCGGAACGTAGTGCAGCGCAAGCTGCAATTCAGCCGTCTGCGTATAGTTTTCCGGATGCTCCAGCGCCCGTGACAGCGACGCCGCCCAGACCTCCCGTCTGACTTCCGGCAGGAAGGCGCCGTTCTCATCCGCCAGGAAGCGCCGCGGCCGCAGCTCGCACAGCGCGCGGAGCTCCGCCTCCGTCTCGCGGTTCAGCTCCTCCTGCAGCGTGTTCAGATCCAGCGCCGTCAGGGAAACGCTCTGCTTGGCGTCCCGCCCTTCGATCACGCTTCCGCCGCGCAGGTGAACGGAGCAGGCGTCGATCATCGCCTGCCGGACGAGCTGCACGGGCTCGTCTTCCGTTGGATCGCCGATCAGCAACTGTCCCTCGCCTTCAAGCAATGAAGCGGCCGTCTGAGCATCGCCGGAACGGAGGGCATCAAAAAATGCGGCCGCCGTGTCGCGCGGGTCTCCCTTCGGTTTCAGCTCGGGCCGCGGGATAGGGTCAAGGACCTCGGCGGCGGGCAGGATCAGAAGGATCAGCGCCGCGGCCGCCGAGAGAAAGCTCATGGCCGCCAGCACGGTCTTGGCCGCGGTTTTCTTCCGGATCAGAAGCAATCCGCCCAGCGCTTCCAGTGCCGCCGCGATCAAAAGGATCATCGTCAGCCGAAGGACCGGCGCAGAAGGCGGCTGAAATAACAGTATATCTAAAACAGGATTCATCCAGATTCCATCCCATAGTCAATTTCTTTTATGATTTTACCATTCTCGTCTGTAAATGCAAGAGCCGAACCGCCGATTTCAGAAATAAAAATTCCCGCGGGATTGTCCCGCGGGAATATATGTTTTGATCAGACGCGTTTTTTCTTTTTCTCTCCGCAGACGCTGAGATACGCGAGATAATTCACCACCGCAACGGTCAGGCAGCTCAGCCCCATCAGAAAGTAGCAGAACAGATACCAGTTGCCATGGCGCTGCACCAGCCATTCCAGGAAGCCGGTCAGCCCGATCGCCAGGAGAAAGACGCCCCAGAGGATCACCAGCTTGGGCCGCAGTCCATTAGCGCGAATGGAGCGGCGGCTGTAAATGATCAGAATGACCAGCAGCGTGACACCGGAGACGATCTGCACCATGCTGACGAATCCGTTGAGCCGCAGAAAACTCGCGTCATAGCGGCTGCTGTCGGCCATCACGTCGAGCGCGCTGAGCCAGGTGAGGAACATCAGCGCCACGTTCCCGTCGCGCGGCTGCCCTGCCTTCATCGGCCAGCGGCGGCGCCTGACAAAAAAGCGCATCAGCAGCACGAAAATGACCAGCATCATCACGAACTGGAAGAAGAAGGTGGCGACGCGCCACTCCCCCGTCGACGTGATCTCGGTGCTGAAGGGCAGACGCTGGAAGGCGGGATCGGTGACCACGGCCTTGGCACGGTCTGCATTAGTGAAGATCTCGCTCAGGCGGATGAATGCAATACCGAGCGCGGCGCCCGGCGCCAGGCAGTCGTACAGGCGGCGCAGATTCTGCGTAAAGCCCAGGAGATAGACGATCAGTCCCGCAAGGCCCGTGCCGAGGATCACGCCCGCCAGGCAGTAATCGCCCCGGCTGTAATCGGTCATGGCCTTCCAGAAGCTCAGGTATTTCTCACTGTGACAGTACCAGTTGATCAAGCGCGCCAGCGGCAGCGACAGCGCGATCGCCAGCGGCAGCAGCAGCCAGACGGCTGCGGCCCGGCCTCCGTGCGCGGTAAAGAGTGCCATCGTCAGGCAGAAGCAGGCGGCCACGCCCAGGACGATCACCACGGCGTTCCAGTAGATCACATGGCTGCCGAGGATCATAGCAATCGGATTCATCGGCTCACCCCTCTTCCGGCATCGCGGTGGCGAAATAAATGATATCGCTCATCGTGCGTTCCTCATCCCAGTCCACGCGGTTGACGGTCTGGTTCTGCATGACCATGGTGGCCGTCTGCCCGCCGTCGAGCGCATAGGCGCTGTCCACGCCCTTGCTGTAGATGATCTGGGCTGCCATATTGATCTGGCAGCGCTGGCTGTAATTGCCCTCCTGGCCGATGGTCATCAGCAGATAGTGGCGTTCGCCCTTCTGCGCAATGGCGGCGCGGGAGTAATTGGATTCGATCTCGCCGACCGGATAGTTATAGATGGTCTGCAGCTCCCCGTTTTCGACCAGGATCGGACCGAAGGAGATGGCAAAGACCACGTCGTTTTCCTCGATATACTTCTGCACGTCCTCATCGGTGACCAGCTCTCCGTGATGGGTCATCAGCATGTCGCCGGAGGCGGTGAAGAAGCAGCTGTCGAGCGCGACGCCGCGGTTGCGGCAGATCTGGCGCTGGTAAACCGACAGGCCGATCTGTCGGTTATCGTAGAAATCGCCGTTGATGGCGATGACGGCGTTGGCAGCAGCGGCCATTTCGGTGGCCTTCATGCGGATGCCGGAGCCGAAGCTGTTGCCGGACAGAGCGCGGCGAAGCTGCGAGCCGTCGGCGATCACAACTTCCGCAAAGGTGACGGCCCCGCCGCCGATGCCTTCCTTCCAGGTGATTGCCAGGATCGTATCGTCCCGATAATAGCGCATGTCGGTGTTTTCCATCCGCACGATGTTCTTGTTCCAGATCAGCTCCCGTCCCTCCAGCAGCTCGGACGCCGCATCGACGACGGCCTGAACCTCATCAGGATCGTCCGTCACGCCGTATTTGCTCTCATCCGGTTTCGGCGCGACCAGATCATTTTCGGGGATCTTGTAGATCTTTTTGATATAGACCAGGTCAGACAGCGCGTCGCTGGCAGAGTTGTTGGCATAGATTTCCAGCTTTGAGGCAAAATCGACCTTTCCCGTTTTCTCCGCCTGAGCAATGCCTGTCGGCGTGCTCTGCTGTTTCCTGACGGTCGCGTCCGAATGGATGCTGAACAGCAGCCAGCGCAGGCAGAGCACGGAAACGAGGATCAGCGCGATCGTCAGCAGCGTCATTCCGAGCGGCAGACCGCCGGAAGCCTGCGGAGCCGGACGGCTGTGGCTGCGTTTGGTTTCGTTCATGCGCCGTCCCCTCCTCTCGTCGCGGTCGAGTGACCGCTCAGCGCCTGAATCAGCTGGCTGTCCGTGAGGATGCGCCAGCCATCCGTGGTATAATACAGCTGCAGGTTCAGTCCCACGCTGGTACGGTAGCGGCCCGGATGCTCCAGCAGCTCATTGAGCGCTTCCAAATAGGCCTGGTCGGTCAGTTCGGGCAGGAAATTGCCCTCTTCGTCCACGACCTGGCTGCGCGGCAGCTCCTCGCTCAGCCTCTGCACCGCTTCTTCCGTGCCGGTTTTCAGATCGGCCTGCATGGCGTCCAGATCCAGCATCTCAAAGATCACCTGCTGGCGCGCATGGAGACCGTCCACCGCGCAGTCGCCGTACAGCGTATAGGAATAGCTGTCCAGCAGCGCTTCAGCCATGCGCTGCGCCGCCTCGCTCTGCGGCCTGTCCTCCAGGCCGAGCGACGCATAATCATACAGGCAATCGTAGGCGGAGGGATAGTCCTTCCGGATCAGCGAGTCGAAGAAGCGGCTGACGCTCTCCTGCGGATCTGCCTTTTTCTGCTCGCTTGCTGTGACCGCCGTTGTCATGCCGGGCGCGTAGATGCAAAGCAGCAGGGCGGCCGAGGCAAACAGCAGCGACGGGATCGCCCAGCGCAGCTTGAGCTGCTTTTTGGCGCGCAGTTTCAGCAGGGCGACAAGAGCGGCCGCTGTTAGGCCGAACACCACGACCGTCATCAGAGGTCTGGCAAGATCGACGCTTGCTTCCTCTTTTGTTTCCGCAGCGGCAGGGGTTCCCTGCTTCGTTTCGACCGTACCGCTCTCACTGGCAGTTTCCGTCGTCGGATTCATGGCCTGCACCGCCGCCTCGCGGCTTTTGCGCAGCTCTTCCTCCTGACGCTGCGCCGTCTGATACTCGGCGTAGTCGATCATCAGCGTGCAGTAATCGGCCAGAAAGGCGTAAGGCTCGTGGATCCCTTTGGTAAAAGCCACGATGATGATCGGATCCTCGGTATAGCAGACGCCGCAGTCGTTGAGATAAAAGATATCGTCCTCGACCACATAGCCGTATTTATGGGCGACCTCCACCTTTTGCGGGTGGTTCAGAAAATAGCGTTTCGGCTCGGCGCGCTTCATCGTGTCCAGCAGGCGCGGGAAGCGGTCGGGATTGTCATACAGCAGGCGCAGGCAGGTGATCATCTGCCGCGCGGTAAAGAGATTGTTTTTGTAATAGAGCGGATCGACGTTTTCCGGGTCCTCACCCATATAGGGCGCGATCTGCTCGCGGTAGTAGCGGTACGGAACGTTTTTCCCGACGCCGTAGGCCCGCCACAGCTTCTCCGCCAGTTCGTTGTTGGAGTCGATGATCGTGCCCTCCAGCAAGTACTCGTAGCTGTAGCCCCAGATATTGGTGTCCCAGTCGATCTCGCCGCTGGAGACCTTTTCGCAGTAAAGCATGTTCAGCGGAACCTTGAACATGCTGGCCGCCACGAAATAGGTGTCGGGATTGTAGTACTGCTCGTCGCCGGTAACGGTGTTGTAGTAGCCGAGGCCGACGCCTTCCGCGTAGGTCCTGTGCTCCTCCAGGAAGTCCTGGATGATCTCCTCCCAGGTTTTTCCGTCAAAGCGTTCATCTCCCGCCGCCGGCTCCTCTGCCCGGGCGGCCGGGCAAATCACCAGCAGCAGGCAAAGCGCCGCAAACAGGCAAAGCAGTTTTTTCATTCTTTTCATCTGATACCCATCCTGCGATCAAGAATTCACATGAATACTTTATTTTACCATTCCTGGTCGGAATTGCAAGAGCTGGCAAAGAATTTAAGGAAATGAAAATGCTCCGGCGCTATAAAGCGCCGGAGCAAATCACTTATTCTTGTGTTGATCAGCCGTTGACGTGCAGCATGCACTTGACTTCCTGGCCGTAGACGCTGGCGTAGATATACACGCCGCCGACGCCTTCCGGCAGTCTGCCGACACACTCCACGGTGATGTGGTTGGCGTTCTCGCTGTCCTCCTTGATGATGAAGGCGTCCTTGCCGTCGTCATCGAGGCGCCATTCAACGCGGCCGGCGATATCGGAGGGCATGATCGCCGCGTAGAGCGGCAGAGTCTCGCCGATCTTCACCGTTACGTCATCACGCTTCCTGTCGTCGTAGGTGTAGCGGATCTCCAGGCTCTGGATGCTGGGCGTGGGGCTGGGCGTCGGGGTCGGAACAGCCTCGGGCGTGGGGGCGACGTCCGCCGTTTCTTCGACGGTCGTATTGCCTCTGGGCGCCTTGGAGGGCTTGGTCGTGCCGTAGGAATCGTCGTTCAGGCCGGTGGCGACCATCACGATCACCGCCAGGATCACCGCAGCGACAAGGATCAGGCCGAAAATCATCTGCCATCTGGTGTTGACGTTGGCGCGCTCATAGGCGGCCGTGCCAGCCGTGCTGCTGGGCGTGGCGGCCGGGGTACGCGTGCTCTGGGCGACGCGGCGCGTTCCGCAGTTCGGGCAGGTCGTGCGCAGGGCGGAGAAGCTTTCACCGCAGCGACGGCACTTCACTTCAGGGATGATTTTCATGGCGATCCTCCATTCTATGCTGTCAAAGGAATTGTAGCCCAATTCCTCTTATGTATACAATTTTACAAATTCATAATACATCGTTGAAATCATTTCGTCAAGAGTTTGACTTCATTCGACAAAATTTTTAATCCTCTTAATTTATAATGTTTCGACCGAAATCTTGAAGATTCTGACAGGGCGTGATATACTGCCCACGCAAGCAATCGAAGCGGGATCTGCCGACTCCGGCCAGGCAGTCAACAGGGGAATCTGGGTGAAAATCCCTCGCGAGGCCGTCACTGTGAAGCCGAACAGCATCTGTTCGCGAAGTCAGAAAACCTGCCCGTGCCGGCAAAACAAACTGCCGGCGTCGCATGAAGTTCCGCGGTACCCGGACAAAACGGAAGCCGGCCTGCAGCCGGCTCTCTCTTTTGCTTCAGGCGATATTCGATAGCCGAAAGGCTGAACAAAGAAAGGAGAGGATTTGATGTCCAACAAGAACAACAGAAAAGCGATCATCGCCGTGGCCATTTTGCTTGTACTGGTCCTCGGCGCGATCATCGCCTGGGCTGCGCTCCGCCCCGCGGCGCCTGACAGGCACCCCGCCGCCGTTGCGACTGAGGAACCGGCCGCGCCTGCGGCAGAAGCTCCCGAGCAAGCTCCCGCGGAGGAAGAACAGACCGAGCCTGCCGAAGCGCCCGCCGAGGGCGAGTCTGCCGAACCCGCAGAAGCGGAAGCTGACGAGGTTACGATCACGGTCAGCGTGACGCATGCCGACGGAAGCGAAAAGGAATTTGTCATCACCACCGAAGCGCTGAACCTGCGCGGCGCACTGGAGCAGGAAAACCTGGTTCAGGGCGACGAGAGCGAGTATGGCCTCTTTGTCACCACTGTTGACGGCGAAGGGACCAACAGCGAAAAGCAGGAGTGGTGGTGCTTCACCAAGGGCGGTGAAATGCTGATGACCGGCGTGGACGACACCATGATCGCCGACGGCGACCACTATGAGATCGTCTTCACCGTCGGCTGGTAAGCTCAGCGTCCGGGAGATCGCGCTGCTGCCTTTGATGGGCGCGCTGATCTTCGCCGCCAAGGAGGCGCTGTACGCCCTGCCCAACATCAACATCAACGCCGTGCTGATCATCCTCTGCGCCGTTTTTTTCGGCTGGAAGGGCATGTTCAGCGTGGGCATTTATGTGATGCTGGAAGGCCTGGTCAACGGCTTTCACATCTGGTGGTTCGGCTATCTTTACACCTGGCCGCTGCTGCTGGCCGTTGCCATGCTGATGCGAAAGAACCGCTCCGCGCTGATCTGGGCTGTCGTTGCGGCGGTCTTCGGCCTTGTCTTCGGGCCGCTGATGTATCTGGAATACTTCGCCATCAACGGCGGCTGGGAGATGTTCCTGGCCATGTGGGTCAACGGTATCCCCTTCGATTTGGCGCACTGCGGCGGCAATTTCATTTTGACGCTGGTGCTGTTTCAGCCGCTTTACCGGGTCATGGCCTATTTCCTCGGCGACCCGGCAAAAACCGAATAATCCCAAAACGCAAACGATCCGCAAAGCCGATGGCTCTGCGGATCGTTTTCCGTTTCATTCTATTCTATGTTCAGAACTTTGTTTTGATTTTCTCGAGACAGTCCGAGCAGATATTCTTCCCCTGGAAGGAGATCACATTTTTCATATTATCACAAAAGATACAGGCAGGCTGATATTTGCGCAGAATAATGCTGTCCCCCTCAACATAGATTTCCAGTGCATCCTTCTCGGCAATATCGAGCGTACGCCGCATCTCGATCGGCAAAACGATACGGCCCAACTCATCAACTTTTCTCACGATGCCTGTGGATTTCATGGTTAATGCCCCCTCCGGAGTTGATTATGATTGTTTATATCACATTTTTTGATCGTTGTAAATTATTTTGCGTGCAATGAAACAAAAAATTAACATTTATTTTTTTGTTATTTCCAAAAAATCGGCGATTGGTGTACATTTTATGGAAAATTTACCGCAAATAGTTGAACGATTACGGTTCGGGAGGATTCTTGTCGATGCTTGGAACTCTGTTCACGCTGCTCTTTTTGCTGTCCTTGTATTTCTCCGTGCTCAGCGGCAGCGAAGCGCAGGCGGGAACCGCGCTGCTGACTGGCGCGCAGGAGGCGATCCCCTTCTGTCTTGGGATCGCCGGCAGCCTCTGCTACTGGAATGCCTGGATGGAGCTTGCAGAACGCAGCGGCTTGGCCGCCCGGCTTTCCCGTCTGCTGCGGCCGCTGCTGTGCCGTCTATTTCCGCGCTCTTCACAGAGTGGTGAGGTCCTTTCTGCGCTCAGTGAAAATCTCAGCGCCAATCTGCTCGGTCTCGGCAATGCAGCCACGCCGGCAGGGATCCGGGCAGCGCGTGGCATGGCATCGCTCGGCGCGGCAGCACGGGACGAGCTTTCGCTGCTCGTGGTGATCAATACGGCTTCCCTTCAGCTGATCCCCGGGACGATCGCAGCCGTGCGCGCTTCGGCCGGGGCAAAGGCACCGTTTGACATTCTTCCCGCCGTCTGGCTCAGTTCGGCCTGTTCCGTCTGTGCCGGTCTGGGCGCGGCGGCTTTTTTCAAGCGAATATGGCCCTGCTGTCGCTGACGCCTCTGATTCTGATGGGCTTTCTGTGCCTGTATGCCCATCTCCGCGGCCATGACGTCTATGCCGCGCTGCTGGACGGCGCCGGGAAAGGCCTGAGGCTGACGCTGGAGCTGCTGCCGGCGCTGGTGCTGCTGTTTTCGCTGATCTACGTGCTGCGCGCCTCGGGGCTGGGCGAGTATCTCGTCGATCTCGCCGCCCCCCTGCTGCGCAGGCTCGGCGTGCCGGAGGAAACGGCGCCGCTGATGCTGATCCGTCCCCTCTCTGGCAGCGGCGCACTTGCGGAAGCCTCGGCGCTGATCGCGCGTTACGGCGCAGATTCACTGATCGGACGGACCGCTGCAGTGATGATCGGTTCGAGCGAAACGACCTTTTACGTCATTGCCGTTTATTTCTCCGCCGCCGGCGTGCGCGAAACGCGCTGGGCCATCCCCGCAGCGCTTTGCGCCGACCTCGCCTGCTTTCTCTCCGCCGCCTGGATCTGCCGCCTTTTCTGGGGCTGAGGCTTGGCAAGCAGAAGATTTTGCGCTATAATTGCAAAACCGAAATAAAAAGCAGGTATACGAAAGCATGAAAAACTATCCGCTGAAAGAGCTCCTTCTGGATCTCCTTTTTACCTTTTGCGGCACGGCGCTGGTCGGCGTCCCGCTCGCCATCTTCACGGTACCCAACGACATCGCACCGGGCGGCGTGTCCGGTCTGGCGACGGCGCTGGCCTATCTGTTCCCGACGCTCAGCGTCGGCGCCTGGACGCTGATTCTGAATCTGCCGCTACTGCTCGGTGCCTGGAAGCTGCTGGGCAAAAAGACGCTTGTCTTCACGCTGCTGTCTGTGCCGCTGATGAGCTTCTTTATTGATTTCACGACGTCGCTGCACATCGCCTATACCAACGATATGCTGATCGCCGCGGTCTTCGGCGGCGCGATCTCCGGTCTCGGCCTGGGGCTGCTGTTCCTGCGCGGAATCACGACCGGCGGCACCGATCTGGCGGCTCTGATGGTGCGGCGCGTGCTGCCCAATGTGCCGAGCGGCACACTGCTGCTGTTCATCGACGCGAGCGTCGTCGCCTTCGCCGTGATCGTATTCAAGGACATCGAGGTTGCAATCTATTCCTCGATCGCCATTTTTGTCTCCTCCAAGATGATCGACACGATCACCCAGGGCGTGGATTACGCCAAGGTGATCTACACGGTCACCGAGCGCGGTGAGGAGGTCACGGAGCTTCTCAACACGCACACCGACCGCGGCACCACCGTGATCCCCGCGCTCGGAGGCTATACGAAGGAGAACAAGCAGATCATCGTCACCGTCACGCGGCGGCGCGTTCTGGCGCAGACCCTGCGCCTAATCAAGGAGGCCGATCCCAGGGCCTTCACCTACGTCACCGACTCCACCGAGGTTCACGGAGAGGGCTTCCGAACCGATTGAGTATACAAAAAAAGCCGCTTCTTTCTGAAGCGGCTCTTTTCATGCCTTTTTCAGTTTTCCTGCGAGACAGAAGATCCCGAAAGCGGCGATGTCCACCGCGACGACTGTACTGCCCACCGGCGTTTCCGCCAGGATCGAGATCACGATGCCGGAGAAGGCGCAGACGACCGAGAGAACGGCCGAGCAGATCGTGACGGCGCGGAAGCTCTTGAACAGCCGCATCGCGGACAGCGCCGGGAAGATCACCAGCGCGGAGATCAGCAGCGAGCCGACCAGATTCATCGCCAGAACGATGATGACCGCGATGATGACCGCGATCAGCAGATTGTAGAGTGAAGCCGGCAGTCCGGTGGCCCGGGCAAAGCCCTCGTCAAAGGTAACTGCGAAGATCTTATTATAAAACAGAACGAAGACCGCCACGACCAGCAGCGATAGACCGATGCTCAGCCAGACCTCCGTCTTCGTCAGCGTCAGGATGGAGGTGGAGCCGAAGAGCGTGGAGCAGACGTCGCCGGAGAGGTTCGAGGAGGTGGAAAACAGGTTCATCAGCAGATAGCCGATGGCCAGCGCGCCGACGGACAGCATCGCGATCGCGGCGTCGCCCTTGATTTTGGCGTTCTGCCCGGCCTGCAGCAGCAGCACGGCACAGAGCACCGTCGCCGGCAGAACGAAAAGCATCTGGTTGTTCAGGTGCAGCACCGTGGCCACAGCGATCGCGCCGAAGGCCACGTGGCTCAGACCGTCGCCGATGAAGGAAAAGCGCTTGAGCACCAGCGTCACGCCGAAGAGCGACGAGCAAAGCGCGATCAGCGTACCGACGATGAGCGCGTAGCGCACGAAAGGGTATTGCAGATAGCTCAAAAGCAGGCTCATGTCCGCGCCTCCCTTTTTCCGCGCAGGTAATTGCGCCCGACGGCGCTGCGCAGATAATCCGCCTTGCTGCCGAAAAACCAGTCGCTGCCGATCTGCAGGATGTGACTAGCGTGGCCGAGGGCGTAGTGCATGTCGTGGGAGATCATGATAAGGGTGGTCCCCTCCTTGTTCAGCTGCTCGATCAGACGGTACATCTCCTCGGTTGCCATCGGGTCGAGTCCGGCCACCGGCTCATCCAAAAGCAGCAGCTTTTCCGTGGCGCAGAGCGCGCGTGCCAGCAGCACGCGCTGCTGCTGCCCGCCGGAGAGCTCCCGGTAGCAGCGGCCGGACAGCCCGGCGATGCCCAGCTTCTCCATGGCCTCCGCGGCGCGCTGTTTCTCCTGCGCGCCGTAAAACGGGCGCAGTCCCAGCCGCCCCTGGCAGCCGGAGAGCACGATCTCACGGACCGAGGCCGGGAAATCACGCTGGACGAGGGTCTGCTGCGGCAGATAGCCGATCTCGGTCTGCTTCAGCCCCTCGCCGAAGATCACCTTGCCGGAGATCGGCGCTTGCAGGCCGAGGATCGTGCGCATCAGCGTGGATTTGCCGGAGCCGTTTTCGCCGACGATGCAGAGGTAGTCCCCCGCCTGCACCGTGAAGCTCAGGCTGCGGATCAGCGCGCGCCCCTCATAGCCGAAGCTCAGATTGTCACAGGTCAATATCGCCATGCTTCAGTTCAATGCCTCTTTCAACACATTCAGATTCTGTTCCATCAGCGACAGATAATCCCCGTCGCCGACGGTGCCCTGCATCGAGTGCAGCGTCAGGATGCCGAGGTCGCGTTTTTGGGTGTTCTCGTTCACCGTACGCGCAAGCTTCCCGTCCGAGGTCTCGATCACGCAGAGATTTCCGACGCCGAGCTCGTCCGCCTTCCCGGCCAGGAAAATGACCGTGGCGAAACTGGCCTCCGTCTCGGCCTCGCAGCCGGAGAAGGCGGCGTAATAATCCAGGCCGTAATCCTCGACCAGGTACCGGAACGGAAAACGGTCGGCGACGATCAGCGTGTGATGCGGCGCAGCGCCGATCGCGGACGTATAATCGGCGTCGAGCTGCTGCAGCTTTGCGTCATAAACCGCGAAGGCGGCCTCATAGGCGCGGCTGTGCTCGCCGTCCAGTTCGATCAGCGCGTCGCGGATCGCAGCGCACAGGATCTCGGCGTTTCGCAGCGAGAGCCAGATATGCTCGTCTGCCGCGTCGTCCGCCTCTCCCTGCATGCCCTCGACCAGCTCCTCCTGCAGCGCGCGCTCTCCGAGCACGTCCATCAGGTTCAGCGCGATCATATCGGGGTTTGCACGCTCTTTCAGCGCGTCAGCGACCCAGGCGTCGGATTCGCCGCCCACGTAGATCAGCAGATCGCAGGAGGACACGGAGATCATATCGCTCACCGCAGGCTGGAAGGAGTGCATATCCACGCCGTCGTCCAGCAGCATCGTGAGCGAGACCTCCTCCGCCCGATCGCCGAGCAGATTCTTCGTCCAGTCATACAGCGGGAAGATCGTCGTGACGATCTTCAGTTCCCCCGTCTCCTCCGCCGGTGCCGAGCCGCAGCCGGCAAGCAGCGACAGCATCAGCGCCGCCGCAAGGATCAGCGCAAGCAGTCTTTTCATGCCTCCGCCTCCCTGCAATCGTCACACAGACCATAAAAGACTGTGCGCAGCGGATTGATGGAAAAGCCGTGGTGTGTCAGCACGTGCTCGCTCAGACCCATCAGCTCCTCGCAGTGAAGGTGGATCAGGCGGCCGCATTTTTCGCACTTGCAGTGGAAGCAGGCCTCTCCCCCATGACTGTCCAGCCCGACGTATTCAAAGCAGGCGGGGCTGTTGGCATCAATGGTATATTTGTTGACCAGGCCCTCGTCCACCATGCGCTCCAGATGCCGGTAGACGGTCGCCGTGCCGATGGGGCAGCCGCAGCGCTGGAAATGGCCGCAGACCTCGCCCACCGTAATATGGTCGGAGTCCGTCGTTCGGAGGAAATTCAGCAACTCCTCCCGCTGTTTCGTCTTGTATGGATTCTTTTCGCTCATGAGTATGCCTCGCATTGAAATTGATAACCGTTTTCAGATTATAGCATGCTTTTTCCCGATGTCAAGACAAATTGAAATTCGTTTTCAATTTTCACCCGCTTGCTTTCTGCAAAAGATGTGATTATAATAGTAAAACAAAATAGAGGGAGATCAAATGGCAAACATACTGGATTATATCGACTGGCGCGGCGATCTGAATCTGCGCGATTCCAGCTTTAACGAGGTGGACGGCCTCATCATGGCGGAGCTGGCCTATCTGGACCTGGGTGAGATCCTGAGCGAGGATCCGCGGCCGCAGATGAGCCTGACCGAGGTGTGCGAACGCTACCAGGCACTGGGGATCGATCAGTCTCAGGGCGTCAACGATCCCGGTCCGCTGCTGCGGAAGGCGGCAAAATGCAAACGCTTCGGCTCCCTTCAGCTGGGCGGTTTCATCAATCACATTGACCCGGACCGGGAGCTGCAGCTGGCAGCGCTGAGCATCTTCTGGGAGGACGGATCGGTTTGTGCGGCCTTTCGCGGTACCGACGACTCCATCGTCGGCTGGCGTGAGGATTTCAACTTCAGCTTTCAGGACCACACGGCCGGTCAGCTGGAGGCCGTGGCCTATCTCAACCGGCTCGCCGCCACATATGACGGGCCGATCCGCGTCTGCGGTCACTCGAAGGGCGGCAATTTCTCCGTCTATGCCGCAGCTTTCTGCGAAAGCGAAGTGCGGGAAAAGCGTATCCTGCGCATTTACGCCAACGACGCCCCCGGTTTTCACAAGGAGTTGGCCGAAAGCCTGCAGATCCAAAGCATTCTCGGGAAAACCGCAGCCGTGATCCCCGAAGCGTCCCTGATCGGGATCCTTTTGAGCACCAAGAAGGAGAAAAAGATCATCCGCAACAGCGCCTCCGGTCTGGAGCAGCACAATCCCTATACCTGGCAGGTCCTCGGCCCTTGTTTCGAGGCGGCGGACAGCCGTTCCGCCTCCAGTATCTTCATGGATGAGACGCTCCACCGCTGGCTGGACGAGCTCAACGAGCAGCAGCGTGCCGATTTTGTCCGCGCGGTCTTTGACTCCATGGAAAGCTCCGGCGCTCTGACGCTGCATGAGATGAAAACGGAGCCGGTTGCGACGGTCAATGCGATCCTGGCCGCCGTCCGCAATATGGACCCCGAGCTGCAGCGCAGCGCCTTTGCCTCGCTCCGGAAGCTGGCGGCCGCCGGCGGCGGCACCCTGCGCGACGAGATCCTGAGCGCGTTGGTCCGGCACGGGATTGAGATCCTGCCAGGCAGCCGTAAGAAAACCGAATCATAAAAAATCCCGGTTCCAAAGAACCGGGATTTTTCATTGTTTCAGGATCAGAGGGCGTTGGTCTTGCTGACCAGGGCGCTCAGATCCACGTACTCCTCGGGCTCGGCCTCGATGGTCTCGTCGGTCTGCTCCTCGAAGTCGCGGTAAATCTCCAGACCGGAGCCGGCCGGGATCAGCTTGCCGATGATGACGTTCTCCTTCAGGCCGACCAGACGGTCCACCTTGCCCTTGATGGCAGCATCGGTGAGCACGCGGGTGGTCTCCTGGAAGGATGCGGCGGACATCCAGCTGTCGGTGGCGAGGGAAGCCTTGGTGATGCCCATCAGCAGCTGCGTGTAGGTCGCATGGCTGAGTCCCTCTTCGCCGGCGGCGATGCGAGCGTCGATCTTCTTGTTGGCGGCCTTGACCACGGAAATATCCACCGTGGTGCCGGAGAGCAGATCGGTGCTGCCGACCTCTTCCACGCGCACCTTGCGCATCATCTGTCGGACGATGACTTCAATGTGCTTGTCGTTGATGTCGACGCCCTGCTGACGGTAGACCTTCTGGACCTCGCTGGTGATGTAGCTGCGCACGCCCTGGCGGCCGAACTCATCGTCGTTCACGCCGCGGATGCGCAGCACGTCATGCGGGTTGAGGGAACCGGAGGTCAGCTCCTGGCCGCGGTCGACGTGGTCGCCGTTGTGTACCAGGATACCGGCAGAGTGAGGCACCGTGTAAACGTTGGTGCTGCCCTCGGCCTCGTTGGTGACGGTGATGTTGTACATGACGCCCTTCTTGGCCTCTTCGATGGTGACCGTGCCGGAGGTTTCGGACAGAACGGCCATCTTCTTGGGCTTGCGGGCCTCGAACAGCTCTTCGACACGGGGCAGACCCTGGGTGATGTCGTCGCCCGCGACGCCGCCGGTGTGGAAGGTACGCATCGTCAGCTGCGTGCCGGGCTCGCCGATGGACTGTGCGGCGATGACGCCGACCGCCTCGCCGGCATTGACCGGCATGCCGATGGCAAGGTTGATGCCGTAGCACTTGGCGCACACGCCGGTGGATGCCTCACAGGTCAGCACGCTGCGGATGAAGGCCTTGTGGATGCCATGCGCCTCGAGCACCTTGGCGTCCTCGGGCATGAGCATGTGATCGGTGTCGAACAGCAGCTCGCCGGTGGCGGGATCGGTGATCGGAGCGGCCGGGAAACGGCCGTGGATGGCGGTGCCGAAGCTCTCGACCATCTGGCCGCGGTCATAGACGGCGGAGGCCCAGACACCTTCGCTGGTGCCGCAGTCTTTCTCGCGGATGATGACGTCCTGGCAGACGTCGACCATGCGGCGGGTCAGGTAACCGGAGTCGGCCGTACGCAGAGCGGTATCGGCCATGCCCTTACGGGCGCCTCTGGTGGAGATGAAGTACTCCAGAACGGACAGACCCTCACGGAAGTTGGACTTGATGGGGATCTCGATCGTCTTGCCGGCGGTGTTGGCCATCAGGCCGCGCAT
Source organism: uncultured Clostridia bacterium (assembly GCA_946547105.1). Lineage (GTDB taxonomy): Bacteria > Bacillota > Clostridia > Oscillospirales > Oscillospiraceae > Limivicinus. Next base: position 1,064 of record CAMNOV010000012.1, on the reverse strand, counting down.
ACCGGCCAGCTGACGGATCTGGTTCATCGAGCCGCGGGCGCCGGAGTTTGCCATCATGTAGATGGGGTTGTACTCATCCAGCACGTTCTGCAGGGCATTGGTAACGTCCTTCGTGGTCTGCTCCCATTCGGAGACGACCAGACGGTAGCGCTCGTCCTCGGTGATATAGCCGCGCTTGTACTGACGCTCGATCTTGACGACTTCTTCCTCGGTGGCGTGGATCAGCTCGTACTTCGCGCTCGGGACCGTCATGTCCGCAACGGAGATCGTGATAGCGCCCTTGGTGGAATACTTGTAGCCCAGGGCCTTGATGCTGTCCAGCACCTCGGCGGAGATCGTGAAGCCGTACTTCTTGATGCAGCGGTCGATGATGTCGCCCAGCTGCTTCTTGCCGACCTGGAAGCCAATCTCGGGATCGAAGGTATGCTCGGGATCGGTGCGGTCCACGTAGCCCAGATCCTGCGGGATGGGCTCGTTGAAGATGATGCGGCCGACGGTGGTGGTGATGACCTTGTGCTGCTCCACGCCGTCGATAGTTTTGGTCACGCGCAGACGGATCGGCGCATGCAGGCCAATGATGCCCTCGTTGTAGGCCATGATGGCCTCGTTCGAGTCGCGGTAGCAGAGCAGAGACTTGTAGGTGGCAGGCTTCGTGCCCTCGGCCTTGGCTTTGAGGTTGGCGGCATAGATGTCGTCGCCGGAGACCACGGTGCCGGGCTGCAGGCCGGTGTCGCCGGGATCGTCCACCAGCAGATTCTCTGCGCCCTTCTCGGCGGAGCCGATGCGGACCATCGTCAGGTAGTAGGAACCGAGGATCATGTCCTGCGTCGGAACCGTGACGGGGTGGCCGTCCTGCGGGCGGAGAAGGTTGTTGGCGGAGAGCATCAGGATGCGGGCCTCGGCCTGCGCTTCGGCGGACAGAGGCACGTGGATGGCCATCTGGTCGCCGTCGAAGTCGGCGTTGTAAGCGGTGCAGACCAGCGGGTGCAGGCGCAGCGCGCGGCCTTCTACCAGGATCGGCTCAAAGGCCTGGATGCCCAGGCGGTGCAGCGTCGGCGCGCGGT